>JACIWJ010000024.1 GCA_014361015.1 Candidatus Bipolaricaulota bacterium | reverse complement strand
TAGACCTGACCGAGGGGGGAGAACAGGGCATCGCCGGGCCCGGCGCCCACAGCGAGCACACCCATGAAAAGGACGACCAGAAGAGACTTCCGCACCATACGACTCACCTCACTCCGATGTTCCGAGCCAGGGCGAGGAACTCCGGCCCGACCGGCTTCGGACACCCCGCGAGGACCTCGGCAAGGGGGACGGCCACCACGTCAGGGCCGCGCAGGGCGGTCATCGCATCGTACCGGCCAGCGAGGGCGAACTCCACCGCCGCCACCCCGAACCGCGTGGCCAGGAGGCGATCGAACGGGGTGGCGACCCCTCCCCGCTGGAGGTAGGAAAGCACGGTCACGCGGGGGGTGAGGGGGAGGCCCTCCTTCTCCAGTTCAGCGGCGAGCCAGTACCCCACTCCGCCGAGCTGGGGGTGCCCAAACGCGTCCACCCGGCCCTCTTGGGCCACCTGTCTCCCCCCGAGCTCGACCGGCCGCGCCCCCTCAGCAACGACGATGATCGAGAACCGGCGGCCTGCCTCCAGCCGCTGGCGGAGGGCGTCTGCCACCTCGCGGATCGAGAACGGCTCTTCCGGAGCGAGGATCACATCCGCGCCTCCGGCCAGCCCACCCAGGATTGCGATCCACCCCGCGTCCCGCCCCATGACCTCCACGATGAGGACCCGGTGGTGGGCGTGGGCCGTGGTGTGCAGCCGGTCCAGGGCGTCCGTGACCACTGCCAAAGCGGAGTGGAACCCGATCGCATAGTCGGTTCCCGCGATGTCGTTGTCGATCGTCTGCGGGATCCCCACCGCGTTTACGCCATAGGCGGCCAGGCGGTGGGCAACGCCGAGGGTGTCATCGCCCCCGATCGCGACCAAGGCATCGACCCGCCGGCGGCGGAGCGTGTCCAGAATCCGCTCCACCTTCGGGGTGGCCCTCCACTCCCCCGTGGCCCGATCCTTCTCGAAGGGGTTGGTGCGGGAGGTGCCGAGGACCGTCCCCCCGATGTGGAGGATCCCCGTCACCTCGGCCCGACCGAGCGGCACGAGGTCGTCCTCCACCGGTCCCCGCCATCCGTCGCGGAACCCGACCACGTCGAGGCCCGCCGGCTCCGCCCGCCGCACGATGGCCCGGATCGCGGCGTTGATCCCCGGGGAATCCCCCCCGCCCGTCAAGACACCGATCCTCTTCAACTCAGGCATAGAGCGACTTCCCTCCCGATCCAGCTTGGACGATCATCTCCGCCGCTACCCTACGGATCGCGTCCTGGATCTCCCGTCCCACCACCCGCGGGTCGAAGGCCTTCTTGTTGGGGCGCCAGTTCCCATTCTGGGCATCGAACGTGATCGGGTCGAACGCCACCCCAGGGGGGGGGAGGATCTCCGCCCCGCTCCTCGCGACGAACTCCGCGGCAGCGCGGGCGTACACGTACTGGTAGGTCGTGTCCTTGTTCACCTTGCAGACCCCGGCCTGGATGAGGGTCCGCACCTGGTCCGCCGATAGGCCGGAAGCACCGTGGAGGACGAGCGGGCGGGGGAGCTGCGCCGCCCTCAACCGGGCATCCACAGCGCGGGCGATGTCCGGGCGCAGCTTGAGCTCGCGGCCCACTGACACCCCGTGTTCAGTCCCCACCGAGATCGCAAGGAGATCGACCTCCGTCTCCATCACGAAGCGCAGGGCCTCGTCGGGGTTCGTGTAGAACGCTTCCTCCGCGGAGATCTCGTCCTCCACCCCCTTGATCAGCCCGAGTTCCCCCTCCACGAGGACCTCGTACGGGCGGGCGAGCTCGACCACAGTTCGCGTGGCGCGGACGTTGTCCGCGAACGGCAGGGCCGAGGCATCGATCATCACCGACGAGCACAGCCCCTCGGCGAGGGCGGGGCGGATGAAGGCGTCCACCTGGTCCGGGGTGACGTGATCGAGGTTCACGAACACCCCGATCTTCGTGTCGACAGCCAGGGCCTGGACGTAGCGGACAAGCGCGCGCAGCCCGGCGAGGGGTCTCCCCCCTCCGGCGAACTTCGCCGACCCCACCGAGACCTGCACGAGGAGATCGCTGCTCGCCTCCTCGTAGGCGGCGAGGATCCCGAGGAGAACGTTGGGTTCAGCGATGTTGTTCGCGATGAGGGCGAACCGCTCGGCCTGGGCCCGACGGTACACCTGCCCCAGGTCCCTTCCTCCTAAGTACGGCATGTGAACCTCCTCTGACCGGTGCTGATCCTGCTAGAAGCGCGATTCTTTGGGGATGACCACGATCCCCCTCTCGGTCACGGTGAAGCGACTCCGGTCTTGGTCAGCATTGTAGCCGATGACCTCCCCGCCGGGGATACGGACCCCCTTGTCCACGATCGCGCGGCGGACCCGCGCTCCGCGCCCTACGTCCACGCCGGCGAGGAGGACCGAGTCCTCCACGGTGGCGAAGCTGTTCACGCGGACCCCCGGCGAGAGGATCGACCGCAGGACGCGGGCCCCGGACACGATGCACCCTGGGGAGAGGAGGGAGCTCACCGCCGTTCCCGTCCGTCCGGGCTCCTCGTGAACCGTCTTTGCGGGCGGCCATGGTTCGTGGTAGGTGTGGATCGGCCACTCCCGGTCGTAGAGGTTGAACAAGGGGGTAATCGCCACGAGGTCCATGTGGGCCTCCCAGTAGGCATCGAGCGTTCCCACGTCGCGCCAGTAGGGAACGGGGTTTCGGTTCCCACGCTCGAACGGGAACGCGAACACGCGGTCCTCGCCCACCATTCGGTTGATCACGTCCTTGCCGAAATCGTGCGACGAGGTTGGGATCGCGGCGTCCTCCTCGAGCCTCCGGGCAAGGACCTCCGGCCGGAACACGTAGATCCCCATCGAGGCGAGGCACACCGCGGGGTTCTCGGGCGACGGGGCAGGCTCGGCCGGCTTCTCCTGGAACCGTTGGACGCGAAGCCCTTCGTCCACGGCGAGGACCCCGAGCTGCCTAGCGGCCTCGGGAAGCGGGACGGAGAGGACGCCCACGGTGAGGTCCGCGTCGTGCTCCCGATGAAACTGGACCATCGGGCGGTAGTCCATCTTGTACACGTGGTCACCGGCTAGGATGAGGATCGCGTTCGGAGCTCCCCGCTCCATCGCGAACCGCTCGACCGAATACCAGTTCTGCCAGATCGCGTCCGCCGTCCCGAGGTACCAGTGCTCCGCGGTCCGCTGCTGAGGCGGCACCGCGATCAGGAACTCCCCCAGCGCGTGGCTGAACAGGCTCCACCCGTGGTGGAGGTGGCGCTCAAGCGACAGCGACTTGTACTGGGTGAGGACGAGGATGTGGCGGAGCCCGGAGTGGAGGCAGTTCGTGAGCGTGAAGTCGATGATCCGGTACAGGCCAGCAAACGGCACCGCGGGCTTCGCCCGGTCCCGGGTCAAGGGGTACAGTCGCTCCCCCCGTCCCCCGGCGAGCACGAACGTCAGGACTCCGATCATCGTCTCTGGCCTCCCCGCGCGGTCACCGGAGGAATGTACTCCCGCGCCGGGTCGGGTGCATGCCTACACCGCGAGTTCCGTGGGCACGCCGTGCCCGAGCTCGCGATGGGCGGCGGCCAGGTGCGCCCGGAACAGGCGATCGAACACGGGCTCGTGGGGCGAGGAGTGGTGGGGTCCGTACCACCAGAACCAGTCGCTCCCCTCGGCGACGAGGAGGTGTTCCCGGGCCCGATCCCGCGCCGGACCGGGACGGGCCTCGGCCGCCGCCTGCCGTGCCGAAGCGAGGTGCTCCCACGCCCGGTTCTGGGCTGGGTGGCCGATCCAGGTCCGGAAGTTGGCGTCGATCCACGACCCGGGCCACAGATCGCTCAGCACCGCCTCCGCCCCGAACCGATCGAGGTATCCCGAGACCGTGGTCGGCACAATCCCGGGGGTCCGGCCCAGGGCGCGATAGAGGGCGGCGAAGAACGGCTCCCCGTTCCGATCGAAGAACTCCCACGCGTTCTCCCCGTCCATCGCGATCACGACGAGCGGAGGTCGTGTGCCGTGCCACGTCCGGCCGATGTCCGTCAACCGGTGGAGGAGGTCCGCGGCCGCGTCCTCCGGCCGCCAGGCGTGGTAATCGAAGCTGATCCGGTTCGAGAGGAACGTGTCCCGGAACACGATCGTGATCTCGCCGCCGGGCGTGGCCAACCGCCACGGGCGGTGGAGCTCGTGCGGCGTGGGGGCACGGCCGAGCGACCGGGCGAGGATCCCCCCATCGGTGGCGATCCAGCGCACGCCCGCCTCGGTGAGGAGGCCAGCGGCGTCGGTGCTGACCGCCCCTTCGGCGGGCCACATCCCCTGCGGCCGCTCTCCAAACGTCCGTTCGTGGTGGTCGAGGGCGCGGCGGACCTGGTCTCGGGCGTCGTCGGGCGCGGAGAAGGGGGGGAGCTCGTCGTGGGGCTGGGGCCGCCGCGCGGCCGCCGTGTCGACGAGGAGGGGCAAGATCGGGTGGTAGAACGGCGTCGCCGAGAGCTCGATCGCCCCGTCGGCGGCGAGGCGGCGGTAGCGGGGAAGGACCCCCGCCACGAGCTGGCGGTGTCGCTCTTCCAGCGCGGCGAGATCGGCCGAAGAGAACGATCCCCGTTCCCACAGCTCCTGCAGGCCGCGCTCCACAGCGAGCACCGACTGGCCGAGCCAGGCGAGGAGGGACCACCCGAGGAGAGCTCGTTCCCCGTCTTCCCCCTTCGCGGCGCGGATCCGGGCGAGGTCAGGAACAGGAAGCCCGCGCCGCCCCACCGGGAGCGGGACGTGCCCCGCGCGGAGGTCGGCGAGGGCCTCGGGATCCCCGCGGGACGGGAGGTAGCGGTCGGTGAGCGTTCCATCTGCGTACCGGCGGAGTTGCTCGGTGAGCGACGGGGTGAAGTTGACCGTGACCGGGACCGGCCACCGTTCGAGCCAGGCCGCCATGTCCGTGTAGTCCTTCGTGGCGCGGAGGCGGGTCCAGGGGAGGAGGTTCACGGCGTCGCCGGGGAGGGCGTACCACGGCTGGTGCATGTGCCACAGGAACGCGACGTAAACCTGGGTGGCCATGGCGGGGAATGGTAGCCGGGGCGGGGCTCCGAGCCAACGGCGCTCTTGGCGAAAGCAGGGCCCACCGCTACCATCCCCCTCATGGCCGTCGACCGTTCCTTCTGTGGGACCGTGCGAGGGAGGGGGTTGAGGCCGATCGTGGACAGACGACGGCGATGAACGAGGCCGACCCCCGGGCGAACCTGGTCGACCCCCAGCTGCGGGCCGCGGGGTGGACGGACCGCGAGGTGACGCGCGGGTTCTACTACCAGCGCGACCGGCAGTGCGCGCTGGGGCGGGTCATCCTGGTCGGGAACGAGATCCGGCGCGGCACGCCCCAGAGTGAGTTGCCCTCCCCATCGCACAAGTCTGACCTCCAGCGCCTGGAGCAGGCCATCCTCGACGGCGCCTTCTGGAGGAGCTGTGATGGCGTCTAGTCCCCTTGACCAACTGCGAACTTCCTGCCCTCGCCTTGCCAGCGTCCTGGAGGCGCTTTCCGCAAATCAGCTGGAGGCAGTCCTGCGGTCGCCCCGACTCCACGTTGATCATCCGCTCAAGTGGATGCTGGAGGGACAGAGCCGGCCAGGTTCTACGAACCATCAGGTCTTAATGAACACTGAAATAGCTGTGCGCGCCATCTTGGCTGAGGGTTGCTTCAAGAGCTGGCTCCCGGCACGGATCAGGGAGGCTGGAGAACTCGCGGAAGGAGAGAGCTTCAGAGACCTCTATAGCTGCTCGGCGCCGTACAAGGCCCTCGCCGAGATCCGCGCGGTTGGGTACCTCTTGGCTTGCGGCTGCAAGGTTATCCCGCAGTCAACCCAAGGCCCTGACGTTAAGCTGCGGCTTCGTGAGGAAGAGGTCGCAGTGGAGATCTCCGCGGTTCGGATGAACGCGGAAGAAGCGGAGGCGTTGTACGAATTTCACAATCGCAGGCCGGACTTGTGTGACGAACTTGCCGTTCACCCGGCAGGGGCCCCCAAGCCAGGGGAGCTCGGCGTTGACAACTTGGCTCACAAGTTCGTGAACAAGGCTCAGGAGGAGAACGACCAGCTTCCGAAGGATAGGCCAGCCCTCATGTGGCTTGATCTTCAGTTCGAAGACTGGTGGGGCCTAAGCCCGGATGAAGCGTGGCCCCTATATGTGCTTGGCAATGGTCGGTTTCGCACTGGAGGTATCTGGCTCGCGTTCTACGGGAGATTGGGAACACCCCTTCTCGACTGGGAGTCGATTGAAGAGGGGCTTCCTCCGATTGCCAGGGGGATCGTCCACGCCTCCCTGCGCTACCCCGGGTACTTCCAGAGCGGCGAAGCCAGGGCCTCGGCCGTGGTGATCTTGTGGCCCGACTGCACGTTGATCTTCGAGAACCCGTGGGCCGCGAACCCGCTGCCGCAACCGATCCTGGAGCGACTCCTCCACCTCCGGAGGTTCGACTGGCCTCGCTCGTGGCTGCGGCCGTTCTGGAAGGAACTCCTGGAGGCCTTGGCCGACCTCCAACTCCAGGTGTGCTCTGCCCTCGACGAGATCGCCGGTGTCGCCCAGTTCGCTAGGCTCAGCTGGTGAACCCTTCCTCGCTTCCCACCCAGCCGGCGTGAGGTCCTTGTCGGGAGCGTTCACGCGTATGCTATGTTCACGCTACTGGAACACTGGAGCGGTGTGAACGTGGGATGACCGTAATGGGCTTGTTGATGCGGCGCTGGTCCATATCGGCCGCCACCTGGGGGCGCGCCGTGCCCGCCTTGCGTGGCCCGGAGCCCCAGGCCAGCCCGAGACCCTTGTCCGACTGGGCCTTCCGTCGGGCCGCAAGCTGACCCTCGCCCTGGCAGTTGGAGGGTTGAGGTATCGCGTGGGATAGAGAAAGGGGGCAGCCGTGGGGCCGCCCCCTGGATGACCGTTTACCGCAGGACGCGCGGGTTATCGCGCCGCCGCGTGCGGGCACACTTCTGGCAGTACACCGGCCGATCGGTCTTGGGCTCGAAGGGGAGCTCCTCGATCTTGGTGCCGCAGTCCGCGCACGTGAGCCCCAAATGGCTCACGTTGTACATCTTGCGCCGCTCGAAAGTCATGTCGCCTCCTTACCGTGGGCCGATAGAGAACTCCTCGAACCGACGATGCCCAGAGTGTACCCGGTTTGCGCCGCGGTGCCAGGACACGCAGCCCAACCGGCGGCCCCCCAACCCATCTCCCGCCCGCGGGCAGGAGTACAATGCTCGCTGAGGTTGTGACAGGGCTCGTCGGACGTTCGCCGGCGTCGACGTGGGCTGGCAGGGCCATGCTCCGTGGGGCCCGGTTCGGTGTGGAGGGGAACGGGCCCCTGCGCCTGATCGGCGGGTGCCTCCGGGCTCGGTGCCGGAGCGCTCGTCTCGACCCCGCTCCACGCCGTGGGCGGACTCGATCTCGATATGCTCCTCGTCCCGGCAGTTGCGGTGGTGGGGGCAGGGGGGGGGATCCAACCGTGGGGCCACTCCCCGTTGACCCGAGGGGGGAGCTGAGGAGGGACGGGTGAGCGATCACCGGTTCGTGACGTACTGCGGCCTCTACTGCGGGTTGTGCTCGGCGCGGTCGCGGATTCCTGCGCAAGCGACCGCGTTGCGCGAGACGATCGTCAAGGAGGGGTACGACGACTGGGGGCAAGAACTCCCCAACTTCCGGGAGTTCCGGGCGTTCCTCGACCACCTCTGCGATCCGGACCGTTCATGCCCCGGCTGTCGAGCGGAGGGCGGGCCGCCGTTCTGTGGGATCCGCAAGTGCGCCCGAAAACGCGGGGTGGAGATCTGCCCCCAGTGCCCCGACTACCCGTGCCACCGCATCGCCGCCCTTGCCGAGGGGTACCCAACCCTCATCCCGGACGGACGACGCATGCAGCGGATCGGGGTGCCGGCTTGGATCGCCGAGCAAGAGGAAAGAGCAAGCACCGGGTTCTGCTACGCGGATATCCGTTGCCGCCCCTACGAGATCCCCACCGACTGAGGGCCTCTGGGGCCCCCTGGCGCCGTGGCCGCCGTGCGACCACGAAGTGCGCTACCTCAGGAGCGAGGGGCCAACCGACTCCAGCGCGTCTTCAACCACAGCGCCGAGCTTCCAGACGAAGTCGAACCCAGCGCGGCGTTCCACCTCGGCCACGCTTGCCAGGAACCCCGCCGCGTCCCTGCCGTCCGGATCGAGGTTGGAGACCACAAACGCCAGGAACCGCGGGGGCCCGTCCAGGAGATCGACCCCAGCCCCCGGCCGTCCCCGCTGTGGGTGCCCATGTCGTGGCTCACCCGCGCCGGGGTGCGGAGGTCCACGGAGAAGCGGCTCCTCGACGTGGAACGCCCAAGTAGCGCACCCAGACCCGGGGCTTTGCCCGCCGGAGTTCACCGTCGATGGCCCGGGGCCGGCGTCGCCTGCACGGGACCCGCGCTGCGTCACACGAGGAGCTTGCGCAGCCCGAGATCGAGGAGGAAACAGCACGCCGCCGCCCAGAGGAAGGCCCGGCCAATCGGGAGCCAGTCCCGCCCCGCACCCGGCGGAGGCGGGAGGATCTCGTCGCGCACGACCTCGCCTTCGGAGAGGCGCGCAATTTGGTGCAAGGCCTCGTGGTCAGGACCGAACGCGACCAGCTCGGCTGGGTAGGGGAGGGCCACCGGGAACGTGCCCCCGTAGCGGCCGGAGGGATCGGCCACGGTGAGGACGTACACCCCGGATCCGGGCGTGGGGAGGGAAGCCTCGTACCGGCCGGGTGCGACCTGATCGAAGGAGAGGGGCCAGAGCCCGCCCGGGCCCACAAGCTCGCCAGAGAGGGCGAGGCCGTTGACCCACCTCCCGCCCTCGCTCGCCTCCACCCCGAGGCGGAGGGTAGCTCCGCACACTTCCCAGTCCACGCGCACCGCCTGCCGCTCTCCCCACAGGAGCCCAAGGAGGGTCCCCCACAGCTCCCCCAGCTGGGCCGAGGCGAGCCAATGCCGCGTCCAGACCCCGGAAAGATCGGCGTTGACCACCGCGACCTGTCCCAGACCGAGTTGCCATCGCGCCAGCAGCGGATCCCCCGCCGGGGAGAGGAACGCCACATCGGCGGTGGGCTTGGGAAACGTGAGCGTGTACCCCGCGAGGGGCGGGAGCGCCCCGGAGAGGGGAAACGCCGCCGCGCCAGGGCCGGGAAGGACCGGGGTCGCGGCCTCGATAAACCGGGGCCGAGCCACGCGCTCGGTTTCCTGGACAAGGACCGCCCGCAGGTCGCCCATCGAAGCCAGGACGTAGCTTCGCCCCCCACCAAGGGCGGAAAGCTCGCGCAGAACCTCCATGTCGGCATCAGCGCCAATGGCGATCGTCGTGATCCCGATCCCGGCCTCAGGCACCGCGGACCGCAGCCCGGCGAGGATCTCCTCGTCCACGACCGTCTTCCCATCGGAGATCACGATCGCATGCCGCACGCGCACGTCGAGGGGAAGAAGGGCCTCCACGGCCGCGGCGAGGGCGGGGAACACGTCCGTGCCCCCACTCGCGGTGAGCCCGCGCAGGGCCGCGAAGAGGGCCTCCCGCACCTCAGATACGGGGCCGGGGCGGACAAGCCAGTGCGGCCAGCGGTCGAACGCGATCGCCCCCACGACGTCCTCCCACGGCATCACCTCCACCGCGGCGGCCGCCGCCTCCTTGAGGAGGTCGATCTTGACCACGCCCTCGGCCATGCCGGACATCGAGGCGGACCGGTCGAGGACGAACACGACCGCCGCCGTCGCCTCCTGGATCCGCTCGGGAACGGTGTAGGTCACGGGGAGAATCTCCTCCACCGGCCCCAGGTACCCGGCCACGGCGCGGCGACCCTGGACCACGAGGAGCCCCCCGCCGCCCGCGACGTAGGAACGGAGGGCAGTGAGGGTCCGCGGACCGAGCAGGCCCAGCGGATGGTCGTCAAGGATCACGAGGCCCACGCCCGCCAGGTCCTCGGGCGCGAGGGAGGTCCGGCGGTGGAATGGGACCTGAGCGGCGGCAAGGAGATCGTCCACCGCGCTCGGAGCCGGCCCGACGACGAGGACCGCGGCGGTCTCGCCCACGACCACCCCCCAGCTGAGGGCGTTGTTCTCCGCGATCCCGTCGCCCGCAGCGCTGGCCTCGACGCGATAGGCGTTGAACCCCACGGCCGGGGGCCGGTCAGTGAACGAGAGGCGGGTCGTCCCCGGGAGGAGGTCAATCGCCACGGTGCGGATCTCCTCGTCTCCGCGGTACAGGCGGACCTCAGCCGCGGTAGGATCGCTCGCCTCGATGGCCACGTCGAGCGTGATCACGCCCACGGGCGCCTCCGCCGGGCCCCGGAACTCGGCCACCCGCACGAGGTCGCTTCGGGCCACAGGGCGGACGTGGACGGGGATCCCACGGGAGCGGGCGCGGCTGGCAGCGGCAAGGGCGTCCCCGGACGTGGCCCGGCCGTCGGAGAGGAGGACGATCTGGGTCGGCCCGTCGGGGGCAAGGGCGAGGGCGAGGTCCACCGCCGCTCCGACGTCGGTGCCCACGGGGCGAACCGCGCCTCCGCTCGGGATCTCGCCCACGGAGGGCCAGCGGCGGACCTCAGCTCCGTCTGCGAACTCGATCGCCCCGACCTCCCCCCCTCGTGCCAGGACGGAGGCGGCGAGGTCGGAAAGGGTGGAGGCCGCCTCCTCGCCCACGCTCGCCGAGCGGTCGACGAGGAAGATCACCGTCTCCCCGGTCCGGCGCAGGGCGACCTCGGGACCGGCCAG
Source organism: Candidatus Bipolaricaulota bacterium (assembly GCA_014361015.1). Taxonomy (GTDB): domain Bacteria; phylum Bipolaricaulota; class Bipolaricaulia; order Bipolaricaulales; family Bipolaricaulaceae; genus Bipolaricaulis. Next base: position 12,403 of record JACIWJ010000024.1, on the reverse strand, counting down.
GGCCAGGGTGAGGAGCGCCAGCGTGATCGCCCGGCCAACGAGGGCACGCCGGCGGAGGGAGAGGGCGGCCACAGCCAGGGCAGGGAGGAGGCCGGCGAGGGCCCACGGGGCGAGGAGCCGCATCACGCCCCCCTCCGCAGGGCGAGGCCCCACTCCGCAACGAGCAGGATGAGCGCCCCCAGGGCGACCCACGGCCAGGCGGCGAGGTCGGCGACAGCCCGGGCCCCGGTCGGGCCGGCCCCCGCCGCGACATCCCCAGGCAAGGACTCATCGTAGGGCACGTTCACCGCGAGGACCTCGCGCCGGCCCTCGCCGACGAGCTCATACAGCCCGGGCCGGTCGGGGACCCAAACCTCGCTTACCCTTCCCGTGGGGGTCACGACCTCCGTCCCCGGGGCGAGGGGCAGCGCCTCGCCCACCACGAGCGTCGACCGGGAGCGATAGGGAAGGAGCCACGCGAGGACGTTGCGGAGGAGGATCGGGAAGTCCACCACCATGGGGAGGTTGGATTGGGTGAGGTCGAGCGTGAGGAGGACCCGTCGCCCCTCCGCTCCCTCCCACCGCGCGAGGGCGGGCTCCTCCCCCGCCCACAGGTCGACCACAGCGTCCGCGGGGAGCCCCGCGGGGTACACCGTGGCAGCGCGCAACCCCTCCGGCGCGACGTGGCGGAGGAGCGGTGACCCCTCGCCCCGGAGCGGACCCGCCGCCACGGGTTGACCCAGCTCCGCCTCGGGCGAGCTCGCCCCGACGAGGAGCAACGGCCGATCCGGGGACGCGGAGAGCGTGGTTCGCACCGCAACGAGGAGGTCCCATGGTCCTTGGGCAACGCGCTCCGCGGGGAGCGCCGCCTGGAGGGCTGCCCACAGGTAACGATCCTCCTCCCCCACCCACCCCACGCGGACCGTGGTTGCCCCCTCGAGCGCGTAGTAGCGCACGTTGTCCCACGGGAAGCCGTCCGCAGGGCGGAGCTCCGCCCGCAGCCCCGGGTGGACGAAGCCAAGCTGGAAGATGAACAGGTCCTCGCTTTCCGGCGGGAGGAGCCGGGAGGAGAGAACGGCCCCTGGGCCGGCGTGCACGGCCACCTGCACATCTTGGTAGCGTGGGGTGTCGTTCCGCACGCGGACCAACGCCTCGTACCCCGCCCCGTCGAGGGCGGGTCGCACGGAGAACGCGACGATCGCCAGGTTGTCCCGCGGCGGGAGGGCGACGACCTCCACGCCTGGATCGCTGGGGGGGGCATCGGTGACGACCACGGTGCGGGTGAACCCACCCGGGAGGAGGGCGAGGGCCTGCCCGAGGGGGGAACGCCCCCCGAGGGTCGGGCTGAAACCGCCGAGGAGGGCCGAGGCCTCGGCCTGGTTCGCGGTACGGGGGACGAGGACCCGAGGCGGATCGGCCCACATCACCACCGCCCACGGCCCGGAGGACTCGGCGACGAGCCGCCGCGCCAGCTCGAGGGCTTCGTCGGTCCGCCCCGCCATGGACGCCGAGGCGTCGAGGATGATCGCCGTCGCTCCAGCCAGCCGCGGCACCTGAAGGAAGGGGTCGGCAAGCGCGAACGCGAACAGGACCACCGCCAGGAGTTGGAGGAGGAGGAGGAGATCGAACCGAGCCACCATCCGCTCCAGGCGGCTCGCCCGGTCGGGAGGGATCCTCTCCCACAGGAACAGTGCCGACACGGGATGCTCCCTCTCCCGACGGCGAAGAAGGTAGAGGAGTGCGACCCCCACCGCGGCCGCAACCCACGCCCACCCCCAAGGGACGAGGAACCTCATCGGCCCCACCCCGCGAGGAGCGCGAGCGCGGCCTCGATCGGCGAGGTGTCGCTCGGGAACAGGAAGTAGGGGCTCCCCATCTCCCGGCAGGCATCGGCCAATCCTTCGTTCCACGCACGCAAAGCGTCGCGGTAGGCGCGGGCCGCGCCGACCCCGAGGACGAGGGCCCTCCCGCGGCGGGTCTCCACGTCGAGGAGCCGGACCTCCCCCAGCCGGGGCGGATCGAGGTCAGCGCGCGCCAGGACCTGCGCCGCGGCCACGGCGTGCCGGCCACGGCGGAGGGCGAGGAGCCCGTCCCGGTACCCATCCGGGGAAAGGAAGTCCGAGATGACGACGCACAGACCCGGTTCGGGCCTGGTCTCAACCCACGCGGCGAGGGACCCCGACAGGTCGGTTTCCCCGTCGGGGGACAGGCTGAGGAGCGACCGGAACGCGGTGGCGAGGGCGGTCCTCCCCCGTCGCGGGCTGGGGGCCGAGACGGGGCGGTCGCGGAACGGGCACAGGGTGAACCGGTCCTGCCCGCGGTATGCGACGAAGAGGAGGGCTGCGGCGAGTCGTTTGCTGAACGTGTCTTTCCTCCCTTCGGCCATGGAGCGGCTCGCGTCGAGGAGGATGTACAGCGGCGCCTCGACCTCATGGGCGAACGTCTTCGTCACCAACCGCCGGTGGCGGGCGTACACCGCCCAGTCGATGAGCCGGAAGTCGTCCCCCGGCTGGTAGGGGCGGTGGTCGGCGAACTCAAGCGATGTCCCCCGACGGCGGGCGAGGTGCCCGCCGGGGAGGACGCCCCCCCGACGGCGCAGGGTGAGGCGGGCCCGCGCCAGCGCCCTCAGCTCCCCGGGAGAGAGGAGCGACTCGGTCATGGCGCCCGGACCGCCTTCCCCGCCTCCTCCACGAGCTCGACGGCGGACACGCCGTCGGCGTCGGCGCGGAAGTTGGGGATGATCCGGTGCACGAGGGCCGGCCGCAGCGCGACCCGGATGTCCTCCACCGCGACGTGGTACCGTCCAGCGAGGAACGCCCGTGCCTTGGCACCCCACACGAGGGCGAGGCTCCCCCGCGGGCTCGCCCCGTACTGGACGTAGCGCCGCACCGCCTCGGGCGCGGTGGGGCTCTCGGGGTGCGTCGCCAGGACCAATGCCGCCGCGTACTCCATGAGCGGCCGCGGGACGGGGTACTCCGCCACCACGGCCTGGGCCCGCCGCACCGCCTCCTCGGAGAGGAGGGGGTCGGGCAGGGCGATCCCCTCGCCCTCCGTGTTCCGACGCACGATCTCCACGAGCTCGCGCTCGTCGGGGAACCCGACCTCGGCCTTGAACAGGAACCGGTCCACCTGGGCCTCGGGGAGGGGGTACGTCCCCTCCATCTCGATCGGGTTCTGGGTGGCGAGCACGGTGAACGGGTTCGGCAAGGGGTGGGTCTCCGTGCCGACCGTGACCTGCCCCTCCTGCATCGCCTCGAGGAGGGCGGATTGGGTCTTCGGCGTCGCCCGGTTCACCTCGTCGGCGAGCACGACGTGGGCGAACACCGGCCCGGGCAGGAACCGAAACCCGTCCCCGGCGAACACGTTCGTGCCCACGATGTCGGCGGGCATGAGGTCGGGGGTGAACTGGATGCGGGAGAACGAGAGCCCGAGCGCACGGGCCAGCGCCCGCACGAGGAGGGTCTTCCCCAGCCCCGGCACCCCCTCGAGGAGGACGTGCCCCCGCGCGAGGATCGCCCACAGCGCGACCTCGACGACCCGTTCCTGGCCGACGATGACCCCAGCCAGCCTCCCCCGCAGGGCCCTGAACGCTTCCTGGGCCTGAGCCAGATCTTCCCTCGTGATCACGGGTTCCCTCCAATGAGTTCGAAGTAGTGCCGTACGAGGTCGCGGAGCTCGAGGGGGATCCCTCGGGCGCGGAGGACGACCTCCACCTCCTGCGGAGTGAGGACGGATGGAGCCTGCGCGGTCGAGGGCGGCTCCCCGGGGATCGCGGGGACGAGGTACGACCGCAGCGGGCCCTCCCCGCCCGCGGTGGGGACCCGCTCCACCTCCGTGGGATGCGAACCCCATTCCCCAGCTGGGCCGGCCTCAAGCGGCTCGCCCCCCGACGTGCCGGGGGCATCGACCGGCTCCCCCGCCACCAGCCCGGCGTCCTCGACCGCGCCCCGCGCCCCCGCTCCTTGGGGGAGGAGCTCCGGCTCGAGTCCCTCGATCGCGACGTCGGGGGGGAAGCTGGGTGCCGAGGGCCCCCCCCCTGCGGCGGGACCCTGCCCCTCGCCAGCCCGCTCCGCCGCCTCGAGCACGGCCTCCACAGCCTGGACCGCCTCCGCCGCTGCCCCCTCGTCGCCCTGGTCGAGGAGCTCCTCGACCCGCTCCCGGAGGTCCTGGCGCGCCACCCCTTCCGCGAGCGGGGCGAGCTCGGCCCGCTCGGACGGGGAGATGCCCTCCGGCGAGGCAGCGGCGATCCGCTCCACGAGCCGACGCAGGAGCCCCTCCTCCGTGGCGAGGCGGGCGATGACCTCCTCCTCGGAGAGCCCGTCCGCGAACCCGTCCTCCAGGCCGAGGACCGCGGCGAGGAGGTCGTGGTACGGCGAGTACCCGGGGAGATCGGCCAGCGCGGGGAAGCTCGGGACGGCGGATGGCCGCTCAAACCCCTCCGCCTCCGGCCCGGGGGGGGCGATCTCCACCACGAGGGCCGGCCCGATCGTCGGCGCGGCAGGAGGCGGAGGGGGCTCGCCCGCGGGGAGGAGCCCCACCGCGAGGGCGAGCCCGCACGAGAGGGCCGACGCCACGATCTCCGCCGGGCCCGCCACGAGCCGCCACGGCTGTCTCCCCACCGACTCGATCTCGGCGAGGAGCGGCTCGCGGAAGGCCGGGGTCCCGCGGCGGGCGAGCACGGCAAGGGCGGCCAGCCTCTCCCCGACCCCCAGCCTACGCCCCGCGCGAAGCAGAACGCGATCCCAGGTCAGGGGCCACGCCCCGCCGGAAGCCGCGAGGACGGGCACCGCGAGCCACACACCAGCGGGGAGCACCGTTCCCACGCTCCGGCCGACGAGGATCGCGGCGAGGACCGCCACCGTGCCCGCCAGTCCGGCCCGAACCCCGTTGCGGATTCGGGCCCACCGTCTCACCTGCCTGAGAACCCTTTCTCCGCCCACAGCCACGCTCCGACGGCCCCGAGGTCGAGCGCTCCATAGAGGACGATCCCCCACCACCCCACTCGCGCCCCGGCCCACAACCCACCCACAGCCACGAGCGGGCTCACCGGGAGCCCGGCGAGACCGGGGAGGAAGACGACGAGGAGGAGGGTGCCGTACTTCAGCGCGAATCGGAGCCCATCCGAGTGTACTGCTGCACCCACACCGTGGCCAGCGAGAGCCCAGAACACGCCGTAGACGCACAGGAAGAGGAGGATCCCCCCGAACGGGATCACGGGAAGCCCTAGCTCCACGCGGTGGATGAGGAGGAACGGGAGGACCAGTGCCAGCCCGAACGCGACCAGCCCCACCAGCCGCCCCACCTGCCGCCAGAGCGGGTACGAACCATACCCTCGCTCTTCCTCCCCAATCTGGAGCGCAAGGAACCCGAGGAGGAACGCCACCGCTTGGGGGAGGAATGGCCCCCGAACCACCGCGGTGAACGCGTCCGGTGCCGACCCCGGCCAGAGGAGGGCGACGGCGAACGCGGCCCCGGAGAGGATCGCGAACGCGTGGTACGGGGTGACGAGACCCTCCGCGAACCTAATCACGCTGCTCCCATCGCAACCGGTAGGCGGAGAAGGCGACCTCGCCCCGGCGCTCCTCGGCCCAGTCCACGAACAGGCGGTCCCCCTCCGCCGCGCGGATCGCCGCGACGAGCGGGGCGAACCCAGCGTGCACCCCCACCGTCCCCTCCGGACCCACCACCACTTCCTCCCCGCCCTCAACCCACGCCGGGCCATACCGCCACAGGATCGCGGCCTGGCCCGCCCCAAGCGAGATCCGCGTCCGAGGTCCTTCTCCTCCCCAGAACCACTCCACCGCTGCCACCACCCGCTCCTCCCCCGCCGGGACCCGCTCCACCCACCACCCCGCCACCTCCCACACCCCACCCCGTCGGGGGACGACCACGAGCGTATCAAGACAAAACCACATGTCACTAGATGAAGTAAGAGTGTACTGAACGGCAGTTATGTTCTGTGGACTATCATATAAAACCGGGTACACCAGGGAGAAAGAGAGCGAAAGGGCGAGGAGGAGCGCTGCTCGGGGTGCCCCGCCCCGCCGGGAGAGGGCGGGAAGGGCGAACCCGAGGAGGAGAAGGTAGAGGGAGGTCCCCCCGAGGAGGGGGCCCACCGGTGGGGGGCGGGGGGCGTGGAGGCGCAGGGCCGCGCGGAGGTCGGCATCGCTGGGCGAAGACGCCGTCGCGGCCACAGGGAGCCCATCCACTTCCCCTCCCCCGTACGCCGCCCACGCGCGGAGGGCCGCCTCCGGCCGAGCTGATACCGTGGCCCCTGGAGCGATCCGGACGCGGGAGAGAGCGGAGAGGAGGAGGGGATCGTCGGGGAGCTCCTCCGGGGCCAGGAACACGACCGGTCCCGAGCCCAGGTCCCCGACCCCCGCCCCCACGATGGCGACGGGCTTCTCCACCGTGGGACGCACGGGGACCGTGGCGCGGGCGAGCGCAACCCCGTCCCGCTCGACGAGGATTGTCACCGGCTCCGAACCGGCCTCGACCGGCCACGGGAAGACGAACTGCACCCGTCCCCCCGGAGCGAGAACGACCGGCGCTTCCAGCCGCTGCGTGGCCTGCCCCCGCCATCCCGACCCCACCCGCTGCACGGCGACGAGGGTTCCAGTGAGGGGGATGCTCGTCCCATTCTCGACCGTGACCTGGAGGGGGTTCACCTCCCCCACCACGGCGAGGCCCTCCCACCCCACCTCGCCCCCGAGCCAGATCGACGCGGCTCTGGCCTCCCCCCCGGCGATGCACCACGCCGCGGCGGCGACGAGGAGGGATCCGACCCCCCACCCACGGAGGCGAGCCGGAACAAGGGCACCCGCGAACCGCCTCATTGCGGGAGGCCGTTCACCGCGTCCAGCGCATCGGCCGAGAGGACGTCGGCGTAGACCTGGGTCGTGCGGATCGAGGCGTGACCGAGCTGTTTCTGGACCAGGCGGAGATTGAACTTGCTCGCGCGGTAGAGGAGGGACGCGTAGGTGTGGCGGCAGGAATGGATCGTAAACCGAGGGGGAAGCCCGGCCTCGTCCGCGAGGCGCTTGAACATGAGGTACACCGCCTGCCGGGTGAGTGAACCGCCGCGCGGAGAAAGGAACAGGAGGTCCCCCTCGTCAACCCCCTCCCCGACGGCCCGCTTCCAGGCGAGGTACTCCCGGAGGTGATCGCGCAGGGCCTGGCCGATGTCCACTCCCCGCTCCTTGCCGCCCTTCCCGTGCCGGACGATGATCGCAGAGTGGCCCGGCTCGAGGAGGAGGTCGCCCACCCGCAGGGCGACGATCTCCGACACGCGCAACCCCGCGTCGAGGGCCACGTGGAGGATCGCCCAGTCCCGTACCGGGCTCTTGCGCCCGTTCCGCCGGGCGAGGTCGGCCGCCCGGCGGGCATGGGCCTTCAGCCGGCGCACCTGGTCCGGGGTCAGGAAATCCTCCTGCGTCAGCTGCAGTGGCACCTCTTCTCCCCCTGATCAGTTTACATTTGGAACGCACTACTTTACATAAGAGTGGCCCAACCGTCAACCCGCGACCCGAACGATGTTTCCCGCCGGGGCGACTTAACAAAAGGACCCTTTTGTAAAGGGGGCCCCGCAGGGGCCTCCCGGCCCCCCCTCGCTTCCTCCCCTCGCACGCCCCGCGGAGGGCGTTTGCGGGCCCCTCAATCGAGGGCGTAGCGGCCGATGATCTTCTTCTCCTCCCCCTCGATCTCCGCCGACACCTCGATGTACGGGCGCAGCCCCGATGTCAGGAGCTTCTCCTTGAGCAGGCTGTCCAGCTGGAAAATACCCGCGGAGTTCGTCATCCGGACGTGGATGTGGACCGGCTTCTCCTTCCCAGGTTTGAGCTCCACCTTCTCGATCGCGAGGGCGGACACGCTGTGGATCGTGGGCTCGCCGACCCGGAACGGGATCCGGGCGCGCCCCTTCTCCATGTCCAGCGCATCCGCGACCTTGAGGACCCCTCCTTCCACGGTGAGGGGGCGCACCGGAGCTCGGTGGGCCCAGATCGCGTGCATCGTCTCGACGAGGATCACCGTCCGGGCGGGCTCGTCGTAGATCCCCTCCAGGAGATCGTCGAGAAGGGTCGGGGCGAGGATCATCGAGAACAGCTCGTGGTCCGTGCGGTGGATGGCGTGCCCCACATCGTGGAGCGCAGCCCCGAGCACGACCACCACCTGCGCATCCTCGTACCCGAGCCCGTGGTCCGTGACCCCCAGCTTGACCCCCGCCCCGTGGAGGAGCTCGAGGATCCGCAACGCGATCCGGGTCACGATCCGAACGTGGGTCGGCCCGTGGTCGTTGATCTTGAGGCGGTCGATCGCCGTGATGTTGGAGCACGTGGACAACACCCGCAGCCGTTGCGACCGAGCGATCGCCTTCCTCACCAGCTCAAGCTTCGTCTCGGTGACCATGGGGGGATTGTCCCTATCTCCACCTCTCCCACCAACTTCCCCCCCCCGCCTCGCGGCGGCTCTGGGCCTCCAGCGCCGCCACCCGCCCCGCGAGGTCCCGCACCTCGGCCGCCAGGTGCTCCACGAGCACCCTCCACCCCTCCTCACCCCGCCCCCCTGGTTCCATCCGGTTTCGGGGAATAGTAGACGATTCCCCAATAACTATACGGTCCTTCTGCTCGTTCTTATAGCGCAAGATATTTGCCGCATCGGTCAGAGTATGTCCTGTTTCGCACAAAGCCTGGAGGTCACGGAGGAGGGCCAGGCCGTCCGGGGTGAGGAGGATCTGGTTGTTGGGGCCGCGTCGCAGCGACCCGGCAAGGAGATCGCGAATCGCCTCGATGCGGTTGCGGACCTGGTTCTCGGTCGAGAGCCCGAGAAGGGCAACGAGCTCAGGCACGGTATGCATCGCTTTTGCCTCCTTTCATCCTGTCCGGGCGAGAGTAGCGGGAAGGGAGGGGTGTGGCAAGGGAAGGGCGGGGGAAGTAGCCTTGGGCCGTATGCCGATCCGACGGCTCGAGGAGGGGGTGATCCGCAAGATCGCGGCTGGGGAAGTGGTCGACCGTCCGTCGTCGGTGGCCAAGGAGCTCGTGGAGAACGCGCTCGACGCCCAAGCGAACCGGATCGAGGTCGCGATCGAAGGCGGGGGGATCGACCTCCTCCGCGTGGCCGACGATGGCCACGGGATGAGTCGCGACGAGATGCACCTCGCGATCGAGCGCCACACCACGAGCAAGCTCACCACGGAGGAAGACCTCCACCACATCCGGACCCTGGGGTTCCGCGGGGAGGCGCTGGCCGCGATCTGCGCCGTAGCGAGGGTGACACTCATCTCCCGCCGAGGGGGGAGCGAGGCGGGCCACGAGATCCGCGTCGAGGAGGGGAGGGTGCGGGCGGAGGGGCCCGCGGCGCGGGCCGTGGGGACGACGGTCGAGGTGCGGGACCTCTTCTGGAACGTGCCGGCCCGACGGCGGTTCCTCGACTCCCCGCCCGCCGAGGCGCGGCACGTGCTCGCCTCCCTGCGCCGGATCGTCCTCGCCCGTCCCGAGGCCGCGTTCGGGATCCGGTCTGAGGGGCGCGAGGCCCTCGCCGTCGCCCCCGCCGGTGACCCCTTGAGCCGAATCGGGCAGCTCTACGGCCCGGAGTTCGCATCCCGCCTCGTCCCGGTGGTGATGGAGGAGTCGGGGTTCCGGTTGCGGGCGTGGTTCGGTCCGCCGGAGCTCGCCCGCCCAACGCGGGTGGACCAGCACCTCTTCCTCTCCGGGCGCGCCGTCCGCCCCGGTGTCCTCTCCCTGGGGATCGCCCAGTCCTACGCCCGCTACCTCCCCCGTGGACAGCATGCGGCGTTCTTCCTCTACCTCGACGTGGACCCCGAGCTTGTGGATGTGAACGTCCACCCCCGCAAGGAAGAGGTTCGGTTCCGGTCCGAGCGCGCGGTGATGGACCTCCTCCGCCGCGCCGCGTTGCGCGCCCTGGGGGGGGCTGGGCCGGCGATCCCGATCCCGGAGGAGGGTTCCCGGACGTGGGTTGCCCCCTCCCCCCAGCCCGCGGCGGAGCGCGAACCGCAGGCGGCGGAACCGGTCCTCCCCTCCCCGCGGCCGTGGCGCGTGGTGGGGCAGGTTCAGGGAAGCTACATCCTCGTCGAAGGGGAGGAGGGCTTGGAGATCGTGGACCAGCACGCCGCGCACGAGCGGGTCCTCTTCGAGCGGAGCCGCGCCAGGTCGCCGGTCCCGACCCAGGAGTTCCTCGTTCCGGTCCAGCTCGCGGTCCCGTTCGATCGGGCCGCGGCCCTGGACCGGGCGATCCCCGCCCTGCGCGAGCTGGGGATCCACCTCGAGCGGTTCGGGGAGCGGGCGTTCCTCCTCCGCGGTTGGCCGGCCCCGCTCGCCGATCGCCAATCGCGGCTGGGGTTCCAGGAACCGATCGGGACCGTGGCGGACCAGCTCCTGGAGGGAGAGGCGCCGCTCGAGGAGCTGTGGCGGGAGGTGGCGTGTGCAGCGGCGATCCGGGCGGGGGAGGTCCTCTCCCCTCAGGAACAGGAGGCCCTCATCGCGGAGTGGAAGTCAACGAACGAGCCTTCGCGTTGCCCCCACGGCCGCCCGGTGGCACTCCGCATCCCCTGGGGCGACCTCGCGCGCCGGGTGGGCCGGTGACTAGCGGATGCTGAGGGTCAGCGTGTACGGGAAGAGGGAGCTGCCCTCCCGGCAGGAGATGAGGATCTGCCACGCCCCCCCTACCTGGGCGTGGTACTCCAGCCCGAGCCACGTGCTTCCCTCCACCTCCCCCACCTTGCGCCCGCTGGGGTCGCACAGACTGACGACGCAAACGGACTCCGTCTCGACCCGCACCGTGACGATCTCCCCCGCACGGAGGTTGACCTTGTACACCCCCCGCCCGATGGGGGCCGTGTACGGCCCACCCCAGCCCAGCTCTCCCCGATACGTCCCCGGAGCGAGGAACGGCGCGGAATCGGGGGATGCGGAACCGGGAAGCGTTCGCGCGGGCTGGGTGGGGACGCTGGAGGTGGCGGCTGCGGTTCCCGCCCCGCCAGTGGGTGGCGCGGCCGAGGCGAGCGCTGGAGCGGGACTCAGCGTGACCCGGACCGAGCTTGGGTGCACCCCCAGCGGAACCTCGGCCTGGGATCCGTCCAGGCGCACGATGAGGCGCGAGCCCAGCCCTAGTTCGCGACGGGAGAGGAACACCTGGCCGAAGTACATGGCGTAGCTCTCGCCCGTCATTGTTCGCCCCAGCCGGGCCACGTACAGCCGCGACCCCGGCCCCGCGCCGGTCTCAATCTGGAACCGGACCTCGATCTCCGCGGGCAGAGGCCCGGCGGCGACGGGCAGACAGAGGAACGCTTCGAGGCCTAGGAAGGGATCGGAGGTCAGGGGGAGGCTCAGGAACTCCCACCGGGCCTGAGATCCTCGGGAGATCCAATACCAACCAGCATAGGCTTGGCCGGTGCTCGCGAACCCCTCCGCGACGGCCGCCGCCCCGAGGGCGACCCCCCACCACGCGGCGACCAACCCTCCGACGACCGCCACCTTCGCTACCGTGCCGCGGTTGTGCCCACCCATGGCCCGTCCAGTGTCTCCGGTCGGGGCAGAACGCCGAATGCGCTGTGTGCCTTATGTAACGGATTCCGGTGACCTGATGAAGGAAACCTGTTCCCCGACCGCGGGAGCCAGACGTCCCGCCCCCGCAGGCCAGCTATCCCCAGCCGAGGACGGTCGCTCCCAGGAGGGCGCAGTACAGAGCGAACGGCCACAGCACACCGGAGCGGACGATCCGCAGGAAGAAGTGGATCGCAACGAAGCCACTTGCGAACGCGCATCCCGCTGTCACCGCCAGGCTCGTCCAATCCGCACCCCCGCCGCCCGATGCCCCGAGGGCGAACAGGCTCGCCCCCCCGATGGCGGGAATCGCGAGGAGGAACGAGAAGCGGGCGGCGTGGGCCGGCTGCAGTCCGAGCCCAATCCCCGTCGCCACCGTGGCCCCGGACCGTGAGATCCCCGGAACGAGGGCCGCCGCTTGGGCCAGGCCCACGGCCAGGGCATCCCCGATCCGCACCCGGCCTCGCCGGCCCCGGCTGGCTCGCCGATCGCCAATCGCGAGGGCAAGCGCCGTGACGAGGAGCATCCCCCCCACGAGCGCGGGGGCCCCAAACGCCCGTTCGATCGCGTCCCGGGCGAGGAGGCCCGCCGCGATCACCGGGAGCGTGGCCACGACGAGACGGCCCAGATACCCTCTCTCCTCCCCGCGGCGGAGGAGGCCGACGGCAAGGGAGCACAGGTCGCGCCGGAAGTAGAGGAGGAGGGAGAGGAGCGTCCCGAGATGGGCTGCCGCCTCGACGCTCGCCCCTGGCGCGTCCACCCCCAGCGCGATCCGGGCGAGGACGAGATGCCCGGAGCTACTGACGGGGAGGAATTCCGTCAGCCCTTGGAGAAGGCCCAGCAGCGCGTAGCGGATCACGGCCCCT
>JACIWJ010000023.1 GCA_014361015.1 Candidatus Bipolaricaulota bacterium | reverse complement strand
CCAGCTCGCGTTCCCTCTTTTCTTCATCGGACTTTTCTTCCAGTCGGATCTGCTCGTAAACGTCGGGATCATCCTCTTCTCCGCGGCGGTGTTGTTCACCCTGGTCACGCTGCCCGTGGAGTTCAACGCCTCGCGCCGGGCGGTGGCGGCGCTGAGCGCAGGCGGGATCGTGACCCGGGAGGAGTTGGGCGGGGTGAAGCGGGTGTTGACCGCCGCTGCTCTGACCTACGTGGCCGCGGCGGCGATGGCGGCACTGCAGCTTCTGTCCATGCTCCTCGTCTCCAACCGCCGCCGGTAGTGAAGCTCGCCGCCTCGGTTCTCGCCGCGGACTTCGCCCACCTCGCCCGAGATGTCCAGCGGGTGGAGGCGATGGTGGACCTCCTTCATCTCGACGTGATGGATGGGCACTTTGTCCCCAACCTCACGTTCGGCCCACCGGTCGCGAACGCGCTGCGGCGACACACGTCGCTTCCGTTCGCGATCCACCTCATGATCGAGCGCCCGGCCCGCTACGCCCGCGAGTTCCGCGTCGGACCGGAGGACTCGATCACGGTCCACGTCGAGGCCGCGGACCCGGCCGCGGAAGCGCTGGATGCGATCCGAGCGCTCGGGTGCAAGGCGGGGGTCTCGTTCCGGCCCGGGACCCCCCTCGAGGAGGTGTTTCCGTTCCTCGACCGGGTGGACCTCGTCCTCGTGATGAGCGTGGAGCCGGGGTTCGGGGGCCAGGCGTTCCTCCCCGAGGCCTTGGACCGGATCCGGACGCTGCGCCGGGAGATCGGGGACCGGCCCGTGGAGATCGCCGTGGACGGGGGGATCGGCCCGGGGAACGTGCGAAGCGTGGTCGAGGCCGGGGCGGACGTGATCGTCGCCGGGTCGGCGATCTTCGGGAAAGGGGATCCTGCCGCGGCGGCGCTCGAACTATGGACGAAAGCGGGACGCACGAAGCGTTCATGAGGCGGGCCCTTGAACTCGCCCGCTGCGGGGCGGGGTGGACCCGGCCCAACCCGCTCGTCGGTGCGGTCGTCGTGAAGGACGGTATCGTGGTGGCCGAGGGCTACCACGCCGTGTGCGGCGGGCCCCACGCCGAGGCAGTGGCCCTCCTCGAGGCCGGGGAGCGGGCGCGGGGGGCAGACCTCTACCTCACCCTCGAGCCGTGCGTTGACTTCCCCGACAAGCGGACCCCACCGTGCACGGACGCGATTCTTCAGGCCGGGATTCGGCGCGTGATCGCGGCCACGGCCGATCCCAACCCGTGCGTGAACGGACGCGGCCTGGCTCGCCTGCGGGAAGCGGGCGTCGAGGTGGTGGAAGGGATCCTGGTCGACGAGGCCCGCCGGCTGAACGAGGTCTTTTTCCACTGGATCGTCCACCGCACCCCGTTCGTCGTCCTCAAGCTTGCGCTGACCCTGGACGGCAAGATCGCCACCCGGACCGGGAAATCGCGCTGGATCACCGGGCCGGAGTCGCGGCGGATCGTGCACGCCCTGCGCGCCCGGTACGGGGCGATCCTCGTCGGCGTGGGCACCGTGCTCGCCGACGACCCCTCGCTCACCGTCCGCGAGGCGGAGGGGCCCCAGCCCATACGGATTGTCCTTGACTCCGGGGGCCGGATCCCCCTTGGGGCGAAGGTTCTCTCCCCCGAGGCGAAGACCATCATCGCCACCACCGACCGGATGCCGATGGAGGTCGAGGCTGAGCTTCGGAGGAAGGGGGCCGAGGTATGGCGGCCTCCAGGGGAGGGTGACCGTGTGGACCTGGGTGCGCTCCTGCGCCGACTGGGGGAGGAGACCGACTCCCTCCTCGTCGAGGGGGGGGCCGAGGTCGCCTGGGCTTTCCTCTCCCAGGGGCTCGTCCACAAGGTCGCGTTCTTCTACGCTCCACTCATCCTTGGCGGGCGGGCCGCTGTTCCTGCGGTGGGTGGAGAGGGGGTGGACGAGCCCACCCAGGGGATTCGGGTCCGCGACCTCGCGTTTGAGCGGGTGGGGGAGGACCTCCTCATCACCGGGTACCCAGCGCCGCAGAGCTCGCGGCGATCGTCGGGTGCAGCTACCCAGTGATCCCAGACGTAGCGGCGATGCGCTCGTGCGTTTCGCACCGAGGGATTACCGGTACATCTCGCGGCGGTGGCCGACCTTGATCACCCGAACAACCTGCTGGTCGTCGTCCACGCTGTAGATGATCCGGTAGTCCCCTTGCCGAACCCGGTACCGGTCCCCACCCGATAGTTTCTCGCATCCCGGAGGCCTCGGCGTGGCACCGAGACCTTGGATGCGCTCCGCGAGGAGCTTGCGACCCTTCCTCGGGACGGCCTCCAGCTCTCTGACCGCGGAGGGCTTGACCAGGACCCTATAGCTTGCCACGCCTCTTCAGGTCGCGAAGCACGTCCTCGAACGCCAGGTCGGGCTCGCTCGCGCGCTCCTCGAACGCGGCGAGGTCCGCCGCGTCTTCCGCCAGGGCAGCGCGCACGGCATCGTTGACGAGATCCGACAGCGACCGGTCGCTGACCGCGGCCTTCATCCGCAACGCCCTGTGGACGTCCGGATCCAAGTAAAGTGTTGTCCGCCTCGTCGCTGCCATGACGACATCGTAGCATCATAACATCAGAGCGTCAAAGACAGCCAATCGTAGGGAGGCGGCGGATCCGATTCCTTCGCTTGCTCTGAGCCAGAGTGGCTGGATCTGAGGCGACGCTCTCCCAGCGATCTCGCCTCTCGCCCGGCCCGCCAAGCCTCGGATGAGTGCCGGGCAGATACACGTAGAACGGATACGCGGAAGAGGATCTGGCCATCTGGACGCTCCGGCCACCCTAAGAATGAAGGTCTGACCCCGGAGGTGCGGTAGTCCCCTTGCCGGACCCGGTACTGGTCGCCCCTCAGTAACACCTGGGGAAGGCATGCACGGAACAAGATCTGCCCTCTCAGACGCTGGAGAGACATTCCCGGGACACTGCGCTAGCCAGTGCGCGATATCACCTTCTCGGCCTCTCTGTGGCCCAACTGGGTAAGTCCAAACCCCTCTCGTCCAGTTCCTTCGATCAGCTTTGCTTTCCAGAGTCTCTTGACTGCCTTCCTGACCGTACTCTCATCTCGTCTATCAAGGCTATCGATTAGGTAGGCCATTGTTCTCCTGTCAGGATAGACGCTATGCAGCAAGACAAGTAGTTCTTCCTGCGTAGGCAGGCGTGCGAGTACGACTCGGCGATTCCCATGATCCTCAACGAGAGGAGTGACCGGCATTTGTATCTCCTCGACAAGCCTTCCTGCAGCTTCCATCGATATCCCGACGCAGTGCCGGACAAGCTCAGCCAGTATCCATTGTGCAGCGGCATACAGGTATCTGAGATCGGCCGTGTTGAGGTCAACATCGCCTGTGTGGGCGATGTTGCGTTTGCTTCGCAGAGCGTACATCGATCGTGCCACGCGAGCTGCACATATCCTCAGACCGTCGTCCAGGGGCGATGCACGGCTCTCTAGATTCCGTAAGAAGTCATCAACCCTCGGGGCACCCCCTTTGGCGGGGGAGCCTCCCTCAATGTGCTGCAAGGCCTGGACAAATCCCTCAACGAACTTCCCCGCACCCAGTCTACCTAAAGTTCCCGTACGAACATCTTGGCGCAGCTCAGCGAAGCTCTGAACCAGATCACTCGCGGCTCTTGGGCCGACCAGACCGGAGAGTGTCTGCCTCAGATCGTCCAGGTTCACTGTGTGCCTCTAGCGCGATCCAGCATAGCTTCTACCCGTCTCTTCCCCTCGAGTGTTAGCTTGTACCGTTTCCGGGCTTGTTTAGTTGCCCCCTTCTTCTTTGTCTGTACCACGAGCTGTGGCCTTTCCCCCATGAGGCTGTCAAACGTGCGTGTAATGTTGGTCACTTGACGCCCGAGGTCCTTCAGTGCCGCATTGACCTTCTGAGCCTCCAGCTCGGTGTCTCCCTCCCTACACTGGAACCAGTAACCTACGACGAGCACGCTCTCCGCCTCTGTGGCTGGCTGTGTTGCTGCAAAGAACTCAGCCAAGTCTGTCGCTTCTCCTACGTGCTGTGACTCGACCGGCGGCAGCTGGTGGCCGCTCGTTGCTGTCGGAGTCGAAGGACCTTGCCTAAATTGATCGTTGAGCCACTGCAAGACGCGGCCGCGGTCTGCGTCATCCAGTTCCGCCAGAAGCTTCTCGACCTTTGCCAGGGTTTTCACCGCTGGAGGTAGTTCACTGATATCGTCTATCATATCGACCTCCTATGTGCTGGAAGAATTGTGCGAATAGTACTAGGCGTTTGGAGCTCAGTCAATGTGACGGTTGGGTCTTGTTCCGTGCACTCGCGAGGAGCCTTCTTCGGACCCCAGCAGCGAGCTGGAGGGTGAGGAACGCCAGGGAGGAGAGGAGGCTGGCTGCGGTTACGAGGAGGCCGTGTTTCTCGAACTCGGCGTATGTGACCCGCACCGCTCTTTTCGAGAGGATCGTCATCCACATGATTCCCGCCAGGACGCCGATCGGGGTCAGGTTGGCGCCCAGGTTGGACCCGATCGCCGTCCTGATTGCTGCGGTGGGGTTGTGGTGCCCACCGAGGTGGCACGGTGACAGGTAGAGGAGTTGGCGATCTGTTCTCTGCCTCCGCTTCGCTGACGGCGTGCGCCTCCGGCCTTCGCACGAACCCGGTTCTGCTGGGAAGGCTTCCAGGAGCCAGGGGGTGTTGCTGGCAGCGTCTTCGTGCGTATACTGCGGGATTGTGGAGGGGAAGGAGGTGCGCGGCGAGCAGGGGGCAACCGAGCAGCGGAAGTTGGCGAAGCCCTATCCGAATCCGCCGCTGGTCGAGGCTCTTTGCGAGTTCCGATTTGCAGGGGGTCCCGCTTGGGATGGGACGGTGCCCGGGCTTGTCTACACAAGACTGCGCGACCAGTTCCCGCGAAGCCGGACCGTTCGCGATGTTGAGGTGCAGCTGACCACGTCCGACAAGGGTGCTGAGCAAATCGTCCGTCCTGTGGAACGCGTCCAGCTCCTCCAACATGACGAAAGAGCCATCGTTCAGATCGGTCCCGACCTGCTTGTGGTGAAGTGCCTGCGGCCCTACCCCTCGTGGGAGCGATTCAGCCAGATGATCGGTCGTGCGCTCGACGCCTATCGCGAAGAGGCCAAGCCGGCCAAACTGGCCATGATCGGTCTCCGGTACATCAACCGCATCGAGCTCGCGGCCGACGCGGTGGACCTCGAAGCGTACTTCGAGTTCCGTCCTTTCCTCGGACCGGAGCTCCCTCAGGACATCGACTCGTTCATCGTGGGTGTCACCATCCCCTACGAAGGAGGGCGCGACAGGCTTCGCATGGAACTGACCAGTGCGAGTGCATCTCGGGGGGGTGGACTCGCGTTCCGTCTCGATTTGCTCTACTCCCTTGTCCGGGGAGGTGCGGTACTCCTGGACGACGCGTTGGAGTGGGCAGACGCCGCCCACGAGCGTATCGAGCAGGCGTTTGAGCGGGCGATCACCGACAAGCTGAGGCAGAAGTTCCTCCAGAGGAGCGAGTAGATGACGATTGTGGCTAGCAAGACGGCGTACCCGCGGGACGAGGCGCGCACCTACAGGGACCACGCCTGTTACCTCACAAACGCAGATGCGGGGGCGAACGCGACCCTGCCGTGGCCGATAGCGCTGCCTTCCGAAGGCTTGGAGGGGCCGGCAGTCGGCCCGTGGAGCGAGGACAGCGGAGCGGCGACTGTTCTCAGCCCCCTATTGGTGGAGGCCCTGGAACGCCTCTACGGCTCCCCGTTGTCGGCGGAAGTGATCGCGTTCCTTGAGGAGAACCCCGAGCTGCTTGCGGTACTGTTCGAAGCGTGGCAGGAAGTGGACCTCTGCCTAGAAGCGCATCCGCGGATGGAACTCCGGCTGAGCAGGGATCCGGAAGTCGAGGGCCTCACCATGCTCTACGCTATCGTGCACACGACGAGGGACCCGAAGGAGGTGTTCCGAGGGCTCAAGGCGCTGGATGTGGGTTGGCTGTCTCGACAGCCCCCTTGGATCCAGGAGTTGTTCAACGTGGACGTGGAGTTTGATTGATGTTTCGGTGGGCCGACTTCCTCACCTTGGCCGAGCAACTCGTGCAGCAAGCCGAGGGCGGTGGGCTGCGTGATGCGTGCCTGAGATCGGCCATAAGCCGATCGTACTACGCAGCCCTCCTCACGGCAGCATGTTGGATCCGAGATTGCGTGGGCATCGATATACCTGAGGACCGCACGATCCACAAGTCCGTGCCAGAATTGCTGGCAAGTGCTGCGGTCGAGGAGGAAGCCCGTCAGGTGGCGCCCGCCTTGCATCGTTTGAGGCATCAGCGCTCTAACGCGGACTACAAGGATGATGTGCCTCATCTGCGGAAGGTCGCGGAGCTCTCCTTGGAACTGGCAAAGCATACTGTGTTCACGCTTGAACGGTTGTCGCAGTGAGGGAAAGGGGAACGGGGGTTCGCCGTGCTGCTGGCAATTCTGAAGCCGAATGCTGATGTGTGGACCCCTGGCCTGGAGGCCATTCTCCTCAAGTTCGTATCGCAAGTTGAAGTGCGAGGGCGCCGAGGCAGGCGAGCAGGCTCGCTGGGGTGACGAGAAGGCCGTACTTGACGAACTCGGGGAACGTGATCCTCACTTCCTTGTCCGCGAGGATCGTCATCCACATGATCCCGGCCAGGGCGCCGATCGGAGTCAGGTTGGCACCGAGGTTCGAGCCGATCGCCGTCCCGAGCGCGGCGGCCAGCAGCGGCCCCCCGCTCAGCCCCCCGGTGGCCGAGGCGAAGGCGAGGGTCATCGGGATGTTGTTGAGGACGTTCGCGGCCAGGGCCGAGCTCACCCCGTAGAGGATCGCCAGGAGGGGGACGGATCGCCCGCTCAGGGCGAGGAGCACGTCCCCCAGCTTCCCCGTGACCCCGTACACGCGCAGCGCGTACACGGTCACGAAGAGCGAGAGCACGAACGGGACGATCGGCCACGGCACGCGCCGCATCGCCGCGACCACGGTCGAGCCGTTCACCTGCCGCCGCAAGGCCCGCGCGTACGACTCCCGCAGGACGAGGATCGCCAGCAACGCCACGGCGAACGCGAGCGACACGCGCCACATCTCCCACCCGAGGTACGGTGCCATGGCGAGGGCCACCACGCATCCCCCGAGGGCGAGGAGCCCGAGGACGGCACCGGCCCGGTCGGTGATCGCCTCGGAGGGCTTCAGGTCCACGGGGCGGATCGGGCGGCGGATCTCCTTCCGGAACACGAGGTAGAGGAGGAGGGCGTTCACTGCTCCGGCGGCGAGGGTGGGAAGGAGCATCCACCCCGTGTACCCGACGAACGTGAACCCGAACCGCGACGCGAGGAGGATGTTCGTCGGGTTCCCGATGTAGAGGGCCATCGACCACGTGTTCGCGGCGAAGAACTCGGCCACGAGGTAGGGCTTAGGGTTCACTCCGGCGTGGCGGGCGAAGTAGTACACGAACGGGGTCAGGGTGAGGATGACGATGTCGTTCGAGGTGAACACGGTGAGGAGGGACACCACCCCGTAGAGCGCGAAGAAGAGGCGGGTTCCATCGGCTCGCGCGTAGCGGAGGGCGAGTCGGGCGCAGGCCTCGAAGAACCCGGTGATGTCGAGGAAGATGCTCATGAACACCATCGAGATGAACAGGGTGAGGATCCCGAGGGGCTGGAGCCCGCCCTCGCCGTTGAGGCCGGCGAGGACCTGCTGCCCGGTGAGGAGCCCACCGGCAAGGATGAGGATTGGGCCGAGGAGGGCGCCGAGGAAGTAGGTCTCCACCCGCAACTGCCGCCTTCGGGCCCGCAGGTAGAGGTACGGCCGGCGCAGGGTGAGCGCGATCGTTGCCCCACACGAGACGAGGAAGATCAGCGCCACAGCAAGCATGGGTTGTCTCTACCGGGACGGGACAAGGGACCGGACGGAAGGGCAGGGGTCAGTTTCGTTCATAGAATCAGCGGAGCGGACGTATACCTGAACCGCGGCCTCACGTCAACCCCGCCGGGAGTGGCCTCGGGTATACTTTTCCCTTCACTATGAGGTTCCGAACGCCCTCCCGCGATGAGATCCTGACCGGTCCGGCCCTGAAGACGATGGCGCGCATCGGCGGCCCGGCCGTGATCGGCACGCTCATCTTCACCCTCTACAACCTCGCTGACGCGTTCTGGATCGGTCGACTGCCCCCCGAGGTGTCCGCGGCGGCGGTGGCCGGGATTCAGGTGTCGTGGCCGATCGTGTGGTTCCTCATCTCGTTCATCGCCGGGTTCGGCGGAGCGGCGGTGAGCGCGCTCGTGGCCCAGTACGTCGGAGCGGGACGACCCGGAGAGGCGAACACCGCCCTGAACCAGCTGTTCCTCCTATCGGCCGGGTTCGCCGTCGTGGCCGGGGTCGGAGGCTACTTTGCGTCCCCGTTCCTCCTCGACTTGCTCATTGGGGAAGGGGCCGTGGCAAGCGCCGCGGCGCTGTACATCAAGATCATCTTCGTCGGGCTCCCGACGATGGTCATTCCGGGGCTGTTCTTCGCCGCGTTCGCCGCGACGGGGGACACGATCACCCCGCTCCTCGTGAGCGGGGCCGGAACGCTCGTCAACATGGCCCTCGACCCGTTCTTGGTCTTGGGCTGGGCCGGACTCCCCCAGATGGGGATCATCGGCGCGGCCTACGCCACCCTCATCTCCCAGGGGCTGGTGACGATCGCGTTCCTCCTCCTCCTGCGGAAGGGAAGCGGGCACCTCCGCCTCGACCCCCGGCAGATGGTCCCCCAGTGGGGATGGATGGCGAAGGGCCTTCGGATCGGCGTCCCGGCGGCGATCGGGTCGTCGAGCATGGCGTTCGGGTTCGTGATCATGACCGCGGTCATCGGCCGGCTGCCCAACGCCGAGGTCGCGCTCGCCGGGTACGGAATCGGGGATCGGGTCTTGGGGATCCTGTTCATCGTCACCGATGGGCTAGGGACGGGGTTGACGACGATGGTTGGCCAGGCGCTGGGAGCAGGGGCGAGGGATCGAGCGCGGGAGCTCGTGCGCAAGGGGATCGGCGCCCTCATCGTCATCCTGTCCGCGGAGGCCCTCTTCCTGTGGTTCGTTCGCTACCCGGCGGTGGCGCTGTTCATCCCGGGCCGGGAGGACGTGATCGCGGTCGGGGCGGCGTTCATCGGCGCGTTCGCGGTGAGCATGCCGTTCCTGGGGACGTTCTTCGCCGCGCTGTCGATCTACCGCGGCTCAGGCCACAACGTGCCGACGATGATCCTCGGCGTGGTCCGGCTGTGGGTGTTGCGGATTCCACTGTCCTACGTATTCGGGTTCACCCTCAACCTCGGGGCGGACGGGGTATGGTGGGGGATGTCGCTCTCCAACGTCCTCGCCGGCATGGTGGCGTTGGGGTTCCTCCTCTCCCGCGGTTGGCAGAGGTCGGTCGTCGAACCGGTTACGCCTCCCGGGGGTTGACCTCGTCGGGGGCGTGGAGGAGGCGTCCCTCCATCCCCCCGGCCACGGTGAGGATCTCGCCCGTGATGTGCCCCGCCAGGCGATCCGAGGACAGGAAGACGATCGCCCGCGCGATGTCCTCCGGCCGGGCGATCTGGGGGAGGGCCCGCGTCTGGAGGACCCGCGTCACGAGTGCAGGATCCTCCAGCCCCGCCGCGGACATCGGCGTCCTCGTCCACCCCGGGCACACCGCGTTGACGCGTCCCCGCGGGACGATGCGCACGATCTCGTTCTTGAGCGAACGGGTGAGACCGTAGGTGATCGCGGCCTTGGCCGCGGCGTAGTCGGCGTGCCCCTCCTCCCCGAACACCGCGGCGGTGGACCCGACGATCACGAGCGCTGCCGCATCCGGCTTCGTCTTCTCCAGGACGCGGAAGAACGCCCGTGCGCAGAGGAAGACGCTGGTGAGGTCGGTTTCGATCGTGCGCCGCCACCGCTCGAGGCCCATCCGGTGGATCGGCTCGTCCTCCGCGGGCCAGATCCCGGCGTTGGCGACGAGGACGTCCACCCGCCGGAACCGGTCGAGCGCCTTGCGGAACAGGTGCTCGACCTCGTCTTCTTCGGTCAGGTCGGCGGACACGACGAGGTTCTCCCCCGCGAGCTCTGCCTGTAGCGCCTGCAGAGCGCCCAGGTTGCGGTTCCCGTGGAGGACGAGCCTCGCCCCCTCCCGGTCGAAGAGGCGCGCCGCCGCGCTCCCGATTCCGCCGGAGGCGCCGGTGAGGAGGACGACCGCGTCCTTGAGCCCGCTGTCCACGGCTAGACGAGGAACACCCCGTCCTTGACGAACGGCGTCCTGTCCACGCGCACCTCGCCTCCATGGCGGAGGTCGCAGACCATGTCCCAGTGGATCGCGGAGCTGTTCTTGCTTCCCGACTCAGGATAACCCTTCCCGAGCGCGAGGTGGATCGTCCCCCCGATCTTCTCATCGAACAGGGTGTTCTTGGTGAACCGCTGGATCCCGGGGTTGGTCCCGAACGCGAACTCGCCCACGTGGCGCGCCCCCTCGTCCGTGTCGAGCATCTTGAGGAGGAACGCCTCGTTCTTCCCCGCCGTCGCGCTCACCACCCGGCCACCCTTGAACTCCAGGCGCACGTCTTCCACTTCGCGGCCGTGGAAGATGGCGGGGTACGTGAACCGGATGTGGCCCTCTACGCTGTCCTCGATCGGTGCGGTGAAGATCTCCCCGTCGGGGAAGTTCTCGTGGCCGTCGCAGTTGATCCACGTCCGGCCGTCCACCCGCAGGCGGAGGTCCGTGTCTGGGCCTGCGACGTGGATCTCCCTCCGCGGGGCAAGCCAGTCGATGAGCGCTTGCTGCCTTCGCGAAATGTCCTTCCACGCCGCGATCGGGTCCTCCTCTCCGACGAGGCAAGCCCCGAACACGAAGGCCTCGAATTCCCGAAGGGACATCTCCGCGTCCTGGGCGAAGGCGTGGGTCGGATAGAGGGTTCCCGTCCACCGCAGTTCCTTGTTCGCTGCCCGCTCGAGGAACCGCTCGGACAGGGGCCGCATCGCCCGCGCCCGCCGGGCCTGTCGTGCCGGATCGGCGTTTGTGAGGCGCTTCGTGTTCGTCTCCGTCCACACCGAGATCGAGGCCTGGATCTCGTCGACCATCGCAGCCGCGAACTTGGGAACGAAGTCGAGCTGGGCTTCGGTAGCCTTGGCGTAGAACACTTCGTCGGCCCCATCGAGTTCCAGTTGGACCCACGGGTGCCCTCCGCGGGCGAGGATCTGCTCGTACAGCGCCAGGAGAAGCGGCGCTCCCTCCGGGCCTCCCTGGATCCGGACGAGATCGCCTTCCTGCACCGCCAGGGAGTACTCGGTGAGGACCTTCGCCATCGTCTCCGCTCGCGGATCGTTCATCATCCCTCCTTGCGCTGCCTGTACCGGTTCAGCTTCGCGGCCAGCGCCCGGGCTACGCAGTCCGGGACGAACTTTTCGACCTCCCCGCCGTATTGAGCGATCTCCTTGACGAGGGATGAGGAGAGGAACGAGTATTGGCCCGCGGTCATCAGGAACACGCTCTCGATGTCGCTGTCCAGATCGCGGTTGGTGAGGGCGAACTGGAACTCGTAGTCGAAGTCGGAGGTCGCCCGCAGGCCCCGCACCACCGCCGTTGCCCCCAGCTCCCGTGCGCAGTCGACGAGGAGCCCGGAGTACGTGATCACGTTGACCCCACGGATCTTCTCCTCGGCGAGCGCCTTCTTGACGAGGTCCCGTCGCTCAGCGGCGGAGAAGAGGGGCTCCTTCCGTGGGTTCTCCACCACCGCCACGATGAGTTGGTCGAACAGGCGGGCCGCCCGCCGCAGGACGTCGAGGTGCCCGTAGGTGATGGGATCGAAGCTCCCCGGGTAGAGGGCCCTGCGCATCAGCCCACCTCCACGTGGGGACGGATGAGTTGCCGGAGCCGGTCCCCGCACCGGCCGACCGCGGCCCACGCCGCCCTGGCGGGGGTGAGGAACCGCTGGGCGAGCTCCTGGACCTCCTCCCCGGTCACCGCCCTCAGGCGGCGAACGACTTCGTCGGGCGCCGCCGGCGTCCGCCCGAGCGCGGTCGCCGTTCCCAGCCGCACCATGCGGCCGCTCGGATCGTCGCGACCGACAAGGAACGCGTTCACCAAACGCTGGATCGCCCGCGCGAGGTCGGAGGGCGGGGGTGGGGTGCGGGCGAGGGCCTCCACTTCCCGCCACAGGAGGTCGATGACGAGGGGGAGCTTCTTCTCCTCGGTTGCCGCGTAGAGAGCGAGGGCCCCGGCGTCGGAGTGGTAGGAAGTTGCGGAGAACACGGTGTAGGCAAGCCCCAGCTCCTCGCGCACGCGCTGGAAAAGCCGCGAGCTGACCCCGCCGCCGAGGAGGGCGTTCAACACCTCGATCCCGTACCGATGGGGGGACCCGATCGGGACCGTGGGGAACCCCACCGCGAGGTGGACCTGCTGGATGGCCCGTTCAGCAAGGGAGACCCCTGATCCCGGCTCGGGAGGGTGCCGGGGCCGTTCCCCATCGCGCTCGCCCTCGTTTCCGAATCGGGTGGCCAGGGCGAGGAGCTCCGTTGGATCCACCCTCCCGCAGGCAACGAGGGCCATCCGCGAGGGCGTGTAGTGGTGGCGGAAGAAGCCCCACAGGTCGTCGAGCCCCAGCTCGGCCACGGACGCGAGCCTTCCCACCACGGGCTGGCCGAGGGGATGCCCCCCGTTCCACAGGGCCTCGTGGAGGAGCTGAAACGCCACGTCCTCCGGACTGTCCTCAATGGTGCGGATCTCCTCCTCGATCACCACCCGCTCCCGGCTCAGGTCGTCGCGGGCGAACCTGGGGGCGGTGACGAGCTCCTCGAGGATGGACACCGCGGTGGGGAGACCCTCTTCGAGGACCTCGGTGTAGTAGAACGTGTACTCGTTTGCGGTCGCGGCGTTGAGGTGTCCGCCTAGAAGATCGATCGCTTGGGCAATCTCCGCCGCGCTGCGGCGGGCCGTGCCCTTGAACGTCATGTGCTCGAGGAGGTGGGCGAGCCCCTCCTTGCCGGGGGGATCGTCCCGTCCCCCCGCCCTCACCCACAGCCCGACCGCCACCGAGCGCAGGGACGGCATCGGTTCGGCGAGTACCTCTGCTCCTGCCGCGGTGCAGTCCTGGTAGCAGCCGGGGTAGATCTCGATCATGGTCCGGACTCGGCGGAGCTGGCGGGGGCCACCCGCCGCAGCTTGTACCGGCCCTGTTCCTCGATCTCCAGGATCTCGACGAGCATCCGGTCGCCCTTCTTCGCCACCTCGGCCGGCTCGGCCGGGGTCCCCAGGCGCGACTTGTGCACCAGCCCCCGCACGCCGGGGGCGATCTCCACGAACACGCCGTAGTCGACGACGTTCGTGACCTGGCCGGCAATGATGTCCCCGACCTTGAGCTTTGGCTTCTCCTGGACAGCCCGGCAGCGGATCCGCCCGTTCTCGTCGGTCTCGATCACCTCCACCAACAGCTCGTCACCGACCCGGACCACGTCCTCGACCTTCTTCACGTACCCATCAGACAGGTTGGAGATGTGGACGAGGGCATCCACCCCTGGCCGCAGCTCGACGAACGCCCCGAACGGGGCGATGCGCACGACCTTGGCGTGGAACGTCATCCCGACCTCGATCTCCGCGGTGAGCTCCTCGATCGCCTGACGGGCGAGGCCCACTGCATCCGGGGAGTCGCCGACGATCTTCACCGTGCCGTCGTCCTCGATGTCGATCTCCGTGCCCGTGTCCTCCTGCAGTTTGCGGATCACGCGGCCGCCAGGGCCGATGATCGCCCCGATCTTCTCCGGGTTGACCTTCACCACGTCGAGGCAGGGGGCGTAGGGGGACAGGGACGAGCGCGGCTTGGGCAGCACGGCCTCCATCTGATCGAGGATCGCCAGCCGTGCCTCGCGGGCTTGAGCCATTGCCTGCCGCATGAGATCCGGCGTGATCCCGCCCGTCTTGACGTCGAGCTGGAACGCGGTCACCCCCTCCCGGGTCCCCGCGACCTTGAAGTCCATGTCGCCGTAGTGGTCCTCCAGTCCGAGGATGTCGGTGAGGATCACGTACCGGCCCGAGGCCTCGTCGCCCACCAGCCCCATCGCCACCCCGGCCACCGGACGCCTCAAGGGGACCCCGGCGTCCATCATCGCCAGCGCCCCCGAGCACACGGAGGCCATGGACGAGGATCCGTTCGATTCCGTGATCTCTGACACGACGCGGATGATGTAGGGGAACTCGTCCTCCGAGGGCAGCACGGCGAGCAGGGCCCCCTCGGCGAGCCGGCCGTGCCCGATCGACCGCCGGGAAGGGGACCCGATCCGTCCCGCCTCGCCCGTGGCGTAGGGCGGGAAGTTGTAGTGGAGCATGAACCGCTTCAGGCCCTCCTCCATCATCAGGTCAACGATCTGGGCGTCGCGGCGCGTTGCGCCGAGGGTGCACGTCCCCAGGGACTGGGTCTCCCCCCGGGTGAAGAGGGCCGAGCCGTGGACGCGGGGGAGGAGCCCGACTTGGATCGAGATCGGCCGGAGCTCGTCCGGCCTCCGGCCGTCCATCCGCTCCCCCCGGTCGAGGATCGCCTGGCGGGCGAACTCCCGGTACACGTCGTCGAAGAGCTCTGTGGCGAGCGCGGCAATGGCGGCCCTTCTCTCCTCCGGATACCCCGCGGCGACCGCCTCCGCCGCCTCGGTGGCCAACCCCTTGGCCATCCTCTCCCGGGCGAGCTTCGTCGGAGCGGCCCGGAGCTCGGGGAGGCGGGACCACACGAGCTCCTTCACCTTGCCGCGCACCTCCACGGCCTCCGCGGTGGGCGGGGTCACGGCGCGCTTGGCGACAGCATGTTGTGCGACGAACTCCTCCTGGAGGGCGATGAGGTCTTGGATCAACTTGTGGGCGGCCTCGATCGCCTCGACCACCTTCTCGTCGGCGACCTCCCGCATGTGCCCCTCGACCATCGTCACCGTGGCCCGGGTCCCGGCGACGACGATGTCCATCCGGCCCTCCTCGCGCACCTCGTCGCTCGGATGGGCGATGATCGTCTCACCGTCCATCCCCAGCCGCACCGCAGCCACCGGGCCCGCGAACGGGGCCGGGGAGATCATGAGCGCGGCCGAGGCGCCGAGGAGGCCAACCACGTCCGGAGGGGCGTCCCGCTCCGCGGAGAGCACCGTGGCCACGATGTGCACCTCTTCCCGGTACCCATCGGGGAACAGGGGGCGGATCGGGCGATCAATCAGCCGCGCGGCGAGCACGGCATCATCCGATGGCCTCCCCTCCCGCTTGAAGAACCCCCCGGGGATCTTCCCCCCCGCGTAGAACCGTTCCTCGAAATCCACCCGGAGCGGAAAGTAATCGAGCTCCTGGGCTGTCGGCTGGCAGACCACGGTCACGAGGACCTTCGTGTCGCCCCACGTCGCGAGGACCGCCCCATCGGCCTGGCGGGCGATGTGCCCGCTCTCCAGGCGAAACCTCTTTCCGGCAACTGTTGTTTCTACCTCTGGCATTCCCCTCACACACCTCTGATGTCAAGTTCCTGGATCACCTGTGCATACCGACGCGGGTTGGTTCGGCGCAAATACTGCAGCAGCCGTCGGCGTTGCCCCACGATCTTGTGCAGCCCGCGGCGGGAGTGAAAATCCTTGCGGTGGGTCTGCAGGTGCGCGGTGAGTTGGTTGATCCGCGCGGTCAGCAACGCGACCTGGACTTCTGCCGAGCCGGTATCGGTTGGATGCTTAGCGAACTTCCTGATGAACTCCTGTTTGGTTCCCTGTGAGAGCGCCACACTCCACCTCCAATCGCCCGATCCCACGCTGGCGTCCGCCTGGGAAGGGTTCAGTTAGCGGAACCGACGGGCCACGCGCCGGCACCGACCCCTGATCGCGTCCACATCGAGGGTCTGGAGCTCACCTCCTTGGAACAGCGGATGCCCGTCGACGAGCACCGCCGTCACATCCGCCCCCTGGGCCGCGTAGACGAGGTCCGTGAGAGGATCGTACCCGGGGCAGAGATGGGGCCCCTTCATGCTGATCAGCACTCCATCCGCCCGTCGTCCGGGCTCAATTGTACCCAATTCCTTCCCCCAGCCAAGGGCGGCGGCCCCGCGGACGGTGGCGCAGCGGATGGCCTCCGCGGCCGGAAGCGCGGCGGGGTCACCGGCCCTCTGCTTGGCGAGCAGCGACGCCAGCCGCATCTCCTCGATCATGTTCAGGTCGCCCGCCGACGCGGCCCCGTCCGTGCCCAGGGCGACGTTGACCCCGCCCTTGAGCATGTCATGGACCGGGGCGATCCCACACGTCAGCCTCATGTTCGACGTTGGGCAGTGCACGGCCGTCGCCCCATGGGCGGCGAGGATCTCGATGTCTTTCTCCGAGACGTGCACGCAGTGCGCGGCGATCACGGGCACGGAGAAAACGCCCAGCTCCTCCAGCCACTCGGCCGGGGATTTCCCTTTTTCAGTCCGGATCCGCGCGACTTCCTCTGCGGTCTCAGCGAGGTGGGTGTGGATGGGGACGCGGATCTCGCGGGCCAGCGCGGCGGTGCGCTGCCATACCTCGGGAAGGCAGGTATAGGGCGCGTGGGGGGACAGGGCGGTGCGGATGCGCCCCTCTCCCTTCCCCTCCCACTCCCGAGCGAACGCCTCCGCTTTCTTCAGCTCGGGATCGATCCGGTCCGGGGTCGGGGCGACGATCCCGTAGGAGAGGAGGGCGCGGAGGCCGGTCTCCTCCACCGCGTGGGCCACCTCGTCCATGAAGAAGTACATGTCAGCGCAGGCGGTCGTTCCGCCCCGGATCATCTCCGCCAGGCCCAACAGCGACGCCCAGTACACGTCCTTCGCCGTGAGCCTCCGCTCGCGGGGCCAGATCTCCTCGCTGAGCCACCGCTCGAGGGGGAGGTCGCGCGCTGCCCCGCGGAACAGGGTCATCGCGAGGTGGGTGTGGGCGTTGACGAGGCCGGGGAGGAGGAGGCACCCTTCGCCGTCGATCACTTGGTCGAACGCCCCCCCTGCCCCCCCACGGGGGAGGATCGCTTCGTACCGTCGCCCCTCGATCACCACGTCGGCATGGGGGACGACCCCATCCGCCGCACGTTGCATCACCGCCGGCCCTCGGATGAGGATACGCACGAGATGCAGTATACGGATCTGCGGCCGTTCCCGGCCAGCTTGGCTATGATCGGGCCGTGATGACGGGGAAGGGGGCCGAGGACATCGCTTGTCGCCACCTGCGCGCCCAGGGGATGCGGATCGTCGCCCGCAACTGGCGGTGGCGGGGTGGCGAGGTGGACATCATCGCGCGGGATGGCCCCACCCTCGTGTTCGTGGAGGTCAAGGGACGGTCCGGGGAGGGGTTTGGGACCGCCGCGGAGGCGGTGACGGGCGAGAAGCGGAGTCGCCTATGGCGCACGGCACTCGCCTTCCTCGGGGGGCAGCCCGAGACGCCGGTGCGGTTCGACGTGGTGGCGGTGGGCCCGGGCGGTGTGTGCCACATCCGCGACGCGTTCCGGGAGGAGGATGTTCGCCCAGGTTCTTAGCGCTGCCCCGTACGGGATCGAGGCCCGCCTGATCGAGGTCCAGTGCGACGTGGGGCCCGGCCTTCCGGGGTTCGCGATCGTCGGCCTCCCCGAGAAGGAGGTGTCCGAGGCCCGGGAGCGGGTGCGGTCGGCGATCCGCAACGCGGGTCTCTCCTTCCCCCAGCTGCGGATCACGGCCAACCTCGCCCCGGCCGACCTCCGCAAGGAGGGGGCGGGGTTCGACCTTGCCCTGGCCGTGGCTCTCCTCGTGGCCACGGGTCAGGTGGCGCCGGAGGCGAGCGCCGGCACGCTGTTCGTGGGGGAGCTGGCCCTGGATGGGGGACTGCGGCCGGTGCGGGGGATGCTGGCGATGGCCCTCGCCGCCCGCGAAGCGGGGGTCCGACGGGCGGTGGTGGCGGTCCCCTCCGCGCCCGAGGCGGGGCTAGTGGACGGGATTGCCGTGCACCCGGTCGCGTCCCTCGGCGAGGCGGTGGCGTTCCTCCGCGGGGAACGGGCGATCCCCCCCGTCCCGCGGACGGTCCCCGAGGAGGAGCCGCCGGACTGGATTGACCTCTCCCTCGTGCGGGGACAGGAGCACGCCCGGCGGGCCCTCGAGATCGCCGCGGCCGGGGCGCACCACGTCCTGATGGTCGGCCCCCCCGGGGCCGGGAAGTCCCTCCTCGCGAAATGCCTTCCCGGGATCCTCCCCCTCCTCACGTTCGACGAGGCGCTGGAGGTGACGCGCATCCACTCCGTGGCGGGATTGCTGTCCCCGGAGCGGCCCCTCCTCCGCCGGCGCCCGTTCCGCTCCCCCCACCACACCGTGTCCTACGCGGGGATGGTGGGGGGCGGCCACGGGATCCCCAGCCCCGGTGAGATCACGCTTGCCCACCACGGAGTGCTCTTCCTGGACGAGCTTCCGGAGTTCGATCGCAAGGTGCTGGAGGCGCTCCGCCAGCCCTTGGAGGAGCGGCGGATCACGGTCGTGCGCGCCGGGACCTCGGTGACGTTCCCGGCCTCGTTCATGCTCGTCGGGGCGATGAACCCCTGTCCATGCGGACATCTCGGCGATCCACTCCGCCCCTGCCGGTGCCGCCCCCACGAGGTGGCGGGGTACCGCAAGCGCCTGTCCGGCCCGTTCCTCGATCGGGTGGACCTGTTCGTGCAGGTCCCGCGGCTCACCCGAGAGGAGCTCCTCGCCGAAGGGGGGGGCGAGCCGTCGGAGGCGGTCCGCCGGAGGGTCGAGGGGGCGCGGGATGTCCAGCGGAGCCGGTTCGGGGCCCGCGGGGGGACCAACGCCGAGCTGAGCCCGAAGGAGGTCCAGCGGTGGTGCGCCCTCACCCCCGAGGGAAGATCCCTCCTCGCCCGGGCCGTGGATCACTTCGCCCTCACCGGCCGGGGGTACGTGCGCACCCTCAAGGTTGCCCGCACGATTGCGGATCTCGCCGCATCCGCTACCATCGGGCCCGAGCACGTGGCGGAGGCCTTGCAGTACCGGGCGTTTCCAGAGGAGGTACTACTGTGAGATGGCTATGGATCGTCCTTCTCGTTGCAGGATCGGCGGCGGGGGCGATGGCCCAGTCGTTCACCGTTGGCCGGATCGAGGTCATGGGGAACGTCCACGTGGAGACAGACGAGATCCTGGCCGCGGTGGGGTTCTCCGCCGGGCAGGAGGCGACCCGGGACGAGGTGCTGGCCGCGGTCCAGTCCATCCTGAAGCTTGGCTACTTCGCCCAGGTCACCCCCGAGCTCGCGTTCGACGACGATCTCGTCGTGGTGCGGTTCAGGGTTGTGGAGTACCCCAAGATCGAGGGCATCACCTTCGAGGGGCTGCCGCCAGCCCCCAAGGGGAAGGGGACCCTCCTCTCATGGCTCCAGGAGGCCCTCGCGGGGGCGAACCGGCCCACGGAGGCCAAGCTGCGGGAGATCCTCACCGACGCGGGGGTGAAGGCCGGGGAGGTCCTGAACCAAACCAAGCTCGAAGCGGCGCTCACGAAGCTCAGCGAGGAGTACCGGAAGATGGACTGGGCCACGGTCCAGATCGTCCCCGACCTGAGGGGGGCCGAGCTCGTGCTCGTGGTCGAGGAGCTCGCCGTCGTCGGGCACCGGTTCCGTGGCCTGTCCACGATTCCGGAGGAGGAGGCGCGGAAGCTCGTCACCGTCCCCGTGGGGGAGGCAGGGCGGATCTCGCAGATCCAGGAGTCACTGGGCGCCCTCGGCCAATCCGTGTTCTTCTCCTCGGGAGGGGTGAGCGCGGAGCTGGGCGAGGGCGGCGTGTGGCTCGTGTGGGACCTCGTGGAGCGGGTGATCCTCCCCGAGCCCGCTTCCGTGGCGGAGATCGACCTTCAGGGGGTGACGGCGTTTCGCCTCGATCGCCTCCAGGAGCGGATCGGCCCCCTTCCCGAGGGTGTGGTCACGAACCACGATGTCCTCCGCGCCCTCGGGCCTGTCTACGATTACTACCGCCGGGAAGGGCTGTTCATGGTCGAGCTGGCCGGGGAGGGGGTCGAAGACGGGCGCCTCCGGGTGAAGGTGAAGGAAGGGCGCGTGGCGCGGATCGAGGTCAAGGAAGGATCGCGGACCGCCCCGTGGGTCATCGAACGGGTGATGGACCTCTCCCCAGGACAGCTCCTCACGGAGGGGCGGTTCGTCGTCAGCCGTCAGGCGCTGATGGCGCTGGGGTACTTCCAAGACGTGGTCATCGAACCGCGGTGGGAGGGGGACGAGCTGGTCCTCAAGGTCACCGTCAATGACATCGACCGGCTCGGCAGCATCGGGGGAAACGTGGCGATCTCCCCCCAGGACCTCGGGATCGTCGGCAACCTCACCTACAGCCAGAAGAACCTCCTCGGCAAAGCGATCGACCTCGCCCTGTCCCTGGAGAAGGGGTTGACCGGGAGCGGGTCCACGACGTGGTCGCTTTCGTTCAGCAGCTACTCTTTCCCCGTGTTCGACCGCGTGAGCGTCGAGCTGTACCGGCGGGAGGCAAGCACGGATCCGATCCTACTTACCTTGGGGGGAGAGGTGGGGCTGGCCTATCCCCTCGCCCCCTACCTCGACCTCTCCGTGGGCCTGGCGAGCGAGCGGGCGTGGGAGGTTGTCGAGGGGGGCGCTCTCGACCCGAAGACATCGGTTGAGGTCGGGATCACGTACGATGACCGGGACAGCCCGTTCTTCCCGCGGACCGGCAGCCGGGGGCGGGCAGCGCTGGAGAAGGCGGGGACGTTTGCCCCCGGGGTGGAGTACCTCGTCCTCAAGGCGGACCTCGCCGGGTTCTCCCCGGCCGATGCCCGGGTTCTTCTCGGGGAGGCGCGGGCCGTCCTCGCGTGGAGGGCCCTCGTGCGCTGGGGGTGGGACCTCCCCGAGCGGTACCAGTTCACCCTGGGAGGGGTGGACTCCGTACGGGGGGCGCAGGGGGTGCGTACGGATCGCTACGGCCTCCTCAACGGCGAGTTCCGGATCGAGATCGCGGAAGGGTCGTGGATCGCCCTGTTCGGGGATTTCGGGGCAACCGGGGATGGGACGGTGAAGTCGTCGCTGGGGGTCGAGATCGCGGCGAACGTGGCGGGGATGTTCGTCCGGCTCTCCCTTGCCTGGCCCAACGACCGCGACCCGACGTGGGTCCCGGCGTTCGAGTTCGGGATGAGCCCGATGTTCTAGGGTGGCGACGCCGCTGGAAACCGAGCACAACGGAGGAGACAGATGAAGACACAGTGGATCGTAGGGCTGCTTGTTGGCGCGCTGGTGTTGGGGCTCGCGGGGGGCGTCGT
The DNA here is from genome assembly GCA_014361015.1 of Candidatus Bipolaricaulota bacterium. Lineage (GTDB taxonomy): Bacteria > Bipolaricaulota > Bipolaricaulia > Bipolaricaulales > Bipolaricaulaceae > Bipolaricaulis. The sequence continues at coordinate 2,780 of JACIWJ010000023.1, read as the reverse complement.
GGGGAGCCTGCTCCTCCCCGCGAAGGGCGATGTGGGCGCCCTCACGGACCGCGTGGCGCGGGTCGAGAGCGGGCAGAAGGAACTGGAGACACGGGTCACGGGGATCACCACGAGCGGGGCCGGGCTCCGGGTGGGGGTTGTGGACGCGGAGGCCCTGTTCCAGAAGGTGTTCCTGCCCCAGGTCCAGACCGAGCGGGCGGCGTTGGAGGGGAAGACGAAGGATATCCAGGCCCTCCAGGCCGACTACGCTGCGGGGAAGGTCACGGCCGAGGTCTACCAGCAGCGCTACCTCCGGCTCCAGGCGGAGCTCCTCGAGGCGACGCTCGCCGTGAACATGGCGATGCTCGACAAGATGATCGCTTCCCCTGGGTTCCTCACCTTGCGATCGGATCTGCAGAACCTGCGCACGCAAGCGGCCCCCCTCGGGACGGAGGTCACGGCCGCGGTGCAAGAGGCCCAGGTCACGATCCTCGACCCCACCGGGTTCGCCCAGCGCCTCCAGCAGCTTCAGACCTCGCTGCAGCAGCTCGACGAGCTCCTCACCCAGGTTGCGGCGGTGAAGATCGTCGAGATCTCCCAACAGGTCGCCAAGGAGCAGGGCTACGACCTCGTTCTGCGGACGAGGGACGTCGTCGTGTTCCGCCGCGAGGCGACCGTGGTCGACCTGTCCTCGGACGTGGAGGGTCGTCTGTGGAGGCTGTTCTCGTCTTAGGGACCGATCGCTGGGGGGCGGCGGATCGGGGCGGGCGATGAGGGGCCGTCTCGTGGAGTCGGTGCCGAACGTATCGGAGGGCCGCGATCGGGCGGTGATCGAGGCCCTCGCGTCCGTGCTGGGGGAGGTGCCCACGGTGCGCCTCCTCGACGTCCAGGCGGACCCCGATCATCACCGGACCGTGTTCACGGTGGTGGGGGACCCAGACGGGGTGGCCGACGCGATCCTCCGCCTGTTCGCCGCGGCCCTTCCCCGGATCGACCTCCGCCGCCACCGCGGGGAGCACCCGCGGATGGGGGCAGTGGACGTCGTCCCGTTTGTCCCGGTGCGGGGGGTGACGATGGCCGACTGCGTGGACCTCGCCCGGCGGGTTGGGCGGGAGGTGTGGGAACGGTTTCGGGTCCCCGTGTATCTCTACGAGGAAGCGGCCACGCGGCCCCATTGTCGGGAGCTCGCCCAGATCCGGCGGGGGGAGTTCGAGGGGTTCACGGCGAAGATCCAGGAAGAGGAATGGGCCCCCGACTTCGGGGAGCGGGCTGTCCATCCCACCGCGGGGGTCACCGCGATCGGAGCGCGGGAGTTCCTGATCGCGTTCAACGTGAACCTGGGCACGGCGGACCTTTCGGTCGCCAAGGCGATCGCCCGCGCCGTCCGCGGCTCGTCCGGCGGCCTGCGCTATGTGAAGGCGTTGGGGCTGAGCCTGGGCGAGCGGGGAATCGTCCAGGTATCGATGAACCTCACGAACTACAAGAAGACCCCCCTCCTCCGCGTCCTCGATCTCGTGCGGAGCGAGGCGAGGCGTTACGGGGTCCCCATCGTAGGGACGGAGATCGTGGGGTTGGTCCCCGAGGATGCGCTGCTCCAGGTCGCGGCCCACTGCCTCGGGCTGGAGCGGTTCTCGCCGGATCTCGTCCTCGAACAACGGCTGCAATCTGTGCTGCGCGACTGATGGAGTGGCCGTTTCCGTTCCGGCGGGTGGGGGTGGTCGGCCTCGCCCGGACGGGGCGGGCCCTTGTGGATGCCCTGGCCCCGCTGGGGGTGTCCCTCTTCCTCTCCGAGGTGCGTTCCCTCTCCCCCGAAGAGAGGGCGTTCCTCGTCGAACGAGGGGTCGCGTGGGAGGAAGGAGGGCACACCTCGCGCCTCCTCGCGGCCGATCTCATCGTCCCCAGCCCGGGCGTCCCCCCCACGTGCCCGATCCTTGGGGAGGCGCGGAGGAGGAAGATCCCCATTTGGTCGGAGGTTGAGCTCGCGTTTCGCCTCGCGAGGCCGACGGCCGTGATCGCTGTCACTGGGACGAACGGGAAATCGACCACCGTCGAGCTCGTCGCGGCGATCCTTCGGGCGGGGGGGCTCGCCCCCGTCGTGGCGGGGAACATCGGGTGCCCGGCGATCTCCACCGTGGGCGTCGTCTCCGATCGGCCGTGGGTGCTCGAGGTGAGCTCGTACCAGCTCGAGTGGACGGAGGCGTTCCGCCCCAGCGTCGCCGTGTGGCTTAACTTCGCCCCTGACCATCTCGACCACCATGGAACCCTCGCCGCGTACTTCGCGGCCAAGGCGCGGATCGTCGCCCGCCAGCGGGAGGAGGATACGGCGATCCTTGGACGGGAGATCCTCTCCTGGACTGCGCCTCGTGCCCGCCCTATCGACTACGGTCGCGTGGAGCCCCCCCCGGGCTGGGGGGAAGGGCTCCCCTCCCACCTCCAGGGTGACCTGCGGGCAGCGTGGGCGGCCGCAGTTGCGGTGTTTCCCGGTCTTGAGGCTTCTCCTCCCCCCTACAGCGAGGTCGCGCCGGCCCTCCACCAGCCGCACCGTCTCCAGCGCGTGGGGGAGATCAGGGGGATCCCGTTCGTGGACGACTCCAAGGGGACGAACGCCCACGCCACGGCCGCCGCACTGGCGGCGATTTCCGGCCGGGTGGTGCTCATCCTCGGCGGGCGCCTCAAGGGGGGAGGGTACGATGTCCTCGTCCCGCTCGTCCGGGACAGGGTCCGGGCGTGCGTCCTCATCGGGGAGTCCCAGGCCTACTTTGCCCATCTCCTCGCCTCCGCGGGGGTTCCCTGCGACCTGG
>JACIWJ010000022.1 GCA_014361015.1 Candidatus Bipolaricaulota bacterium | reverse complement strand
GGGCGGCGCCCCGCCCACGCGCTCGACGAGGGGAGCGGAGAGAAGCGCCCCGCCCGGCATCGGGAGCATTCCCAGGATCCCAGGGGCGAGGGCGTACACCGCCTTCCGCGGCCGCGGCAGCCCGGCGAGGAGGCCCTCCATCCGCCCCGTTTCGACCAGGACCCCTCCGATCACCGGGATCAGGACCATGGCCAGAGCGAGGAGAACGACGCTCGGGCTGGTGGCCACGGAGCGGAGGGCCTCCCCCACCGCGGCGGCGGGGAGGGTGATCCCGCCAAGGACGAGCGCCCCGAGGAGCATCGCCCCCCACAGGCTCCACCGGGCGAGGCCGAGCACGAGCGACAGCGACAGACCAAAGGCCACCCAAGACAGCACCCTGCTCTACCCCCCCACGCAGACGCGGGCCCGCCACTCGGACGGGCTCGCGCGGACTGCTCCTACAGCTTGAGCTTCCCGAGGTTCCCAGGCTCGAAGTACCCGTCGGGGATCTCCGCGCCCGACCGGTCCTCGATCTGCACCGTTGCTCGGCTCCCCTGGAGCGGGCTCTCCACGACGAGCTGCGCGGGCCGGAGGCCGACCTCGTCCGTCACCAGCTCGGGCACGGTGAGGGTTCGGGCCAGCTTCCCCGCGCGATCGAAGAACTCGGCACGGAGGACGATGAACTCCTCCCGGTGGACCCAGAGGGCGATCCGCGTCCACTCCATCCCGGCCTGGGTTGGGGTCAGTTCAAGGGTCCACGCTGGATGCCCCGCCACCTGTTCCTCTCCCGTCAACGTCGCTTCGTACCCCTCCCGGTAGCTGAATCCCGAGGCCACGTCGTCGTAGGTGATCCCGCTTCCGGCGATGAACTCCCCCCTCCGTTCCGACTCGCTCACCAGCTCCTTCAGCACCTCCAAGTCAGGCAGCCAAAGCCACATCCGGTCCGGGCCCTCCTTCGGGATGTGGGCGAGGTACATCGTCCCCGCCACGAGCTCCGGATCGGCGTAGAGGAGCAACGTCTTCGTCGTTCCATCCGGGTACTCCTTCGCCCACACGCGGAACGCGTAGTGGGAGGGGGGTTGGTTTTTCTCCTCGATGCGTACGCTGAGCGCGACATACAGACTCCCCCGTCCCGTTCCGAAAAAGCTCTGCTCCTCAACTCGGGCCAGGATCTCATCCGCGGTGAACGGTTGAGCCGTCCCGCTCAACGTCACCCCGGCGATCGCGACCACCAAAGCTGCGACGACCACACGGTTCATGGTGTGCCTCCTTTGTTCTGCACCGCAGCCCGCGAGTCTTCCTCCCCAAACCGGGGCAGGAGCCAAGCGGGGCGGATCCACGCCAGGACGGCGGGGAGGACGAACATCGCTCCGATGAGGCTCGTGATCATGGTCAGGGCGATGAGCCACCCAAATGTCTGCAACGCCCCGAAGCTGGACAGGAGCATCACCAGGAACCCCAAGGTCAGGGTGGCGGCGTTGATGAGGATCCCCCGCCCCGAGGTGCGCACCGTCTCCGCAAGCGCCTCGCGATGGCCGTGGCCGGCGCCCCTCTCCCGACGGTAACGGGACAGGAAGTGGACCCCGTAGTCCACCCCGATCCCCACCGTCAGGCTGGCGATCATCACCGTCGCCATGTCGAGGGAGGCTCCGGCGTAGCCCATGACCCCGAAGTTGCCAGCCACCGTCACCACAACCGGGATCAGCACCAACAGCCCCGCCCCGAGCGAAGCCATCAGGACGGCCACGATCAACCCCACCCCCCCCAGGCTCGCTCCCAGGCTCACAATCTGCGACTGGATGAGCTTCCGCGATAGCTCGATGTACAGAGTAGGCGACCCCGTCACATGGGTGGAGACGATCTGGGCGGGTCTCTCTGTGGCGATGAACTCCTCCAAATCGCGCGTCAACGAGGCGTAGCCGGCGAGGCCGATCGATTTCACGCGCGCGGTGATCCGACCCTGGGAGAACCGCTGCGCTGCCATCCCCCGCGTCACCTTCCCCCCTCCACTCTCGTAGAGGAGGAGTACCTGCGCTACCGCTCGCGATGTGTCGGGGATCGTGGAGTAGGCCGGATCATCCCCGCGGAGGGTGAAGTAAGTCTCTTTCACCAGATCAGCGAGCGAGGACGTGGATCCTACCTCCGGTCGGGCCTCCAGGAACCCCTGGAGCCGATCGAAGAACCGCAGCACCTCAGGATCTTTGAGTCCATCCATGCGTCCCGTGTCCACGACCACGGACAGCTCCTGGCTCCCCCCGAACCGCTCCTCGACGAACGTCATCCCCTGGACCACCGGGGAGTCGCCGCGGAAGTACTTCGTCACGTCCGACTCGACCCTGAGGAGCGGGACCCCGCTCAGAAAGACCGCGAACACGGCCGCGGCGATGGCAACCGTGAGGACGGGCCGCGTGGCCACGAACCCCGTGGCGCGACGGACGGCCCGTTCAAACGCGAGGTGGGATCTCCTCTCCCGCGGCCGGGGCACCGGGAGAAGGGCGAGCAGCGCCGGGATGAGGGTCATCGCCAGCACAAACGCGGTCAGGGTCCCGAATGCGGCGAATGCCCCGAACTCCCGAGTCGGGACGAGGAACGCCGAGAGCAGGGTCAGGAACCCTGCTGCGGTGGTGAGGGCCGCGCCGGCAATGGGGAGCAGCATCTCATCCGCGATGCGGCGGGCGAGCTCCTTCCGATCGCCTCCGCGGCGGGCAAGTTCAGCGTGGTCGTTCACGACGTGGATCCCATAGGCGGAGCCCACGGCCACGAGGAGCACGGGGAGGAACGTGGAGATCATGGTGAGCTTCGCCCCCACCGCGGCGACGAACCCCATCGTCCACACCAACGCCACGAGGACCACCGCCATCGGGAGGAGGACCCCACGCAGGGTGCGAAAGCTGAGGAACAGGACCCCCACCACGACTGCCGCCACCACCGGGAGGAGGAACGCCAGGTCCTTGCGCATGTAGAGGTTCACGTACACGAGGAACGCGGCATCGCCTGAGATGTAGAACCGCTCCGGACCGCTCTCCTGCGCCGCGATCGCCTCGAGGCGTGCCACGACCCTTCCCATCGCCTCTTCGTCGTCCTCGAACTCAGGGTGAGCTTTCAGAACGAGAACCGCCGCTGAACCATCGGCGAGGAACAGCGTGTCGCGCACCATGCGTTCGCTGAGGATCGCCTCCCGGAAGCGGGCCACGTCCTCCCCATCGCGAGGCGGTCCGGGAAGGATCGGGCGGACAGTGATCGCGGTCGCCGATCCCTGGACGATATCCACCGTTGCCGGGGAGATGACCTCCTCGACCAGCCCCTCGTCCACGAACGCCTGAAGCTCGTCCGTGATCCGGTACAGCTTGGTGAGGGAGGGGAGATCAAAGAGCGTCCCTCCCTCCTCGGCGACGATGGCGAACATGAACAGGGATTGGCTCCCGAACAGATCGCGGGTCCGCTCGTACTGGGCGACGACGGGATCGTCGGTGGGAAGCATCTTCGAGTAGTCGGCCTGGAACCCGAGGCGGGGGAGGAACAGGGCGAACACCACCGTGATGAGCAAGATCCCGCTCAGGGTCCAGACCGGGTGATCCACGAGCCAACCGAGGGGGCGCCTCACCCCGCGGTCCCCCCCACGAGGAGCCCCAACCACTGGAGATGGAGCGAAAGGAGGAACACGTACAGGTCATCCGCCGAGCCGCGGACCTGGCGCGCTGCCCCGAACGCTTGGTTCACCGCGTCCACGAGCCCCGCGTACACCGCGGGCAACGGGTCGGGGAGGTGCTGTACTGGACCCGGCGAGAGCAGCCACACGTAGGGGCCTCGGGCGGGGAAGAGGAGAACGAACAGGAACGGCTCGTCCATCCACGGCTCGGTGGGGAGGGCGAGCAGCGCCTTCACCGCGAACACGCCGCTCGTCCGCAGCCCGCGGGCGAGGGCCTGGATCCGGAGCGACTCCTCGATCGTCGCCGTCTCGTCCACGATGAGCACCCGGACCTGCTGGCCAACCGCGAGCAGGCCCACGAGCGCAAGGACCACCACTCCGCACACCGCTCTCCGCACCATCCTCATCCCGCCTCGTCGGGGCGCAGAGCCCGCCACGCGATCTCGGCGAGCTCCTGCGGGCCCTCCTCTCGCATCTCGTGTGCCACCGCATCGCCGGCCACCGCCCGCGCCGTCACCGACTCCACGAGGCCGAGCAGGGCGTACGCGGTCAGGAGGGGATGCGTGCGGCGGATCTCCCCGCGGGCCATCGCCTTGGAGAGGAGCCGTGCGATGTACTGCGCGTACTCTTCGCGCAGGGCGAGGATCTGGGGACGCAGGGTCGGTACCTCCCCTTGCCAGGCCCGCCCGACGAGGCGCCCCCCCCCTTCTCCCGCGGCGAGCGACGCGAAGTGGAGCTCTACGACCCGCCGCACCACCTCCGGGGCTGACGTTCCCTCCTGCCACAGCGCCTGCGCTTCCGCAAGCCGCTGGTCGTACTCCTGTCGGAGAACCGCCATGAACACGTCCTCCTTGGACGGGAAGTAGTGGTAGAGGGCTCCGATCGAGACCCCCGCCTCCTCGGCGATGAGGCGCATCCCCGCGCCGTGGAACCCGTGCCGAGCGAACAGCCGAGCCGCGGCGTCACGGATCCGGCGGGCGAGCCCTGGCCCCGCTTTGTCTTCCGAACGAACGTTCGTTCGCACGGCCCCCATTCTATCCATCCCGCTTCGGATGGCAAGTTCAAGGTTGACCGCACGCTGTGCAGCGCCAGGTGATCTCCCCGGTGAGAAGGTTCCACCGGACGGGGAGGAGCGTGCCCTCCCCGCAGTGGGGGCACGGCGCCCCCCCGAGGGTGGCCCGCACATCGAGCGCGTCCCCCGGAAGCTCCACCGCCACCGGCTGGGGAACCCGGATCTCCATCGCATCCATCGTGACCACAATCGGATCCTGAACGGTGATGTTCCCCCCAATGGTCAGCGGTCCGGAGATCTGGATCGGCTCCGCCAACTGCACGCTGATCCCCCGCGTGGCGAGCGAGAGCGAGAGGACAAGAAGCGACGTCAGTAGCCCTACCACAACCACGAACCCTGTACCGAGCAGCCACCGGTTCACGGGTACCACCTCCGGGGAGAGAGTACCTCCGCGGGGGGGAAGAAGGGGAGCGCGCCCGGGAGGACTTGAACCCCCAACCCTCGGCTCCGAAGGCCGATGCTCTGGTCCGTTGAGCTACGGGCGCGGTAACACAGTCACAAGTCTGGAAGTCGCCAATCCGAAACCCTGCGCCTTGTGACCTGCCGACTCGCGGCTGTCCTTCTGGGAGGAGCGACGGGACTTGAACCCGCGACCGCCACGGCCACAGCGTGGTGCTCTGCCAACTGAGCTACGCTCCCCATCAACCCAGTCACGGGTCTGCAAGCCGCAACTCCCCACGGTTCGACTTGAGACTTGCCGACCTGCGACTGTCGTCGTGGCGCGCCCGGGAGGAATCGAACCCCCGGCCTGCGGCTTAGAAGGCCGCTGCTCTTGTCCAACTGAGCTACGGGCGCGGGAACTTCGGCTGGCCGGTTCCAAGTTCAGCGGTTTCGGGCACTGAACCGCCTATACCGCCGAACCGTGGCACCGGCGAACCGCTGGCGGGAGCGGGTAGCGGGAATCGAACCCGCGTTTCTGGCTTGGAAGGCCAGGGCTCTACCATTGAGCTATACCCGCAGCACAGAGGGATTCTAGGGCCGTTCTCCGGCACCGTCAACGACACCGGCACAGCTGAACTCCTACGCCGCGAACAGGAGGAACCGCAGGACCTCCATGAAGTCCGGGGTCTCGAACCCCACCGTGCGCGGCGTTGGGAGCGTGGCTCCCGGGTAGAACGAGGCCCGGTGGGCCTGGGGATGGTCGCGGTAGGTCACCTCGACCGTAAACTGCGGCGGGAGGCCGATCTTGCCCTGCTGGGGGTCGCGCGCAACAGCGGCCGCGACCCCGTCACGAATCCCGGCGACCGCCCGCTCCGCGTCTACGCTCAGCGTGGCTCCGCCCACGCCGCGCTTGACGGCGAAGGTGCCAAGCGCGGGGTTCAGCCGTCGCGCCTCGTCACAGATTTCCTCGTCGCCGGAGACGAACAGAAGCGGCACGCCCACGTAGGCCGCGCTGTACGCGGCGAGCCGGAGCTCGGATGCGGGCTCCCCGTTCAGCGTCAGGGCGTGGAGCCGAGTGGACAGGCTGTGGGCGAGGGGGCTCCCCACCGAGCCGGCGGGAGCGTGGTAGCCGACCAGGACCAGGCCGGTGAACGACGAGTCCAGCTCCTCGACCATCGCCAGGGGGTGCCCGGTCCAGCCCCGGAGGAGGCGCGCGCCGGGGGGGATGTCGACGGGGGTCAGGTTGCGGCCCGTGTCGTGGGCATCCTTGACGAGGATCTCCTGCGCCCCCGCCTCGGCCGCACCCGCGCACGCCGCGCGGACCTCGGCCACCAGCTGGCGGCGGGCCGCCTCGTAGCCGGGCTTACCGATGTCGGTCTCGTCCCAATGCGTGACTCCCGTCACGCCCTCGATATCGGCGCTGATGTAGATCCTCACCCCTCACCTCCGGGCAACGAGAAGGGGCCCCTCGGGGCCCCGCCGTGGTCGGAGAGGGCGGATTTGAACCGCCGACCTCATGGTCCCGAACCATGCGCGCTGACCAAGCTGCGCTACTCTCCGCCACCCCCATTCTACCCCACGGCCCCTAGCGCAGGAAGACGAACTGGGTGCGGCCGCTGCGGACGATCGTCAGGAGCACCTCCTCCCAGTCCCCGATTCCAGCGACGAGCTCGTTCCAATCGCCGAGGGAGGACACGGGGTTGCGGTTGACTTCCACCACCACGTCCCCCGCTGTGAGGCCGGCCCAGTACGCCCGGGACCCGGGTGCGACCGCGATCACGACCACCCCTTGCGTTCGGGTGAGGCTGTACCGGCTGGCGAGCTCGGGGGTGATGGCGGCGACGGTGAGCCCGAACTTCTCCTCACCGGGCTCGGCCTCCGGCCCCCCCGCGGAGGAGGCGACCTCCTCCGGGCGTTCGCCGAGAACGACCGGGATCGAGATCTCGCTCCCATCGCGGACGATCGTGACGAGGACCTCTTCGCCAACTGCCCGGTACATGACCTCCAGCTGGAGGGCGTTGGTGTCCCGGATGGGCCGGCCGTCCACCGCAGTGATCACATCACCCGCCTTCATCCCGGCCTCCGCCGCCGGCCCGCCCGGGACGACGTCGGCGACGAGCACCCCGTGGCCGGCGGCGAGCCCGAGTTGGGATGCCATTCCGGGAAGGATGTCCTGGATGTACACCCCGAGCCAGGCCCGGGTCACTTTCCCGTGCACTGCGATCTGGGAGAGGGCCCGCACGATCTCGTTGATCGGGACAGCGAAGTTGATCCCCTCGACCGCGACCCCGCTCTCCGTCGAGCGAGCGATGATCGTGTTCATCCCCACGACCTGCCCGTACGCGTTCACAAGGGGCCCGCCGGAGTTGCCGGGGTTGATCGCGGCGTCGGTCTGGATCATCCGCCGGTAGTAGCCGCTTCCATCCGGGCGGGGCACGTCCCGGCCGAGGGCGGACACGATCCCCAACGTGACGGTGTGGGAAAGCCCAAGCGGGTTCCCGATCGCGATCACCCAGTCCCCGATCTCGAGGAGGTCGGAGTCCCCCACCGTGACCGGAGGCACGTCAAGCCCGTCCTCGATCGCGATCACCGCGAGGTCGAGGAGGACGTCCGTGCCCACGACCTTGGCCGGGAGGTCCTTCCCCGTCTTGTCGGTGACGCGGATCGCGATCGCTCCTTCCACGACGTGGGCGTTGGTGAGCACGTACCGCACGCCGCCGTGCTCGACGACGAACCCCGACCCGATCGACGTAACCTCGCGGTCCCCGCGGGGTCCGAGGTCGAAGAACCGGCGGAGGAACGGGTCCTGGAGGAGCGTGTCCCACAGGCTGGCCGTCCGCTTCGCGACCTCGACCTTGACGACGCTCGGGGCGACCCGGTTGATCGCCGCCTTGATCGCGGCCTGTCCTGACGCCGCGATCTCGTCCTGCACGGTCTGGGCGTGGGCCACAGCCCCGAGCGAACCCATACCGGGACTGCCCACGGTCTTCCCCCCGGGACGGGTGGCGAGCGTGACCGCCACCCCCGTCGCCGTGACCAGTAGAGCAACGATGAGGGCTCTGGTGAGTTTGCCCATGAGCGAACCACCTCCTGGCGTGAGCCTATCCAGCCGGGGTTGGAGGACCGGTGTACCGGCGGTGGAGATCCGGTGGAGAGGGCCCACCGCTCGTATGATACCGTGATGGGCAAGAAGGCGGTTGCCCTCCTGTCGGGAGGGCTTGACTCGGCGCTGGCGTGCGCGCTCACGGTGCGGTTGGGGTTCGACGTCGTGGGGCTGAACCTCGCCACCGGGTTCTGTGTGGGACAGGGGCGGTGCGACACGGTGCTCGCCTTGGCCCAGCGGCTGGGGGTCCCGGTCCGGCTTCTCGATGTGGGGGACGAGTTCCTCGCCGTAGTGCGCGCGCCCAAGTTCGGATACGGATCGGGGATGAATCCGTGTCTAGATTGCCGGGTGTTCATGGTGCGGGAGGCTGGGCGGGTGATGGAACAAGAGGGAGCGGACTTCGTGGTCACGGGGGAAGTCCTCGGGCAGCGGCCGATGTCGCAGCACCGGCGGGCCCTCGACCTCGTGGCGGCGGAGTCGGGGGTCGGCGACCGGCTCGTGCGCCCCCTCTCCGGCCGGCTCCTGCCCGCCACGTTCCCCGAGAAGATGGGTTGGGTGCGACGGGAGGACTGGCTCGACATCCAGGGGCGGTCCCGCAAGCGGCAACTCGCTCTCGCCTCCCAGTGGGGCCTTACGGAGTTCGTCCAACCGTCGGGGGGGTGTTGTCTCCTCCTCACTCGACCCTATGCGGTTCGCCTGCGGGACGCGTTCATGACTCGGGGGGCCGACGCCCTGGGCCGCGACGATTTCGCCCTCCTCAGGTTCGGGCGGCATTTCCGTCTTTCCCCAACCGTGAAGGTGGTCGTCGGCCGGGACGAGGGGGAGAACGCGGTGCTCGCGGGGTTCGCCCGTGGACGGTGGGTGCTCTCCTTCCCCGACGTGCCGGGGCCCGTTGCCCTCGTGGAGGGGGAGCCCACCGCTTGCGACCTGGAGCTTGCGGCACGGCTCGCTGCCCGGTACAGCGACGCCCGTTCTGGGGAGCCCGCCACGGTCCGGGTCGCACACGGGGACGAAGTGAGCGAGTTGCGGGTGGACCCCCTTCCCCCGGACGATCCCCGGCTCGCCCGGTGGAGGCTCGGCGAGTAGCGTCGCCGCGAGGCTAGACGATGGGCTCGAACCGGGCCACGAAGTGGCGGAGGGGCCCCTCCCCCTCGACGAGCCTCAGCCCCGGGACCTGGCGCGCGTGGTCCACGATGCGGCGGAGCGCCTCGACCACCGCGGCGAGGTGCTCCTGGGTGTAGGTCCGGCGAGGGATTGCCAGCCGGACGAGCTCCATCCGCGCCTGGGGCCCCATCATCGCCGATCCCACCTCCACGGCGCGGATCCCGCCCTCCAGGTACAGGGCGGCCACCAGCGCCTGGCCGGGGAACGCCTCGCGCGGGAGGTGGGGGAGAAGCCTCCCCGCGTCCACGTACACGGCGTGCCCGCCCGGCGGCCAGTAGACGGGGATCCCCGCCTCCCGCAGGCGCTCCCCCAGCCACCGTACCTGACCGATCCGGTCCTGGAGGTAGCGGAGGTCGAGGGCCTCCTCCAGACCCACGGCGAGCGCGGCGAGGTCCCGGCCGGCGAGGCCCCCGTAGGTGGGGAACCCCTCGACGAGGATCAGCTTCTCCCGGCACTTCTCGTACAGCGCGCGGTCGCGAAGGGCGAGGAAGCCGCCGATGTTTCCCAATCCGTCCTTCTTTGCCGACATCGTGCACCCGTCGGCGAGGGCGAACAGCTCCCCCGCGATGTCCCGCGGGGCGGCGGTTCCGTAGCCGGGTTCCCGTTCGCGTACGAAGAGGCAGTTCTCCGCGTACCGGCAGGCGTCGAGGAAGAGGGGGATCCCGTGGGCCCGGGCGAGCGCGGAAACCGCACGCACGTTCCCCATCGACACCGGCTGGCCAGCGGTGGTGTTGTTGGTGACGGTGAGCATCACGATCGGAATCCGCCCGGGTGGGTCGCGGAGCAGCGCCTCCAGCGCCGCGACGTCCATGTCCCCCTTGAACGGCCGGTCGAGGTCGGGGTCAAGGGCCTCGGCGATCGGAAGGTCCACCGGTCGGCCGCCGTGGGCGAGGACGTGGGCCCGCGTCGTGTCGAAGTGGGCGTTGGAAGGCACGACATCGCCGGGCTTGAGGATCGTGGAGAACAGCACGTTCTCCGCCCCCCGCCCTTGGTGGGTCGGCAGGACGTAGGGGAGGCCTGTGATCCCCCGAACGGTCCCCAGGAAGCGCTTGAACGAGCGGCTCCCCGCGTAGGCCTCGTCTCCTTCCATGAGCGCTCCCCATTGGGCTTGGGACATCGCTCCGGTGCCGGAGTCGGTGAGGAGGTCCACGTACACGTCGTCGCTCGCGAGGTTGAACACGTTGTACCCGGCCTCGCGCAGGCGCCGCTCGCGGTCCGCCCGCGGCAGGAGGCGGATCGGCTCCACGACCTTGATCCGGTACGGCTTGGGCCACCCCGCGTCGTCCATGGGTGGGGATGGTACCCGCGCCGGCCTCCGCGTTCACCGGCGCCACGGCGGGCCGGTGGGCCCGACAGCCCCGGTGGGGTGGGATCCTGAACCGGGCCGGGGGCCGCCGGCGCCGATTTGACGGGATGCGAACCCCTTCGCTATGCTGCCCGTCGATGACGCCCGAGCAGGCGGTGGCGGCGTGGCGGCAAGGGGGGGCGGCGCGGAATCGCGTCCTGGTCAGGCTTTCACAGGAAGATGCGCTCGACTGGGCGGCCCGGCTCCTCACCGGTCCGGTGGACGGGCGTCGCCTGGCGGCGGCGCTCCTCGGCCGCTCCTCCCGTCCCGAGGATGCCCTGGGGCTCTTGCATCGGCTGGCGGCGGATGGGGACCGCTACACCCGGGAAGCCGCGGTCCAAGCGGGGGGGGACCTCCTCATCCGCCATTTCGACGCGGTCTATCCGATCCTCGGGGCGTGGCGCACCGACCCCAACCCGCTCGTGCGGCGAGCGGTGGCCCTGATCGCTGGGGTGGCCGCTGACCCGGTTCGGCTGGACCGCGTCGATCCCCTGTTGCGGCTCCTCGGGCCCCTCCTTGCGGACCGGGCCGTTGAGGTGCGGACCGGGGTGGCGGCAGCCCTCGTCCACGCGTTCTTCCCCGCCTATCCCGACGATGTCTTTGAACAGCTGACCTACTGGTCCGCATCGCACGACGAGCAGGTCCTGTGGCATGTGGCGACCGCCCTCGGGGGGGCGCCACCCGAACTTGCCCGGCGGTGCCTCATCGTCCTGCGCCGGGTGGCCCTCAGCGAGAGGCGCTACGTGCGGGCCGCGGTGGCGCGGACGCTCGCCCGTCTCGCCGCGGCGTCCCCCGACGCGGTGGGGGCCGAACTCCGCCGGTGGCTGGGCGACGAAGAGCGGTTGCCGATCGCGCGGGAGGCGCTGGGTCGGATCGGCGAAGGACAGAGCTGTTCAGCCGCTGAGGCCTCTGCCCATCCTGGGGCCTGACCGCATCCGTCCCCGAGTTGGGACAGGCTCCGTCGGTGTCATGACGGTAAGATCGAGCGTGCAGTGGAGGGTGGATCGGTACCTCGCGCGGGAGATCGTGCCACCTTTTTTCGTGGCGATCCTCGCCTTTCTTGTGTTCATCGGACTCGAGCTCGTGATCTCGCTCTCGGACACCGTGTTCGCCCGCGGCGCGGGCGCGGCGGAGCTCCTCCGGTTGGTGTCGTTCAAGCTGCCGACCCTGTTCACCTACGCCATCCCTGCCGCCGCCCTCCTCGCCACGTTCCTCGCCCTGGGGCGGCTGGCAGCGGACCGGGAGCTCCTCGCGTTCCAGGCGTTGGGCTACTCCCTGCGGCGCCTGATGGTGCCGTTCGTCGCCTTCGGGGCCCTCGCGAGCGGGGTGGCGTTCGCCCTGGGGGAGTACGCCGTCCCTTCGGCGGAGGCCGCCTACCGCCAGGAGCTGCTCGTCCTCCTCTACCGGGGGGCGCTCCCCCAGGTCCGGGAGGCCGTGTTCTTCCGAGGCCTCCAGGGGGAGACGTACTACGTAGAGCGGACTGAAGGGGAGCGGCTCACAGGGATCCTTGTGTACGACATCACCGGGCGGATCTACCCCGTGGAAGGGGGGTTCCCCACGGTGATCACCGCGGAGGAAGGTCGGTTCGCAGGGGGGACGCTCGATCTCCTCGCGGGGCGGGTGCTCCGGTTCGCTGCGGACGGGGCCCTTGCCGAGGTGGTGCGCTTCGAGCGTCTCACGGTCGATGCGGGAGAGGACCTGCGGCAGGCCGTCCTCGGTGGCAAAACGCCGGCGGAGATGTCGCTCCGCGAGTTGGGGGAACGGATCGACCTCCTCCGGCGGTCCGGGCTCGATCCGCGGTCGTTCGTGGTGGAGTACCACTCGAAGATCGCGGTGTCGGCTGCTGCGTTCGTGTTCGTCCTGTTCGGGGCACCGTTGGGGGCACTGCTCGGGCGGCGGGGTCGTGCCGCGGGGGCCATTGCGGGGTTCCTGCTCGCTGCTGCTGCCCAGGGGTTGTTCGCCTGGGCGCGGACCCTCGCGCAGCGCGGCGTCATCCCCCCCTACCTCGGGGCGTGGCTCCCCCACATCGGGTTCGGGCTCCTTGGGCTCCTGTTGTTGCTCCTCCTCGACCGCCTCCGCCTGCGGGGGGTGCTCCCGGTGCTGCTCCTCCTCGCCGTGGGGGACCTCTCGGCTCGGGCCGGGCCTCCGTTCTCCTCGCTTGAGGCCGCCGAACTCGTCGTGAGCGAGGAAGGGGCCTTCCTCGAGGGACGGGGCGTCCGCGCCGAGTTCGGCGACTACGGCCTCGTGGCGGAGACCCTCCGCGCCCGCGAGGGGCCGGCGGGATGGGAGATCGAGGCCGAGGAGGCAACCCTCACCTCCCCAGACGCGGAGTTGGCGGCAGAGCGCCTGGCGGCCCGCCTGAGCCCAAGCGGAGAGCTGGACATGGTCACCGCGCACGGGTTCCGGGGCGTCTCCACGTTCCACGGGCCGGAGAAGGAGGAACGGCTCCTCTATTCCGGGGAAGAGGGGGAGGGGCGGTTTCGGGAGGGGAAGCTCGTCCGCGTCGAGGCCAGCCGCGTTCGGTTCACGACCTGTCCCTGCTTTCCTGACGCCCCGTACGCGGTGGAGGCCCAGGAGTTCGTGCTCGTTCCTGGGCAGTGGCTGTACGCGCGGTCGATCGTCGTGACCTCGTTCGGGCGCGCCGTGGGGTGGCTTCCGTTCTATGCGGCCCGCCTTGGCGAGGAGGGGTTCCCCCTGTTTCCGGAGATCGGGTGGCGGGGCGGAGAGCTGTTCGTGCGGTGGGTGATCCCGTGGACGCTCGGGGAGGGGATGGCCGGGGCGGTCGGCGTCACATGGTACCCCCAGGCGGGGCGCGCCGATCCCTCGCTGCGCGCCCTCTGGGAGAACGGGAGCCTCTCGTTGACCCCCAGTTCCCTCGGCCTGAGGGTGGCGGGGGGAGGGACGGAGGGGAGGTGGATGGGGGCCATCGACCTCACGGCGGCATCTGCGCAGGCGCGCCTCGCCGGCGATTGGCGAGGGTGGGAGTGGGCATTGGCGTGGGGGGAAGTGGAGCGGGAGGGCGTGTCCTACACGCGGCTACCGGAGGCGACAGTGGGGCGGGTGGAGAGGGGCTGGCTCGGGGGGGACCTCGCGCTCCGCGCCTCAGGGGGGGTGTTTTGGGAAGGGGACGCCGGGGGATGGAAGGTGGCTTTGACCCTGTCTTGGACAGGACAACGGGAGATCGGCCCCCTGTTGGCGTCGTCCCCCTGGGAGGTGTCGTTCGCCCAGTACGCGGCGACGGAGCTCATCACGGTCTCCGTCTCGCCTGGGGTCACCTGGGGGCCTTTCTCCTTCTCCTACCGTGGCCGAGCGGGGATCGGGCGGTCACCGTTTGCGTTCGATGCCGATCCCCCACAGAGTCAGCTCGCCGTGGGCTTCACGGCGCACGCCGGCGGGTGGCAGGAGCGCCTGGATTGGGGGTGGGACCTCATCACCGCCGAACCCCTCCCGCTCGCGTGGAGCCTCTCCGGGTTTGGGATCGCGACGAACCTCTCGTTCACGTTTCCGTTGACCGTCACGCGAGCGAGGTGGTCCCTCACCGTGGAGCGTGGACCGGGGCGCCTCGTCGTGGAAGGAGGGGTTCGGGGGGGGGCCTGGACGTGGGACGATACGGTGGGGAAGGTGCTGTGGACGGGGGAGACCCTGACCTTGTACGCCGCGGCGCGGATCGGGATGGCCCCTGTTCGGCTGACCCGCCTCGCCGCGAGCGTCGAGTGGGGGATCACCCCCGACTGGTCACTTCTCGGTGTGATCGAGCGCGACTTCCGCACCGGAAAGCTCGTGCAGATCGAGGGGAGCATCGTACGCTCGTTCCTGGGGTGCCTCCGCGTCGGGGTCGCCGTGGGGAGCAACGGGATTCGCCTCTCCCTCGACGTTCCGGCGTTCCCTCAGGCCAAGGTTCGGTTTGCCCCCATCGACGAAGGGCTGCGCTTGGGGGAGTAGACCCCCGAACCGGCGCCCGCGGTCGACCACGGGGTATAATGGAAGCCAGTATGGCGAGGAAGGATCTTCTCCCAGACTCGCTCACCGCTGCTCGTGGGCTCGCCGCCGTCGCCATCCTTTCCCTCATCCCGGTTGGCCCGTCGGCACTGCGGACGGTGGCGTTCCTCCTCCTCTTGGGGTGGACAACGGACATGGTCGATGGCCGGCTGGCACGGCGCTGGGAAAAGGACCCGACCTGGATCGGGGAGCACGAGTTCCACATCGACATGGTGATGGTCCTCTCCTCGGCTGTGTTTCTCGTCTGGACGCGCCTCGTGCCCGCCCTGCCCGCGGTGGGGTACCTGGCGGGAGGGACGGCGATCTCCCTCGGTGTCCTTCACAGGTCGGGGGAGTTCCTTCGCTTCAAGTCCGTGACGATGATCCTCGCCTTCCCGTGGGTGTTCCTCCCGTTCGTGATCGCCCTGTGGCACGATCCGGTGGTCGCCTACGTCGGTGTGATGTGGGTTGCCGCGGCGCTGATCACCGATTGGCGTCGGTTCACAGGGGTGGTGGGCGATTTCCTGGCCGGGGCGCGCGCGTTCTTTCGGCGACCCTGAGCCGTCCCAACGGAGGCCCGCTACAGGAGGCGGGTGGGGGTGCGGCCGAGGTGGGTGTAGGCGCGGTCGGTGGCGAGCCGCCCCTGGGGCGTACGGCGGAGGAAGCCAAGGCTGATCAGGAAAGGTTCGTACAGGTCAGCGATCGTGTTCGGGTCTTCCCCCAACGCCGAGGCAAGCGTCTCCAGGCCCACCGGCCCCCCCTCGAACCGGTCGATGACGATCTCCAGGATGCGGCGGTCGAGGGCATCGAGGCCGAGCTCGTCGATCCCGAGCATGGCCAGGGTCTCTTGGGCCGCTCGGGTGGTGATGCGGTCCATTCCTCCTACCTGGGCCACGTCGCGGGCTCGTCGGAGAAGCCGGATCGCGATCCGCGGCGTCCCCCGGGCCCGCAGGGCCAGCTCCCGCGCCGCTTCGCGGTCCACGACGCATCCGATGCGGGGCGCGGCCCGGGCGACGATCTCCGCCAGCTCTTCCGGTTCGTAGAAGTCGAGCCGGAACACGACCTCGAATCGATCCCGCAGCGGGGTGGTGAGGAGACCTTCCCGCGTTGTGGCGCCAACGAGGGTGAACGGAGCGAGGTCGAGCCGGATCGACCGGGCGTGCGGGCCTTCCCCGACCACGATATCGAGCTTGTAGTCTTCCATCGCGGGGTAGAGGACCTCTTCCACGGGTGGGCGGAGGCGGTGGATCTCGTCCACGAACAGGACGTCGCCCGGCGAGAGGTGGGTCAGGATTGCGGCGAGGTCCCCCGGCCGCTCGATCGCGGGACCGGAAGAGACCTTGATCTCCCTCCCCATCTCCCGAGCGATGATGTGGGCGAGGGTCGTTTTGCCCAGCCCTGGCGGGGACAGGAGGAGCACGTGGTCGAGGGGCTCCCTCCGCGCCTTGGCCGCCTGGATGTACACCTGCAAGCGTTCCCGGATCGGGGCCTGTCCCACGAACTCCGCCAGGGACTGCGGCCGCAGCGTGCGGCCGGTGGGGTCGCCGTCCTGGCGCTCGGGAGCGGTGATGCGGTTGACCATCGGGGCATTGTAGTCGCGTTCCGGGCGCGATGGCAACGGAGTTGTCCGCTCGGGGCAACTTGCCTAGAATGGGCGCGATGCGCTGGGCATGGGTTGGACTGGTGTTGCTCGTCACCACCCCGGTGGGGGGCGGGCTCCTTGGGCTGACGGCCCTCGACTGGTCCTGGGATGGGAAGTACACCCTGTACGTGGCGGAGGGGGAGGTGTGGGTGGGGCTCGCCCCGGAGGGGCGCGAGGCCCGCCCGGTGACGGATGGAGCTGGTACGGACTGGGCCCGGTTTGGGCCGGGCGATTGGCTCGTCTACGCCACCTTCACCGAGGCCGGGTACGCGGTGTGGAGGGCCGACCTCGATGGGGAGGCACACCTCCTCTTCACCCAGGAAGATCTCAATTCAGTGGGAGATTTTCCCCCTCTGGAGCTCATCGCCCGGCCCACGGTCTCCCCCGACGGGGACCGGGTCGCGTTCGTGGGCCATGCCGAGGGAGAGTGCGACCTCTACCTGTACGACCTCGGGTCGAGGGAGCTCCGGCGCCTCACGCGCACCCCCGGTCCGGTGGACACCCCGGACTTCTCTCCGGATGGGGGGTCGCTGGTGTTCGTCGGCCTGTGGCAGATCGGACCAGCTTTGAGTTGGGATCTGTACATCCTCGACTTGGACGGAGATCGGATCGAGATGCTCACGTCCGATCCGTTCTTCGACTGGTGCCCCCGCTTCTCCCCCGATGGGGAGTGGATCGCGTTCGAATCCACTTCCCGCGGGCCATCGGACATCCACGTGATCAGCCGTGACGGCCGGGACCGGACCGCGTTCACGTACGACGAGTGGCGGGATGCGTTCCCGTGCTGGAGTCCGGCCGGGGACGAGATTGGCTACGGGACGCTGCGCGCCCGGGGCTGGCTCATCATCTCCAGCAAGACCTCCTGACCGGATGCCGCGGGTCGTGGCCGTGGGGAGGTTCGACGGCGTTCATCGCGGCCACCAGTTCCTCCTCGGCGAGGCCCGGCGCCTGGCGGGGGGGCTCCCCGTGGCTGCGTACACGTTCCCCCCCCGTGGTCCGTCGCTCCTCACCCTCGCTGCCAAGGAGCGTCTGCTGCGGGAGCACGCCGACGAGGTCGTCGTCGCGCGGTGGGAGGACGTTCGCGGCTTGGGGGCAGAGGAGTTCGTGCGGACCGAGCTCGTCGAGCGGCTCGAGGCGCGGGCAGTGGTGGTGGGGCCGGATCACCGGTTCGGCCGGGGCCGGGGCGGGGACGTGACCACCCTCCGCCGGCTGGGCGGGCTGCTCGGCCTCGCGGTGCACGCGGTGGACCCCCTGCGCCTGGGGGGAGGGGTGGTGAGCGCAGCCCGCATCCGCGACCTCATCGCCGCGGGGGACGTGACGGAGGCTGCGTTGCTCCTGGGCCGCCCGGTGTGGCTGACCGGCGTGCCCGTGCCGGGGGCGCGGGTCGGTCGCACGTTGGGCTACCCCACGGTGAACCTTGACCTCGCCCCCGAGCTCGTTCGGCCCCGAGCGGGGGTGTACGCGGCGTGGGCGCAGTGGCGCGACGGGGAGGGGAGGGCCTTGTTCTACCTCGGGGACCGGCCAACGTTCCCCGATCTCCCGCCGTCGGCGGAGATCCATCTCCTCTCCCCGCCCCCTGGCGCGGTGGACGGGCCGGTGGAGGTCCACCTGATGCGGTTCGTCCGCCCGGATGCGCGGTTCCCCACCGTGGAGGCCCTCGTCGAGCGGATCGCCCGCGATCGGGAGGAGGCGGGGGTGATCCTGCGCGGAACGGCATCTCCCGCCCGCCTTCTCCCCGATCCCCGGTTGCGCGGCCCAGGCGGTCGGCCCTAAGATGGGGCGTGGTGTTGGGGATCGAGACCGCAGGGGAGCGGGGCGGGGTCGCCCTCGTCTCCCCGCGCGGGGAGCACGAGCTCGTCGTCCCGCTCGGCCGCGGTGGGGGGGGGATCCTCCCCGCGGCGGTGGAGGCCGTCCTCGCCCTCGCGCACGCCGACCGCGGGCGGATCGAACTCATCGCGGTGGACATCGGCCCAGGGTCGTTCACCGGCCTCAGGATCGGCCTTGCGTTCGCCAAGGGGATGGCGCAGGCTCTGGGGATCCCCGTGGTGGGGGTTCGCCAGACGGAGGCCGTGGCCCGGCCTCTTTCGTGGTGGCCGGGGAAGGTTGCGGTGTGGATCCACGATCGGCGGGAGTTCGTGTACATGGCGTGGGCCACTCCGGATCGCGTGGGGATGGAGGCGGTGCTGCCCTGGACGGAAGCCCTCGCCAAGGTCGGCGAGGAGCCGGGCGCCCTCCTCGTCGGGTCCGGAGCTGTCCGCTTCCGATCGGAGGTCGCCGCGGCGGGACATCGGATCACCTGCGCCCCGGAGGCGTTCGCCCATCCCCGGCCGGGGGAGATCGCCCGTCAGGGGTGGGCCCGGTTCAGGGCGAAGGGGGCGGACGACCTGCGCGAGGTCGAGCCCCGCTACGTACACAAGGAGGGTTGATATGGCACGGACATGCGAGATCTGTGGCCGGGGCCCCGAGTTTGGGACGAAGGTGAGCCACTCCGGCCGCCACAGCCGCCGGGTGCGGCTTCCGAACCTGCAACACGTTCACGTCGTGCACAACGGGCGCCGGGCGCGGATGCGGGTCTGCACCCGGTGCATCAAGGCGGGGCGGGTTGCCAAGGCCTGATGCGGCGGGCCAACCGATCCTGCTCGGGGTGACCCGATGACGCCCAAACTCGGGGTCGGCGACCTCGTGCTGGGGAAGGTGATCGAGATCCAGGCCAACGGGGCCCTCCTCGGCTTCCCCGGGGGCGAGGTCGGGTTCCTCCACGCCTCGGAGGTGGTTGAGGAGGGCCGCGGGGCGGGGGAAAAGGGCCTGGCGGTGGGACAGGAGCTCCTCGTGAAGGTGATCGGATTCGATCGCCTGGAGCGCCCCACCCTCTCCCTGCGCCGGGTCACGGACCAGGACCGGGAGGCGATCGCTTACCATCGCGAGGCGATCGAGTTCCGGTCCGCGCTCATCGCCCGCTCGGCGGCCCCCCCCGTCGAGGAGCCGGGGGAACGGATCGAGTGGCGCCTCGAAGCTTGGCTCAAGGCGACCGAGGCCGCGCTGGGGCGCCTCAAGCGCCGCCGCGGGGCGCGCGTCTCGCAGGAGATCGAACTGGATTAGGAGGGGTCGATGCCCAACGGGAAGGTGGTGGTCGACCGGGAGCGCTGCAAGGGATGCGGCCTGTGCGTTGGGGTGTGCCCGTTTGGGGTGCTTGAGCTGTCCGCGACCTACAACAGCTCGGGGTACCCCGTGGTGGCGGTCGCCCATCCCGAGAAGTGCACGGGGTGCGCCCTCTGCGCCCTGACGTGCCCCGATGTGGCGCTCGAGGTGTACCGGGAACGGGCGGTCGCCGGGCCAAAGGTTGGCAGTTCAGCGGAGTCCCCAACCGAGCACCGGTGACCGGCCCACCGCCGTGAAGGAGGGCGGATGGCGGACAGACAACTGATGACCGGGAACGAGGCGATGGCCGAGGGGGCGATCCGCGCGGGCTGTCGGGCGTACTTCGGCTACCCGATCACCCCCCAGAACGAGATCCTGGAGTACATGGCGGTCCATCTCCCCAAGGTCGGAGGGGCGTTCCTCCAGGCGGAGAGCGAAGTGGCGGCGATCAACATGTGCTACGGGGCAGCAGCGGCGGGGGTGCGGACGATGACCTCCTCGTCCTCGCCGGGGGTGAGCCTCAAGATGGAGGGGATCTCCTACCTCGCCGGGGCCGACCTCCCGTGCGTGATCCTCAACGTCGCCCGCGGCGGGCCCGGGCTGGGGAACATCGCTCCCGCTCAAGGCGATTACTTTCAGGCGACGAAGGGCGGTGGCCACGGCGACTACCGGCTGATCGTCCTCGCCCCGTCCACCGCCCAGGAGGCGGCCGAGCTCGCGGGGTTGGCGTTCGATCTCTCGGATCAGTACAGGGTTCCCGCGCTGATCCTCGCCGACGGGATGCTCGGGCAGATGATGGAGCCGGTGGCCCTCCCCGCCCAGCGCGATCCGGCGTCCCTTCCCCCCAAGCCGTGGGCGCTCACCGGGGCGAAGGGGCGTGAGCCCAACTATATCGCGAGCTTTGCCCTCGATCCGACCGTGCTCCGCGACCTCAACCTGCGGCGCCAGGCCCGGTACCGGGAGATCGAGGCGCGCGAGGTGCGGTGGGAGGAGACCGCTACCGAGGACGCCGAGGTCCTCCTCGTCGCCTACGGGACCATGGGGCGGATCGCGAAGACCGTCGTCCGACGGGGCCGGGACGAGGGGGTCAAGGTCGGCCTCCTGCGGCCGATCACCCTCTGGCCGTTCCCGTACGCTCCCCTGCGTGCCCTCGCCGAGCGGGTGAGGGCCGTCCTCACCGTCGAGCTTTCGGCAGGCCAGATGTGGGAGGATGTCCGTCTGGCGGTGGAGGGACGTTGTCCGACCCCGTTCTACGGGGAGATGGGGGGGGTCGTCCCCACCCCGAGCGAAATCCTACGGGAGGTGAAACGCCATGCCTGAGGCAGGGACCGTGACCAAGGTGTTCGCGCGGCCGAGGAGCCTGACAGACAAACACTTCACATACTGCCCGGGGTGCGACCACGGGCTCCTCACGCGGATCATCGCCGGGGCGATCGACAAGCTGGGGGTCCAGGAACGCACGGTGATCATCGCTCCCGTGGGGTGCGCCGTGTTCGCCTACGAGTGGTTCCGTTGCGATGGGATCCAGGCCGCCCACGGCCGGGCCGTGGCGGTGGCGACGGGGCTCAAGCGGGCAAACCCTCACTTGATCGTGATCTCCTACCAGGGGGATGGGGACCTGGCGGCGATCGGGACCGCGGAGACGGTCCACGCCGCCAACCGCGGAGAGGCGGTCACCGTGATCTTCGTCAACAACCAGATCTACGGGATGACGGGCGGGCAGATGGCCCCGACGACCCTGGCCGGCCAGCGGGCGACGAGCTGCCCCGAGGGGCGCGACGTGCGCACGATGGGCTATCCGCTCCCGGTGGCGGAGATGATCGCCACCCTCGCCGCGCCGGCCTACGTCACCCGCCAGTCGCTCCACGACCCCCGGCACGTCGCCCAGGCGACGAAGGCGGTGGAGAAGGCCCTCCGCTACCAGGTGGAGGGGGTGGGGTACTCGCTCGTGGAGGTCCTGGCGACCTGCCCCACCGGGTGGAAGATGCCCCCTGCGGTCGCCCACCAGCACGTTGCCGACGTGGCGACGGGGACGTTCCCCCTCGGGGACCTTGTGGATCGGGGGTAGCGATGGAGCGCGCGGTGGTGTGCGCGGGGTTTGGCGGGCAAGGGGTGCTCCTGGCAGGGAAGATCCTCGCTCGGGCGGGGATGGAGATCGGCCTCGAGGTGACGTGGCTTCCCTCCTACGGGCCGGAGATGCGGGGCGGAACGGCCAACTGCACGGTCGTTCTGTCCGACGAGCCGATCGGGTCGCCGATCGTGGAGAGCCCAGACGTGGTGATGGCGATGAACGGCCCGTCCCTCGATCGGTTCGGGCCTCGGGTGGTGGGAGGCGGGGCGGTGATCGTGAACCGCTCGCTCATCGACCGCGGGGTGGGGCGGGCGGACGTGCGGGAGATCTCGGTGCCGGCGAACGAGCTGGCGCGGGAACTCGGCGAGCCGCGCGTCGCGAACATGATCGCCCTGGGGGCGGTGGTCGGGGCGCTCGGCATCGTGCCACTGGATGCGGTGAAGGAGGCGATGGTCGCCGAGGTGGGGGCGAAGGCCCGGCCGGGTCTCGTCGCCGTCAACCGCGAGGCCCTCGACCGGGGGTACGCCCTGGCCGAGCCAATGGGGGCGTGAGCCCCTGCGGGCCGTTTCTTCCTTGACAGGGCCCGCCCGCACCCGGTATCATTAGTTGGATTCCACTCCAGGCGAGGGGGTGAGACAGGGGAAGGAAGCAGTCCACCGGTCGATCGCAGGAATTGCCGTCTCGTGAGGGATCGTGTCAAGGAGGTGTGTGTCGATGGCAAAGCTAGGTTGGGTGATCGCGCTGGTCCTCGCGCTGGGGTTGGCGGGAGCAGCGGCCTGTCCGCCCGTGGGCCTGCCCGTCACGAAGGTCTATTCCACCGGAGAGGGTATCTACGGCGTCTGGATCCAAAACTGCGCTCCTATCTCCCACAACACGTTCAAGATCGTGTTCGACGTCCCGGTGGGGGAGGTCACGGCGGTGGCGATCAACGGTACCGCGGTGCTGGGGATCACGGGTACGGGCAACGTGCGGATCGTGAAGCTCGCCGGCGCCGGGGTCAAGCCCGGGGGATACCTCGTGCTGACCGTCAAGGGCGTCTCCCCTGCCGTGGAGGCCACGTGCGAGGCGCTCTTCCGGTTCGTGTTCACCACCCCGCCGGTCTACTGCCGGTAGGTTGGGGCACGGCGGACGTGAGCCCAGGTTGACCAAGCAAGGAGGAGGAAGGATGAAGAGATCACTTGTCGCAGTGTTGTTGGTGGCGTTGGCGTTCGCGGGAGCCGCCCGCCAGGGCGCGTGGGTGGACGAGGTCGTGCTCACCGAGGAGCCGAACGCGGGGGCGGCGATCTTGAAGCTCGCCGCGGGGGAGATCGACATCTACGCGTTCTCGATCGGCGACCGGGCCCTGTTCACTCAAGTCCAGGCGAACCCCGACCTCAAGTACTACCTGTCGTTCGGGTCGTTCAACGACTTCACGATGAACCACAGCGGGGACAACCCGTTCTTCACCGACGGTCGGCTGAACCCGTTCGGCGTTCCGGCGATCCGCGAGGCGATGCACTGGCTGATCGACCGCGAGTACATCGCTCAGGAGATCATGGGCGGCCTGGCGAAACCGAAGTACTCCTACATCAACTCCGCGTTCCCGGACGCGCAGCGCTATCCGGACGTCGTGGCGGCGATCGAGGACTACTACGCCTACGACTTCGCCAAGGGTGAGGCGGTGATCGCTGCTGAGATGACGAAGCTCGGAGCGACGAAGGTCGACGGCACGTGGACCTACAACGGGACCCCCGTCGAGCTGAAGATCCTCATCCGGACCGAGGACGAGCGGCGGCTGATCGGGGACTACATCTCCGACCAGTTGGAGAAGGTGGGGTTCACGGTGGTGCGCCAGTACGGGATCAGCCGCGAGCTCTCCCCGCTGTGGATCTCCAGCAACCCGTTGGACGGACTGTGGAGCGGGTACACCGGCGGGTGGGTCACCACCGCCGTCTCCCGCGACCAGGGGACGGGGTTCAACCAGTTCTACACGACCCGCATCCTCCCCTGGCCCCTGTTCCAAGCGCTGAACACCGCGGTCACGGACCCTGTCCTGAACGAGGTTTGCGACAAACTCTACCGCCGCGAGTTCAACTCGATGGAGGAGCGGGCGGTCCTGTTCGAGCAGGCCCTGTGGCTCTCCAACGCGTATGCGAACATGATCTGGCTCGTGGACCGGACCGGGTTCACCCCGGTGCGGGCCAACGTCGGCGTGGCGGCCGACCTCGCCGCCGGCGTCTACGGGTCCCAGTCCTGGGGCTATACCGCCCAGTTCCAGAAGGAGGGGGAGCCGGTGGTGGGTGGCACGATGAAGGTCGCCACCTCGACCCTCCTCATCGAGCCGTGGAACCCGATCGCGGGGTCGAACTGGGTGTACGACATGTTCCCGATCCGCGCGACCGGTGAGAACGCCTACATGGTCGACACCCGGGACGGGCTCCTCTGGCCGCTCCACTTCGAGCGGGCGGAGGTCGAGGTCCTCGAGGGCCTCCCCGTCGGGACGAACCCGGGCCACGACTGGCTGACGTTCCGGTTCGTGGACGAGAT
>JACIWJ010000021.1 GCA_014361015.1 Candidatus Bipolaricaulota bacterium | reverse complement strand
TCTCGATCATCGTCGTTGCCGAGGGGGCGCGGCCGGTCGAGCTCGGGGGGAGACAGGTGGCCCAAGAGGGCCGGGTGGACGCGTTTGGGCACCCCCAGCTCGGCGGAGTGGGGTACTGGCTCGCCGCTGAACTGGAGAAGGAGGGCCTCCCCCTGACCTCCCGCGTGACCGTGTTGTCCTACCTCCAGCGGGGGGGGAGTGCCACCCCCTTCGATCGCCTCCTGGCCACGCGGTTCGGGGTGGCGGCGGTGGAGTTCGCCCTCGCTGGCCGGTACGATGTGATGACCGCCCTGCGCGGCCCCGACGTGGTGGCCGTTCCCCTTGCCGAGGCCCTCGCGGGGTGTCCGAAGGCGGTCGGGCCGGAGTTTATCGCCCTGGCCCGGAACATTGGAGTGAGGTGAGTCGTATGGTGCGGAAGTCTCTTCTGGTCGTCCTTTTCATGGGTGTGCTCGCTGTGGGCGCCGGGCCCGGCGATGCCCTGTTCTCCCCCCTCGGTCAGGTCTACCAAATCATCCGCTACTACTACTACCGGTCCGACGAGATCTCCGATGCCGAACTCCTCCACGGCGCGATCGGGGGCGTGATCGATGCCCTCGGCGATCCGTACTCCACGTTCTTCACCCCCGAGGAGTACCGGGACTGGCAGGATTCCCTGTCCGGGGAGTACTCTGGGGTCGGGATCGAGATCACCATCCGCGCGGGACGGATCACAGTGGTGGCGCCGTTCCCGGGCACCCCGGCTGAGGCGGGGGGGATCCGCCCCGGGGACTGGATCCAGGCCGTGGACGGTGAGTCCACCGAAGGGTGGACCCTGGAGAAGGCGTCGTCCCACATCCGCGGTCCGGCAGGGACCGTCGTCGTCCTCACCATCCAGCACGAGGACGGGACGGTGCGGGAGGTCCCACTCATCCGCCAGCGGATCCAGATCGAAGGGGTCCTCGCGGAGTACCGTCCGGAGGAGAAGGTTGGGTACGTGCGGATTCTGCGGTTCGACTTCGATACGCCGGGCCTTCTTGGGAAAGCGCTGTTCTCGTTTCCCCTCCAAGACCTGGCTGGCCTCGTGATCGACCTCCGCAACAACCCCGGCGGGATCCTGTCCGCCGCGGTGGAGGCAACGAGCTACTTCGTGGACCGGGGCGTGGTCGTCGTGACCCGCGGCCCCTCGTTCGGCGAGCGAACGTACACCTCCCGTGGCAACAGCGTCCCCAACCTGCCGCTTGCCGTCCTGGTCAACCAGGGGACGGCCTCGGCCTCCGAGATCATGGCGGCAGCGATCCAGGACCACGGCGTGGGGATCCTCGTCGGTACCCCCACGTTCGGGAAGGGCCTCGTGCAGGAGATCGTGATGCAGCTTGCCGATGGTGGAGCTGTCAAGCTCACCACGGGGGAGTACTTCACCCCCGCGGGGCGAAGCGTTCACGATGTCGGCTTGACCCCCGACCTCCTCGTCGAGCGCGCGGATGACGATGAAGGAGACCCCGCGCTCGAGGCCGCGCTGGCGTGGATCCGGGACCAGGCGGGGGTCCCGGTGGGAGGGGGACGATGAAGGACCGCGTCTGGCAGCGGATCGATGAGCTTGCACCCCAGCTGTGGGACCTTGCGCTGCGCATCCACGCCCATCCTGAGCTCGGGTTCGAGGAACACAACGCCGCAGCGTGGCTGGCGGAGGCGTTGGCGGAGGGAGGGTTCGCGGTGGAGCGGGGTGCGGGCGGCCTTCCCACGGCGTTCCGCGCCGTCCACCCCGCGCAGAACCCGGGTCCGCGCGTGGCGCTCCTCGCCGAGTACGATGCCCTCCCCGAGCTCGGTCACGCCTGTGGCCACAACCTGATCGCCTCGATTGCGGTCGGGGCCGCCCTCGGCCTCGCGGCGGTCAAGGGGGAGGCCCCGGGGAGCCTCGTCGTCCTCGGGACCCCCGCCGAGGAGGGGGGAGGGGGGAAGATCAAGCTCATCCAGGCGGGGCTGTTCCGGGATTTGGACGCGGCGATGATGGTCCATCCCTCGGATCAGACGCTCGTCGATCGCGGCTCACTGGCGATCACCGAGGTCGAGATCGCGTTCCACGGGGTGGCGGCTCACGCCTCGTCCGAGCCAGAAAAGGGGGTCAATGCCCTTGACGCTGTGATCCAGACGTTCATCGGGCTCAACGCCCTCCGCCAGCACATCCGGGACGGGGCGCGCATCCACGGGATCATCACCCATGGCGGGGTGAAGCCGAACATCGTCCCGGAGTACGCGGCGGCGCGGTTCTACGTCCGGGCGGCGGAGAACGAGTACCGGGACAAGCTCGTGGACAAGCTCCGCCGCTGCGCGGAGGGGGCGGCCCTCGCCACGGGTGCGCGGCTCGAGTTCCGCCTGGTCGGCCACGCCTACAAGGCAATCCGGCCCAACCGCGCCCTCGCCGCGGCGTTCGCCCGCCACATCGAAGCCCTCGGGTACCCGGTGGAGGAGCCCAAGGGGGGCGTTGGGTCCACGGACATGGGCGACGTGTCGTGGGAAGTGCCGGCGATCCACCCCTACATCCGGATCGGTCCCGGCGTGATCCCCGGCCACTCCCGCAAGTTCTGCGAGGCTGCCCGCGCTGACCCAGCCAAGGAAGCGATGCTCGCCGCCGCGAAGGCCCTCGCCGCGGTGTGCCTCGATCTGTGGACCGATCCCGCCCTGTTCCCCCAGGTTCAGACGGAGTTCACGAGAGCTTAGGGCACGGGGTCATGGCCTCCCGGGTGCCACGGCCCGCAGCGGGCGAGGCGACGCAGGGCAAGCCACCCTCCCCGGAGGAGCCCGTAGCGGAGCACGGCTTGCCGGGCGTACTCCGAGCACGAGGGATGGAACCGGCACCGCTGGGGCAGAATGGGGGACACGACCCGCTGGTAGGCATCCAGCGGGAGGATGAGCACCCGCCGCCATCGCCTCACCACAGGTAAGCGGTGGAGGAGATGACGATGCTCTGCTTCCACGCCAGGGCCTCGGCCAGCTTCGAGAACTCCATCTGCAGCGAAACACCGACCCAACCCCGACTTATCTCCAGCCGGAACAAGGCGGACTGGGTTCCTGCCGGGAGTTGCCCCCGCGGCTTGTCCTGGAACAGGTTGTACCGGGTGGAGAAGGTGATCCCGTCGTGGAGCCTCGTCTCGAACGTCACCTCCAGGGTGAGGGTGTACTGCTCGGTGATCCAGTACGGGCCGGCGACCTTCGCTCGCAGGACGAGCTGAGAGTTCGCGTCTGTGGGCACAGCCGCATCGAGCGCGAGCGAAAGCAGGAGATCGCGCGGGCCACCCCGCGGGTCGAAGATCTCGTACGCCATCCCCGCCTGGGCCGTCCAGCCACAGTACCTCTCCCGCCCAACCTGGGCGATGATCTCTTCGATCGCGAGCCCGGTGGTCGCATCGAGCTTCCGTGGCAGGTCCTGGTCGCTCAGTGCCTGCTCGACGAGGGCAACGACACGCTCTGCGCGTTCCGCCGTGGTACCCTCCTCCTCGGTCGCCACGGCCACCGCCAGCAGAACGTCCTCGCGGAGGGCCGCGGGGATGACCCCCCGCGCGATGAGCACGGCTTCGATCTGGACCGCCTTGGCGAGGGGAGTCACGTCGTAGAAGCGGCCATGCCCCAGCCCGGCCTCGACCTCCACCCGCGGTTGGGGGGTCGCCGTGTCCAAGGCGATCTCGAACCCTCCGAACGAGTAAAAGGGCAAGTTCCCGCCCAGGTACTGGCGGACCGCCCCGCTGGCCCCCACCTGCGCCTGGACGAGGCCCAGGGAACGGAAGGTCAGCCGGCCATCCCCCCCGAGGGTGAACCCTTCCGCGGCGCTGTCGTGCTGGCGGCGCGCATCGAACGACAGCCAGCCTGCGCTCAGGGTGAACGCCGGCACGGTCGGGTCATCCACGTGCTGGTAGAAGAACGAGACCTTGCCCTGAAGGAACTCCGTGGTCGGGGTCCGGTAGTCGCACAGCTCGATCGCGCTGCCCAACACCGCCACGCCCACCCCGGCCGCGACTGCGGTCATCCATTTCCCCATTGACGCCATCCTTCGCATCTGGATCCAGTATACCGACCTCGCGCCGCGGATGCCCCTCGCCCGGGAATCCCAACGAAAGGGACTGCGCTCCGTGACGGGTGCGGACCTGATGGAGGGCCGCCCCGAGTTGGGAGGGGACGAACAGGTGCTCGGGGCGGAACGTCGCCGCGATGAGCCCGGCCAGACCGACGCCGAGGAGCCTCACCCCCACTTCGGCCTGGACTTCCCCTCGCCTGAGGAGCGCCACCGCCTCATCGGCGATGAGCACGGGATGATCGGTCGGCTCAGGCAAGCGAACTTGGCGGGTCCGAGTGGTGAAATCCGCCCATCGGATCTTGATCCGCACCGTGGTGGCAAGCAACGCCTCCGCGGCGAGGCGGGTCGCCACGGCCATCGCCAACTGCCTCAGCTCGCGCGCGATGTCCTCCTCCCGGTACAGGTCCTCGGGGTAGGTCACCTCTTGGGAGATCGACTTCGCATCCCGCACGGAGTGGACCGGGGACTCGTCGAGTCCCCGCGCCATCCGCCACAGCTGGGCGCCCGCGGTGGGCCCGAACCACGAGTGAAGGAGGCTCGCATCCACGCCTCGCAGGTCGCTCACCGTGTGCACCCCGCGCTCGGCGAGCTTTCGGGCCGTCTGCGGCCCCACCCCCCACAGCCGGCGCACGGGCATCGGGGAGAGGAATCCGTCCACGTCCTCTTCGTGCACGATGTGCACCCCCCCTGGTTTGGCCGCTTCCGAGGCGAGCTTGGCCAGGAGCTTGTTCGGGGCCAGGCCCACGGAACAGGGAAGGCCCGTCTCGGTTCGGATGCGGCGGTGGATCTCCTGCGCTGTCCGCTCCACCGGCCCGTGGAGGCGCTCCGTCCCGGTGAGATCCACGAACGCCTCATCCAACGACAGCGGCTCCACAACGGGACTGAACGCGCTAAGGATCGCCCGCGTTGCGGCCGCTGCCTCCTCGTATCGCGCGAAGCGCGGGGCGAGGAACGCCCCATGCGGACACAGCTTGCGCGCCTTAGCGGTCGGCATCGCCGAGTGCACCCCAAACGCGCGCGCCTCGTACGAGGCCGTGGACACCACCCCGCGCGGGCCCAACCCGCCCACGATCACGGGCCGGCCGCGGAGCTCGGGCCTGTCGAGTTGCTCCACGGAGGCGAAGAACGCGTCCATATCCACATGGAGGATCCACCGCGCCATAGGGCAATCGTAGCCCATCTTCCCCCCCTCGCCACCCGCTGGGGCTGGCGCACGGCCATTGTCCTCGGACACGAAGATCGCTAGAATCGCAACGGACATTGACTCCCTGTGAATATCCCCTAGCGAGGGCGAACGAGGAGGCATTCATGGAAATCCTCAAGGTCGCAGCTACGTCCAACCCCAATGCGGTCGCCGGGGCCATCGCCGGGGCGCTCGAGTCGGCGGGACTCGTCGAGGCGCACGCCATCGGTGCCGGGGCCGTGAACCAGGCGATCAAGGCGATCGCCATCGCCCGTCGGCTCGTGGAGCGGGAGGGTGAGGGGGAGATCAAGGTCGTCCCAGGGTTTATCGACGTGGAGATCGGGGGCGAGGTCAAGACCGGGATGCGGTTCGTGATCGAACGGTAATGCGCCTGGAAGCCCTTGTTCAGGCCTCGGTCGCGGAGGCCCTTGCTGGAAGGGGCTGGCCCGTTTCCGCGGAAATCCCCGTGGATCGCGCCGCCCGACCCGAGCACGGTGACCTGGTAACCCGCGTTGCGTTCCACCTCTCCCGGGAGCTTGGCGTTCCCCCAGCCGAGGTCGCGTCTCAGCTGGCAAGGGACCTCACCGCTCACCCTTCCTTCGCCAAGGTCGAGCCCGTGGGCGGGTTCGTCAACTTCGCCCTTCGTCCAGAGGCCATTCACGACGTCCTGCGGCAGGTCCTCGCCGACGGAGAGGCGTATGGACGGGGGGACGAGGGGAGGGGAAGGACCGTCCAGGTCGAATTCGTGTCCTCCAACCCCACGGGTCCCCTCACCATCGGCCACCTCCGCCAGGCGGCGCTGGGCGATGTCGTGGCCGAGCTTTACTCCCAGCTTGGCTGGCGATGCACCCGCGAGTACTACTTGAACGACGAGGGGCGGCAAATGGACCTCCTCGCCCGTTCCCTGTGGGCTCGCTACCGCCAGGCCTGCGGCGACAATCAGCCTGTTCCCAAGGACGGCTACCACGGGGAATACCTTGCCGCGATCGGGGCCGAGCTCGCCGCCGCCTGGGGTGACGCCCACCGGGCATGGGATGAGCCGACGCGCGCCCTGTTCCGCGATGAGGCCGTGCAGAGGATGATGGCGATGATCCACGAGGACCTGGAGGCGGTCGGAGTCCGGTTCGACGTGTGGACGAGGGAGGGAGACCTCCACCGCCGGGGCCTGGTCCAGCGCGCGCTGGCGGAACTGCAGGCGCGGGGCGCGGTGTACGAGAAGGACGGCGCGCTGTGGCTGGCGAGCACGAAGCACGGGCTGTCCCGCGATCCGGTCCTCCTCCGCTCCGATGGGACCCCGACCTACACGATGGTCGACATCGCCTACCACTTGGAGAAGAGGGAACGGGGGTTCGACCTCGTGGTCGATGTCCAGGGGGCGGACCACGTGGACGAGCAGCAGCAGGTTCTGCTCGCCCTGAAGATCCTCGGGTTTCCCGACGGGTTCGTCCGCTACTGCCTCCATCAGTTCGTCACGGTGAAGGGGGAGGAAGGGGTCCAGCGCATGTCCACCCGCGCCGGGCGGTTTCTGCGCCTCAAGGACCTCGTGGCCGAGGTCGGCCGCGACGTGGCCCGCTACTTCATGGTCATGCGCAAGCCGCAGAGCCACCTCGTGTTCGACCTCGCCCTCGCGCGGGACACGAGCATGGAGAACCCGGTCTATTACGTGCAGTACGCCCATACGCGCATCGCCTCCCTGTTCCGCGAGGCGCAGCGGGAAGGCACCGCCCCTCCTGATCTCCGTACCGTGGACCTCTCCCCCCTCACCGACCCCTGCGAGCTCGCCCTGATCAAGGAGATCGATCGCTTCCCGGATGTGGTGCGGGTCGCGGCCCACGAGTTCGCCCCCCACCTCCTCTGCGAGCACCTGGAGACCGTGAGCAGCTTGTTCCATCCCTACTATGCCCGCGTGCGGATCCTCGGCCAGGGTCGGGACACCGCGGCGCGGCTTGCCCTCCTCGCCGCGGTGCGGCACGTCCTGGCCCAGGGCCTGACGGTCCTCGGTGTGTCCGCCCCCGAGGAGATGTAGGCGGGGTGGCCAAGCGCGAGCGCTGGCTGAGGGACGAATGGACGACACCGCCCGGGACACGGTCTGGGAGAGGCTGAAACAGGGGCTCGCCCGCACGCGGGACGGCATCCGCGGCTCGCTTCAGGCAGCCAAAAGCGGGCTCGGCCCTGCCGCTCTGGAACGACTGGAGGAGGTCCTCCTCTCCGCCGATATCGGACCGGAGGGCACGGCAGCGATCGTGGCCCAGGTCCAAGCCAGCCTGGCCAAGAAGGAATGGGACACGGTCGAATCCGCGTTGGAGGCCGCCCTGTGCAACGCCCTCACCGGGGCGGAGCGGGCGTTCGTGCTTCCCCCGTCTCGTCCGGCGGCGTTCCTGTTTGTGGGGGTCAATGGGTCGGGGAAGACGACGACCGTGGCCAAGGTGGCCCGCCTCCTGGCCCGGGGTGGGGCACGTCCTCTCCTCGCCGCGGCCGACACGTTCCGCGCAGCCGCGATCGAACAGCTCGTGGCATTGGGCGGCGAGGTTGGGGTGGAGGTCGTTGCCCATCGGCCAGGGGCCGATCCGGGCGCCGTCGTCCACGACGCGCTGGAGCATGCACGGACTGCGGGGTATGATGCGGTTTTGGTCGACACTGCGGGGCGGCTGCAGACGAAGCGGCCCCTGATGGAGGAGCTGGGGAAGGTCCGCCGCGTGGTGGAGCGGCTCCTGGGTCGACCACCGGACGAACGGCTCCTCGTCGTGGATGCGACCGTTGGTCAGAACGCGATCTCCCAGGCCGCCCTGTTCCACGACGCAGTGGGCCTGACCGGCCTCGTGGTGACGAAGCTGGATGGGACGGCCCGCGGCGGGGCAGTGATCCCGCTCACGCGGGCGCTCGCCCTCCCCATCCTCTGGATAGGGATCGGGGAAGGGCTGGACGAACTCGAAGCGTTCCGGGCGAAGGAGTTCGTGCGGGCGCTTGTACGGGGGTAACGATGGCAAAGTACGTGTACTTGTTTGGCAACGACAAGACCGAAGGATCGGTGGAACAGCGTGACCTGCTGGGCGGAAAAGGGGCCAACCTCGCCGAGATGGCGCGCCTGGGGATCCCCGTTCCGCCGGGGTTCACGATCACGACGGAGGTCTGCACGCACTACTACGCGCACGGCCGCCACTACCCCGCCGAGCTCGAAGCCCAGGTCCGGGAAGCACTGGCGGTGGTCGAGGACATGGTGGGGCGGAGGTTCGGCGATCCAGGCAATCCCCTCCTCGTCTCCATCCGCTCCGGAGCTCGCCGGTCCATGCCGGGGATGATGGAAACCGTCCTCAACGTCGGCCTCACCTCCACCACCCTCCCCGGGCTCATCGCCCAGACGGGCAACGCACGGTTCGCCTATGACGCCTACCGCCGCCTGGTGATGATGTACGCGGACGTGGTGATGGAGAAGGGGGAGGGGATCGAACCCGAGGAGGGCAGGGGCATCCGGCGGATCCTCGACGACCAGCTCGCCGCGATCAAGCGGGAGCGCGGGTACAAGTCCGACGTCGAGATCCCCGCCGAGGACCTCGAGACCCTCGTCGCGCAGTTCAAGAGGACGGTGCACGAACAGCTTGGTCGGCCGTTCCCCGACGACCCGTGGGAGCAGCTGTGGGGGGCAATCGGAGCTGTGTTCGCCAGCTGGATGGGCAAGCGCGCTGTGGAGTATCGCCGCATCGAGCAGATCCCCGACGACTGGGGCACGGCGGTGAACGTGCAGACGATGGTGTTCGGGAACATGGGCGACGACAGCGCAACCGGGGTCGCGTTCACCCGCAACCCCGCCACCGGGGAGAACACGTTCTACGGGGAGTACCTCGTCAACGCCCAGGGGGAGGACGTGGTGGCCGGGATCCGGACCCCGGCTCCGCTGAACGAACACTCCCGCAGCGAGCAGAGCAGGCATCTCCCTACCCTGGAGGAGGTCATGCCCGCGGCGTACCGCGAGCTCGTGGCGATCCGTGACAAGCTCGAGGCCCACTACCGCGACATGCAGGACATCGAATTCACGATCGAACGTGGGAAGCTGTACATGCTCCAGTGTCGGGTTGGCAAGCGGACCGGGGTTGCGGCAGCCCGGATGGCGGTGGACATGCTCGACGAGGGGCTGATCGATGCCCGGACCGCCGTCCTCCGCGTGGCCCCCGCTCAGCTCGTGGAGCTCCTCCTCCCCCGGCTAGATCCGAACGCCGAAGCGGGGGCGAGGCCGATCGCACGAGGGCTGCCCGCCGGCCCAGGGGGGGCGGTGGGAAGGGTTGTGTTCACGGCCAAGGATGCTGTGGAGTGGTCCACGCGAGGGGAGAAGGTGATCCTTGTGCGGGAGGAGACCTCCCCGGAGGACGTGGACGGAATGCACAAGGCGCAGGGTGTGCTCACCGCCAAAGGGGGGATGACCTCCCACGCCGCCCTCGTCGCCCGGGGATGGGGCAAGTGCTGCATCGTCGGCTGCTCTGACATCGAGATCGGCCGCGACGGGCGGTCGTTCCGCACCCGAGAGGGGAAGGTGATCAGGGAGGGTGACTGGATCAGCCTCAACGGGACCTCGGGCCGCGTCTACACCGGCGCGTTGCCCCTCGTGCCCGCTAATCCAGAGGGGAACCCGTACTACGTTCGCCTGATGGCCCTCGCGGACCGGTTCCGCCGGCTCAAGGTCCGCACCAATGCTGACACCCCCGCCGACGCGGCCCAAGCGATCAAGTTCGGGGCAGAGGGGATCGGTCTGTTCCGCACCGAACACATGTTCTACGGTGAGGGAAGCGCGGAGGCGCTCGCGCTCCTTCGGAAGATGATCGTGAGCGCGACCGAGGAAGAGAGGCGCCGGGCGCTGGACGAGCTCTTCCCCCACGTCAAGGCCGACGTGAAGGCGACCCTCGAGGTGATGGATCGCCGCCCAGTGACGATCCGCCTCCTCGATCCTCCCCTCCACGAGTTCGTCCCCCACGACGAGGACAAGCTTGCCCGCCTCGCGGGCGAGCTGGGGGTCGAGGTGGCTGAGCTCGGCAAGCGGGTCGAGGGGCTGCGGGAGACGAACCCCATGCTTGGGCACCGTGGGGTGCGGCTGGGGATCACGTACCCCGAGATCACGGAAATGCAGATCCGGGCGATCCTCGAGGCGGCAGCGGAGTTGCTCGCGGCGGGGAAGAGGCCGGTCCCGGAGGTGATGATCCCCGTCACCTCCACTGCCCGCGAGCTCGATCACCAGAAGGCGATCTTCGATCGGGTGCGCGAGGAGGTGCAGGCTCGGTTCGGACTTCCCGAGCTTCCATGCTTGTTCGGGACGATGATCGAGATCCCGCGGGCGGCGCTGCGGGCGGAGGACATCGCGGCCACTGCCGAGTTCTTCAGCTTTGGCACGAACGACCTCACCCAGATGACGTTCGGGTTCAGCCGGGACGACATCGGGGGGTTCCTCCCCGACTACCTCCGGTTGGCGATCATCCCCGCCGACCCGTTCCAGACGATCGACCAGGAGGGGGTTGGGGAGCTGATCTCCCTCGGGATTTCCCGCGGCCGGCGCACCCGCCCCGAGCTGAAGGTCGGGATCTGTGGGGAGCATGGGGGGGACCCCGAAAGCGTGATGTTCTGCCACCGCGTGGGGATGGATTACGTGAGCTGTTCCCCGTTCCGGGTGCCGATTGCCCGCCTCGCAGCCGCTCACGCCGCGCTCGCGGGAGGCTGATCGCCCCCGGGGAGCGATGATCGGGCACCTCGTGCGGCGGGTGGGGGGGGCAGTGCTCACGCTCCTCGTCGTCGCCTTCTTCGTGTTCGTCGCCGTCCAGCTCGTTCCTGGCGATCCGGCACGCGTGGTGGTCGGTCCCGACGCGTCCCCAGAGGACTACGCGGCGGCGCGGGCCCGGTTGGGTCTCGACACGCCCTGGCCCATCCGGTTCGTGGCCTGGTTGGGGGCGTTCAGCGCCGGAGACTGGGGGGACTCGCTCCTCTACGGTCGACCGGTGCGCCCCCTCGTCCTGTCCGCGCTCGCGGTGACCCTCCCCCTGGCCGGGCTCGCGCTCGGGATGGCCCTCCTCCTCGCCCTGCCTCTGGGGACGATCGCCGCGGGCCGCGTTGGCGGGTGGCTGGACGTGGGGACGGTGGGCTTCCTCCAGTTGGGAACAGCCCTCCCCGAGTTCTGGCTCGGGATCCTCCTCGTCGGTCTCCTCGCCGTGACGTGGCGGCTGCTTCCTGCGGGAGGATTCCCGGGATGGGCGGATCCGCGGGCCCTGGCGAGCCTCGTCCTCCCCGCCCTGTCCCTCGCCCTTCCCCGCGGGGCGTATCTCGCGCGGATGGTTCGGGCATCCCTCGCCGATGTGTTTGGGGAGGACTACGTGCGCAGCGCCCGCGCCAAGGGGCTCCCCGAAGTGCGCATCGTGGCGGTCCATGCCCTCCGCAATGCCCTCATCCCCATCCTCACGACCGCCGGCTTGACCCTGGCCCGTCTCGTGGCAGGGGCGATGGTGGTGGAGAACGTGTTCGGGCTCCCCGGTCTGGGGCGCCTGACCGTGGTCGCCGTGGAGGGCCGGGACCTCCCTCTGCTCGCCTCGGCCGCGGCGGTGGTGGTGGGGCTTGTGGTGATCGTGAGCCTGATCGTGGACGTGGGCTGTGCGCTCCTCGACCCACGGCTGCGCGAGCGATGAGGCGCCACGTCGGGCTGTGGACGGGGGTGATCTGCCTGACCTTGGCCGTGGGCCCTGTCCTGGTCGGCCTGGTATGGGTGCCGTGGGATCCCCTCGCCCTCGGGCCGCAGCGCCTCGCGGCCCCCAGCTCATCCCATCCCCTGGGAACCGATTGGTTCGGGCGCGACACGTTCAGCCGCCTCGTGATCGGAGGCCGGGCTTCCTTCGCGGTGGCTCTCGTGGCGGTGGTGGGCGGGGGGATCGCGGGGATCGCCCTCGGTGGGTTCGCCGGCTACGCGGGGGGGATGTGGGACGAGATCACGATGCGCCTCGCTGACGCCCTCCTCGCGTTTCCGGCCCTCTTGCTCGCGCTCCTCCTCGGCGCGGCGTGGGGCCCAGGGCTCCCGGGGGTTGCCACCGCCCTTGCTCTGTTCAACCTGCCGTTTTTCGCCCGCGTGGCCCGGGCCGGGGTGCAGTCGGTGAGGGTGCGGGAGTACGTCCTCGCCGCCCGCGCTGCGGGGGCCGGAAGGAGCTGGATCCTCGTCCGCCACATCGCGCCCAACAGCGCGTCCCCGCTCCTCGTCCAGGCCACGGTGGGGTTAGGGGCAGCGCTTCTCGCCGAATCCTCGTTGAGTTACCTCCGCCTGGGGGTTCAACCCCCGTACCCGGCGTGGGGGCGCATGCTCCGCGAGGCCCAGGACTTCTTTCCGCAATTCCCCTGGCCGGCCGTGTTCCCCGGCCTGGCCCTCGCCCTGGCCGTCCTCGGCCTCAACCTCATCGGCGACGCGCTGCGCGACTCCCTCGACCCCGCGTTCCGTCGGTTCATTCGAATCCGACCTGCGTGAGGTCGAGGACGTAGATCGGGAGCACTCTCACCCCCACGACCCCCGCCCGCAGCGCGTGGATCGCCGCCATGTCCTGGATGTAGTAGTTGACCGCCTCCTCGGCGAGGATCTCCTGCACCCGAGCGTAGATCGCGCGCCGCGTCCCCGGGTCGGGGGTGACCATCCCCAACCCGAGGAGGGACTCCAACTCCTCGTTCCGCCAGCCCCGGCGGAAGTAGTAGTCCGGCCGGTCCGCACCGTACCCGGTCAGCATGAGAGCGGGATCCGCGCGGCCGGGATGGCCGACCACCGTCAGGTCGTAGTCGGCCGCTGTGAACACGCGGTCAAGCCATGTGTTCCAGTCCACGAGCTCGATCGCCACCCTCACCCCCACCTCCCGCAGTTGGGCGGCGATGAACTCGCCCGTGCGCACGTGCTGCGCGTAGTTGCTGGGGAGGACCATCCGCAGCGTTAGGCCCTCCCCGTACCCCGCCGCGACGAGGAGGCGCCGCGCCTCCACGGGGTCGTAGGGGTAGACGTGGGTCATGTCCGCGTAGTAGGGGACCGCTGGGGTGAGGTGACTCCCGATCGGGGTCCCGAACCCAAAGAACACCTGATCGATGACCGCCTGCCGGTCGATGGCATGGGCGAGGGCCCGCCGCACCTCCACCCGATCCAGCGGAGGGCGTGCGTTGTTGATGGCCATGAGCTGTACGACGTTCGACGGTCCCGAAACGACACGGAACAGGGGGTCGGTGGAAAGGGCGAAGGCGATCTCGGGGGTCACCTCCGCGATCAGGTCCACATCCCCTGCTCTGAGGGCAGCAAGCTGGGCGGCTGGGTCAGGGATGAACCGAAACACGATTCGCTCCACCTTCGGCCGGTCTGGAAGGTAGTACCCGTCAAAACGCCGGAGGATGAGGCGGTCAGTTGGCCGCCAGTCCTCCATCTCGGCCATCGCGAACGGGCCTGTCCCCACCGGGTGCAGGGCCAGATCGGCCCGCTGAGCGGGGACGACAACGGAGTCGCCGAGGGCGAGGAGGGCGAGGAACGGCGCGTATGGGTACTTGAGGACAAACCGCACGCGACCTTCTTCGGCGACGACCTCTTGGATCGCAGCGTAGAAGTTCCTGTTCGGATGGCCGGTCCGCGGATCAAGCGTGCGCTGAAAGCTCCGGCGCACCGCCTCCGCATCGCACGGCGTCCCGTCGTGGAAGGTGACCCCCTTGCGAATGTGGAACAGGTACTCGAGGCCATCCGCTGACACCTCCCACGATGTGGCGAGCTGGCCCTGCAGGTTCGTCTCGGCATCGAACTGGACCAGGCACTCGTACACGTTGTGGTGGAGGAGAAGCTTGATCACCGCTGCGGCGTTCGTTGTCGGATCGAGCCCCGGGGGCTCGGTGGATACAGCGACCGTCAGCTCAGCCGCTATCCCGCACCACACTCCCAGTCCAACAGCCGTCCATGTAAGAACACTCCTCCGCTTCATCGCTTGCCTCCTTCCGTTGGGTCTTGATCCCACTCGCTCGTCGCTACACCATTGTCCTCACTCCGCCTGGTGCTCAACCGCGAAGCTGGTTGAGGTCCTCTAACACCCCCTCGACCACGAACACCACCCGTTCACACACGTTCGTGACGAGGTCCGCAATTCGCTCCAGGCCGTGGCTCGCCCACATGAGGTACGTGGCCTGGGTGATCGTGCTCGGGTTCTGAATCATGAGGAGAAACAGCTCCCGATGCACCTGGTCGTGGAGTGCGTCCACCTCGTCGTCCCGTGCCGCCGCGCGCCGAGCGGCACCGGCGTCGCGGCGCACGAATGCGCTCAGCGACTCGTCGAGCATGCTCACCACGAGGTCCGCCATCCGCGGGATGTCGACGAGCGGTTTGACCAAGGGCTCATCGCCCATCCGGATGACGAGCCGCGCAACCCCAGCAGCGTGGTCCCCCATCCGCTCGAGGTCGGTCGCGATGTGGAGAACCGCTGTCAGCACCCGCAGGTCGCTCGCCATCGGCTGTTGGGTGGCGAGGAGGGCCAGGCACTGCTCCTCGAGCTCGAACCGCCGTCGGTTGAGGTCGTCGTCGGCGCGGTTCACCCGCTCCGCGAGGGCCGCGTCGCGCGTGCGCAGGGCGGAGATCGCCCCCCGCACGGCCTCCGCGACGGCCGCCCCGAGGGCGACGACTTCTCCCTCTAGCGCCCGGAGCTCGTGTTCAAACGCCTCGCGAACCATCTAGCCAAACCTCCCCGTGATGTACGCCTCGGTGCGGCCGTCCGTGGGTCGGGTAAAGACCTCCCGCGTCGGCCCGAACTCCACGAGCTCCCCGAGGAGCATGAACGCGGTCCAGTTACTCACCCGCGCCGCCTGCTGCATGTTGTGGGTGACGATCACTACGGTAACCGAACGCGCCAGCTCGCGGATCAGGTCCTCGATCTTCGCGCTGGCGATGGGGTCAAGCGCTGAGCACGGCTCGTCCATCAGGAGCACCTCCGGGGCCACAGCGAGCGCCCGCGCGATGCACAACCGCTGCTGCTGACCGCCGGAGAGATCGTAGCCGGTCTTCCGGTGGAGGTCGTCCTTCACCTCGTCCCACAGCGCCGCCTGCTGGAGCGCCCGTTCCACCCGCTCCGCGAGGTTCCCCCGGAACCCGTTGATCCGCAACCCGAACGCCACGTTCTCGAACACGGATTTCGGAAACGGGTTCGGCTTCTGGAACACCATCCCGATGTGGCGCCGCACGTCCACGGGATCCACGCCCCGACCGTAGATCTCCTCCCCGCGGAACAGGACCTCCCCCGAGGTGCGCACCCCGGGGATGAGGTCGTTCAGGCGGTTGAAGGCGCGGATGAGGGTGCTCTTCCCGCACCCCGACGGGCCAATGATCGCCGTGACCTGGCGGGCGGCGATGTCCAAGGTCACCTGGAACAGCGCCTGGTGGGAGCCGTACCACAGGCTGAACGCCCGCGTGCTGAGGATGGGAGGGGCCCCGGGGTCACTCAACCCGACCACCTCCGCTGGAACCGCGTGCGCAGGACGATCGCCACCGCGTTGAGCAGGAGAAGGAGCGCAACGAGGATCACAATCGCCGCCGCGGCCACCGTTGCGAACCCGTCCTGGGGGCGGGTCGCCCACTCGAAGATCTGGAGGGGGACCACGGTGAAGCTGTCTCCAAGGCCCTGGGGGACGTAGGTCACGAACAGGAACGCCCCGAGCAGCAGCAGCGGGGCCGCCTCCCCCAGCGCGCGGGAGAAGGAAAGGATCGTTCCGGTGAGGATCCCCGGCAGGGCATAGGGGAGAACGTGGTGCCGTACCGTCTCCCAGCGGGTGGCCCCGACCGCAAGCGCGGCCTCGCGAAGCGTCCGCGGCACCGCCCGCAGCGCCTCGCGGGTGGCGACGATCATCATCGGCAAGATGAGGACGGACAGGGTAAGTCCTCCGGCAAGGATGCTGCGTCCCGCGCCCAGGGCACGGGCGAACACCTCGAGCCCGATGATCCCCACGACCGCCGACGGCGTTCCGGCAAGGTTCGCCACGAGGATTTCGATCGTGCGGGTCAGGAAGTTGCTCGGTGCGTACTCCTCGAGGTACACGGCGCCGGCGACCCCGAGCGGGAACGCCACTGCGGCCATCACGAGCACCACGTACACGGACCCGACGAACGCGGGGAGAAGCCCAGCTCGCTCCGGGTAACGTGGTTCGTTGAGCGTGGTCAGGAAGGTCCACCACGCGCGCAGGGGGTCGCGAACGAACGGCAGTTCGGCCCGTGCGGTGGGATCCCAGCGGACGAGCACTGGCTCGCCCTCTCGCTCCAGGGCCAACTCGATCGGCGTGCCCTGGGTCCGCGCGGCCACTACCAGGGCTTCCCACGCTTGGCGCGTCCCGGCGATCGGGATCCCTCCTGCGGTGAGCAGCACATCCCCTGCCCGGAGGCCCCCCGCCTGCGCGGATTCGGACGGAGCCGAGAGGACGACGCGCGGCGCTCCCTCCACCGAGGCGGCCCGCAGGGTACCGAGGGTGATCTCAGGCCGCGGCATCCAGACCACGGGGAGGGTCACCTCCCGTCCGCCGGGGGCGGCGCCCACGGCGTCCCAGGCCTGGCTCGGCCGGTTCACCGGGGTGTCCCCGACCGTCAGCAGCGCGTCGCCCCGCGACATCCCCAGGCCGGCGGCGGGGGAGCCGGCCTCGACCTGGGCGACCGTGACGAATGCCACCGCGTCGCGGGTACCCGGGACATCCATGCTGCGCAAGGAGAGGGAGATGCCGGCCCCCGCCACCGCTCGCATCGACGTAATCGGACCAGCCTGAAGCGCGGTGATGGCGATGAGGATGATGAGCACAACGAGGCTGACGCCAAGCGCGGCCCCGGCGAGGCAGGCGAACGCCCATCCCCGCGTGCGGCGGCCACTCATGCGTACCTCTCCCGGAACCGCCGGATGACGAGGTAGCTCACCGTGTTCAAGACGAGCGTGGTCAGGAACAGGAGGAGCCCGATCGCGAACACGGCGGACCAGATGAACGCGGTGGCCTCGTGGTCCCCGGTGGCGATGTTCACGATCGCCGTGGTCAGCGTGAGGAGGGGCTGGGTCGGATCCGGCGGCCAGGTCGGGGTCCGGCCCGCGGCGAGGGCGACGATCATCGTCTCCCCCACCGCCCGCGTCATCGCCAGGATGAACGCGGCTCCGAGCCCGGACAGAGCGGCCGGGACCACGACGCGGACCACGGTCTCAAACCGGGTTGCCCCCAGCGCGTACGATCCCTCCCACAGCGACCGCGGGACCGCGTACAGAACGTCCTCGGACAACGAAGCCACATAGGGGACGATCATCACGCCCATGACCAGCCCGGCGGACAATCCGTTCCAGAACCCCAACGCGGGGATGAACCCCTGGAGGAGAGGTGTCACGAACCGGAGGGCGAAGAACCCGTAGACCACCGTGGGTACCCCGGCCAGGAGTTCGAGCGCGGGCTTGAGGATCCTCCGCACCGAACTGGGGGCGTAGGTGCTGAGGAACACGGCCGAAAGAAGCCCGAGCGGCATGGCAACGGCCAGTGCGATGCCCGTGGTGACCACGGTTGCCCCCACGAGGGGCAGGATCCCGTAACTTGCCGGCTCGTGGAGCGGCGCCCAGCGGGTTCCCTCCACGAAGTCGCCCAGCTGGACCTCGCGGAAGAAGGGGACGCTTCCCTCGATGAACAGGGCGATGATCGCGAGCGTGACCACCACCGCGAGCAGGCCGGTGGTGGTGAGCCCCGCCGTGGCGAGCCCCTCGCGGCGGCTGCGGCCGCAAGAGACTCGCACAACGGCGTGCGGGGTGACGTCCATGCTCTGGGGCTAGAAGCCCGCGTG
Organism: Candidatus Bipolaricaulota bacterium; assembly: GCA_014361015.1. Taxonomy (GTDB): domain Bacteria; phylum Bipolaricaulota; class Bipolaricaulia; order Bipolaricaulales; family Bipolaricaulaceae; genus Bipolaricaulis. The sequence continues at coordinate 6,884 of JACIWJ010000021.1, read as the reverse complement.
TGTTCGGTACAACCGAGCGATGTCCTCGGGCGTGAACCCGGTGATCGTCCCGCCGAACGCCGTGCCGGTGATCCGGTTCGTCCAGATCCGCCGCGCCGCTTCGCGAAGCTCCGCCGAGACGGGGAGGTAGCCCACGTCGAGCAGGAACTCCGGGTCGCCGATGACCTCCTCGCTCAGGTAGAACGTCACGAACTGCTCGACGAGCGACCGGTTCGCCGAGGCCCGGTTGACGTAGAAGAACAGTGGCCTGCTCAGCGGGTAGCTGAAGTCGGCGATCGAGTCCACGGACGGGACCACCCCCTGCGGGGCATCCCCCACGGCCACGATCGGCTCCTTCCCCGCCGCGGCGCGGCGGGCGTTGATCGCGGCGAGGACCTCAGCCGGGGTGTCGATGACCTCCGGACGGGGATCGATGGCGACTGCCTGGACCCGGTCCCGGTTGTGGTCGAGAAACGCGAACCCAAAGTACGTGAGCGCGTACGGGTCGGCTCCCGTCTGCTCCGCGAGGAGCTGGTCCTCCTCCGTTCCGAAGTAGTCCGTCCGGCTGTCGCCCTCCTTCCCACACACCACCGCGGTGAACACGTCGAACGTCCCCGACGTGCTGGCCGCGCCTGAGAGGACGATCGGCGCATCGGCGAACCGCGGGCTGATCTGGCTCCAACGGGTGATGAGCCCCTCGCTCTCGCGGCTCCAGAGGAGGTTGAGCTCGCCCAACGTCATCACGGGTGCCCCGTCGAGGAAGATCCCGCTGGTGCGGGAGACAACAACGGCCACCCCGTCCAGTCCGATCATGAGCTCGAGGTACTCGATGCCGCGATCCTTGGCCGTGGTGATCTCGGCCGGACGGATCGGCCGCGACGCGTCGTTGATGTCCGTCTCGCCGGCGAGGAACCGCCGGAACCCCCCACTCGTCCCACTCACGCCCACCGAGATCCGCGCCCGCGGGGCCAGGGCGCGGAACTCCGCGGCCACCGCCTCCGTGACCGGCCCGACCGTGCTCGACCCGTCGACCAGGATCGCCAGGGAGTCCACCGGTGCCGTGGGCTGGCCCACCGCCACTCCAGCCCACCCCGCAACGAGAAGCCACCACAGTCGTCTCATCGTCCGCCTCCGTACTATATAGAGATGGACCGTAGTATAGTGCCTCTGTGGGGCGAGTCAAGACGCTGAAGACGAGACACTTGTTCTATAGTACTGTCCAAACGCATCGTGTCCGTCGGGATGGTACCGTGCTCTATATAGAGCCGGAGCCCAGGGTGGGCACCGCGGCGTCGAGCGCGGTCTCGGCGATGTTGAACCCGTGCTCGCGACAGCGGTGCAAGCTGTCGTGGAGGAGGGTTAACGGGAGGGCATTGGCCCGCTGGTCACGGATCGCCTCCTGCATCCAGTCGGTGACCGTTTCCTTCGTCCCTTTACCGGAGAGAACGCGATTGGCCCGCGCCACATCCCGCTCGATGAACGCGGCGACGGCCTCCCGCACCACATTCTGGGACGCCACGGCCATTTTCCGGACCCGATCTGCATACCGCGACGGCGGCACATCGGTCACGGTCCGCGCGACGTGGGACACCTTCACCGCGTGGTCCGCGACCCGCTCCAGCTGGTCCGCGACCGTGTGGTAGTGGAGGAACTGGAATCGGGACATTCCGACTTCCTCCTCCACGATCAGATCGCGAAGGAGAAGCCCGAACTGGCGGGCCACGAGGAGGACGAGGCGGTCCACATCGCCATCGCGTTCCTCCACGTCGCGAGCCAGCTCCTCGTCGCGGGTCAGGAAGGCCGTCAACGCGTCCTCCCACATCGCGTCGGCGATCTCCAGAATGCGGCGAATCGTCTGGGGCGCTGGAAAGTCCCGCACGTTGGCCACGCAGTGCAGCGCTACCACGCCCTGGGTCTCGCCCAGGACCTCCACCCCGACCAACGACTGCGCGATGTCGCGCACCAGGCGCCGCCCCTCCGGTCCGATGCGCTCGCCCACGACCTCGATCACGTCGTACCCGGCGATGTAGCGCGCGATGATGTCCCGCTGCAGGTGAACGCGCTCCCGGCCGGTCATGGCGAGCGTGCAGCGGTTGCGGTCGCGGGCCCCCTCGGGGACGACCATCATCGCCCCGGAATCGTTGGGGATGAGGACCATCTCTGTCCCCTGCCCGACCCCCATTCGCTCCGCCCACTCCTTGGGGAGGGTGACGAGGAACGTCCCGCCTCCCGTCACCTGCACCCGCCGCCGGTACGTCATCCCTGGCTCCTCGTATCCATAATCGGCCCCATTCTATATAGAGCGAGGGAGCCCGGCAACCTGGGGCCGGCCGGACGACGGAGGCCGGGCCGGTTCGCCGGCGGCGGTTTCCTCTACGGGACGATCGGCTCGAACCGGGCCTGGAAGAACCGGAGCTCGGGGGGCTCGTACACCATCTTCAGCCCGCGAATGCTCTCCCGGTCCGCGTAGAGCGCCGCGCAGCTCTCGGCGACGACGTCCATGTGGAGGTTCGTGTACACGCGGCGGGGGACCGTGAGGCGGACGAGTTCGAGATTGGGCCGGCGGTGCTCACCCGTTGCCGGATCGCGGCCCGCGCTCACGATCCCCCGCTCCATCCCCCGGACCCCGCTGTCCACGTACAGGGCAGCGGCGAGGGCCTGGGCGGGGAACTCCTCTTGAGGAACGTGGGGGAGGAACCGCTTGGCGTCCACGAACACCGCGTGGCCGCCCACGGGCTCGACGATCGGGACTCCCCCCTCGCGGAGGCGGCCCCCCAGGTACTCCACCTGGCGGACCCGGCTCGCGATGTAGAGGTCGTCGACCATCTCGTAGATCCCGCGGGCGATCGCCTCCATGTCGCGGCCGGCCAGCCCCCCGTAGGTGTGGAGGCCCTCGAACACGACCACCATCTCCTTGGCCCGGGTGAAGAACTGCTCGTTGTTCGTGGCGATGAACCCCCCGATGTTGACGAGGTTGTCCTTCTTCGAGGACATCGTGCACCCCTCGCCGTAGCTCATCATCTCGCGGAGGATCTCCCGCACCGGCTTCCCTTCGTACCCGGGCTCCCGCTGCTGGATGAAGTACGCGTTCTCCACGGCGCGGGTCGCATCGAAGATGATCGGGATCCCATGGCGGTCTGCCCAGGCCGCCACCTCGCGGAGGTTCGCCATCGAGAACGGCTGCCCGCCGGCCATGTTCACGCACGGGGCGATGGAGAGGTAGGCGATCTGGTCGCGGCCCTTCTCCTGGACGAGGTGATCGAGCTTCGCCAGGTCCACGTTGCCCTTGAACGGGTGCGGGTTCTGAGGGTCGTGCGCCTCGTCGATGATGCAGTCGTAGAAGATCCCCCCCGCCCGCTCGACGTGCTCGCGGGTCGTGGTGAAGTACATGTTCATCGGGACGTACTGCCCGCGCTTGATCCGCAGCTGGCTCGTGATGTGCTCCGCGGCCCGACCCTGGTGGGTGGGGACGACGTAGCGGAACCCGTAGATCTCCTGGACGGCCGCCTCGAGGTGGTAGAAGTTGCGCGATCCGGCGTAGGCCTCATCTCCGAGCATCATCCCCGCCCACTGGTTGTCGCTCATCGCCGAGGTCCCGGAGTCGGTGAGGAGGTCGATGTACACGTCCTCGCTCCGGAGGAGGAACGTGTTGTACCCCGCCTCGCGGATCCTCTCCTCCCGGTACTCCCGCGTCGTCATCCGCAGGGGCTCCACAACCTTGATCCTGTAAGGTTCAGCGATCGTGCGCTTCTGCATCGAGGCCATCGTCTCCTCTCCTTGAACCGGGTTTCCACTCTCCGGATCGGTTGACCGGACAGTCTGGCACCGGTTGTCCTGAGGCACTAGGAGAAGAGTGTAGCGCAGGTCTGACCCACGGCAACTGGCCAGGGTCACCGCCCATCCGAAGGCGCTATAAAAGGATGCAAGATCAACCTTGACAGAGTCGCCTCTCTACCCGTATACTTGTTATCTTTTGGCTGCGGCTGCGGGGGCAGCGGAGGGGAGGAGGGGGCAGTGGGGAAATGGTTCGTGGCAGCGCTGGCCGTTGTCGGGGCGGGGTGCGGGGTGCTTGGTCAGGTCACCTCATCCAAGCTTGGTGTCCTCACGGGGTCCACCACGCTCAGCATCGCGGGGTATCCGCTCCCGTGCTCGGTGGTGGACGAGATCAAGCTCGATACGCCCTGCGAACGCACGGTGTTCGCGTGGGACATCGAGGTCGGGATCAACCTCAAGTGCTCGTTCGACCCCTTGGCGGTTCTCCTCAGCACCGTCGTGGGGATCCCGGGGTTCGAGCATGTGGTGGCCGGGCTCGAGGGCACATGGGGAGCGATCACGATCAAGCCGGAGATGGACTTCGCCGTCCCGTACGAGTCCGTCGTGGATGTCAACAGCCTGCCGAACATGGCGGTGATCCCCCCCGGAGACCTCCTGTTCGCCCAGGCCCGGCTGGAGGCGAGCGGGACCTTCTCTGGAATCCGTGTGCAGTGGATCACCGTGTTCCAGGACCTCAACTTCCCCAATCCCGAGGCTGACTACGACGATCCCCTATCTCCCGACCCCGATCAGTACGACACGTCCGACCAGACGTTCGCCCTAGGGAGCGTGATCACCCTCTCCTCCGACGCTGCACCGGGGATCCCCGTCACGGTCCAGATGTGCCTCGGTGCCAAACCTGGCTCGTTCAGTGTGAAGAAGCATTCCACAGCCGGGGTAGCCGACCCGGAGGCGATGTACTTCACGGTGTCGATCGCCAGCATCCCGTTCCCATGCCCATGGTGCTTGGGGCCGATCAGCAACTTCCGCGTCGGTGTCTCGGCCAGAATCCAGCCCAAGGATGACCCGTTCCTCAGCGTGACCGGAAGCGTAGGGCTGACCCTGTTTGAGAAGGCGAGCATCGGCACCTCGTTCACACTCGGGATCACAACGGGACTCACTTGGGGCGGGTTCTCGGTCAGCATCCCCACGGAGGTGGGCACGCTCAACCTCCAATTTGACAGCTCGGGCGGGTTCACGTCAGGAAGCCTCAACATGAGCTACCGTCACCAGTTCAACTCTGGCTGGACGAGCGGTACGTGCTCGGCGACCTCGACCGCGACCCTCGACAAAGGGGTGACCGGGGCCTCGTTCGCGCTCGCCTTGAACCAGGGATTGTTCGTCTCGAACTACGGGCTCAGCTACTCGTGGCGATCGGACAAGGGGCTCTCGTTCTCCGGGCTCAGCGTGCGGTTCGGCCTGAACTTGAGCCCGGTCCAGGTTGGATTCGGCCTGACCTTCGGGCGCGGGGGGCTGGCCATGTTCGGGATCACGATCGGCTATGTGTTCTAGGGAAATGCGGGACAGGGGGGCAAGCATGGCGAGGTTCTCAGCTGAGGGTCGTCGAACGCGGCATCAAAGCGGCGGAAGGCTTGGTCGGAGGGTCTTGCTGACCCTGGCTCTTGTTTTGGGGCTATGTTGGGTCGGACTGGGGCAGACTGCCACCACGACCACCCTTGTGTCCGACGCTAACCCGTCGGCGTATGGCCAGTTCGTGACGTTCACGGCCACCGTCACTCCGGTTCCCGATGGGGGAACGGTCACGTTCAAGGACGGCGGAGTTACGATCTCGACCCCAGTCCTGGTGAATACGACGAACGGACAGGCCCAGTTAGCGACCAGCTCTCTGTCAACCGGGGTCCACTCGATCACCGCTGAATACTCCGGGTACTCCGGGACAGTCAACTTCAGCCCAAGCACGTCGGCTCCGCTGGATCAGACCGTCAACAAGGCCGACACCGCGCTGGTCCTCGCGACCTCCCCGAATCCTTCGGTCGTTGGCGAGACGGTCACGTTGATCGCCTATGTCACGGCCTCCGAGCCGGGAGGAGAACCTCCTCTGGGAACAGTCACATTCACCTACGAGATAGGAACGCTTCTCGGCACGGCGGAGTTGGTGAGCTCGGGGCCGAACTGGAGCCGGGCCGTTCTCACTACGAACACGCTCCCCATCGGGGATCACACCATCGCCGCGGAATACCTGGGCAGCACGGACCACAACGGAAGCAGCGACACCGAAGATCATACGGTGACCAAGCGGGAAACGACCACGCTGGTGATGGGGTCAGACACGGCCCTCGTCGTGGGCGACACAGTAACCGTTACGGTTCGCGTGGTAGACACCTCTCCGGGCGAGACCTCGATGCCCACGGGAAACGTGACGGTCAGCGTCAGCCCCACTGGCCAAGGGACTCCCACATCCTGGTCCCACACGCTCGTCGCCGCCGATGCGGGGCAGTTCACGTTCACTTACACCCCAAGTAGCGCCGAGGGAACCCCACACACGTTCACGGCTACGTACGCGGGCGATGACACGCACGAGGGGAGCTCCGGAAGCTTCCCGCAGGCGATCATCAAGCGAGCCGTCGAGGTCCAGCTCTCCCTTGACCCGACCGCCGCCTACATCTTCCAGCCGGTCACGGTGACGGTGACCGTAGAGGATGACACGACCGCCGGTACCGCATCGGTGCCGACGGGAACGGTCAGCTTCGATGACGGTGGCAAGAACGGCGTGTTCTCCTCCAACACCGCCACCCTGAGTGGAGGAGCGTGCAGCGTGAGCTACACTCCCGGTCCGTTCGACGCCAGCACCACCACGATCATCACGGCGACCTACGAGGGGTCTTCCGTTCACGCGGCTGGGGGTGCAGCGGAGCTGCTCGCTGTCGCGCTCCGACCGACCGTGGTCACGGTCGAGGGCTGCACCAGTACGATCCTCGTCAACCAGGGATGTGACTACACGGTGACGGTGGAGGAAGCTGAGGGGCTCCCCGGTACAGCCACGGTTCCACTCGGCACGATCGCTTACTCAACGTACCTTCAGACGCATGGCGGGGACGCCACGGTCGTGCCCGCGCTCGGAGCTGCGCCTA
>JACIWJ010000020.1 GCA_014361015.1 Candidatus Bipolaricaulota bacterium | reverse complement strand
TCGATGCCAGGACCGTTGTCCCGAACGTAGAAGAGGTATGAGTCCCCGCGATAGGGCTTCCATCCCACCTCGACCGTCGGCAGGGCCTTGTCGTTGAACTTGGCCGCGTTGGAGATGAGGTTCTGGAAAACATCCCGCAGCAAGGACGGCACGGCCCAGACCCGGGGCATGTCCGGGGCGATCGTCACGCTCACCGACTTGATCCGGTCGCCGAGGTCCTCGCACACCTCCTGGACCAACCTCCCCACGTCCACTTCCTCGTAGCGGGTGGGATCGATGCGCATCTGGGAGAACTTGGTCAGGTCAACGATGAGCTGGTCCATGCGCCGCAGCCGGGCCTGGGCCTTCTCCAGGTCCTCCCGCACCTCGGAGGGCAGCTCCCCGTTGGCGTGACGATCGAGGATCAGGGTGAGGTAGCCGAGCGCGGTGCGCGTCGGGTTGCGGAGGTCGTGGGACACGATATCGCTGAAGTTCCGCAGGTTCCGATTCACCTCATCGAGCTGGGCCTTCTCCTGGCGCAGGGCGTCCTCCAACCGCTTGAGCTCGGTGATGTCGGCGTAGTAGTCGATGCGTCCCCCCCGATAGCGAACCGTCTCGATGGGGATGGACCGGTACTGGATCACCCGTTCCTCCCGGCCGGCCGCGGGCAGGATCCGCGTCACGAACCCCTCGACCACGGTCCCGCTGCGGTAGGCGGCTTCGACGAGGGAGCTGTACTCCTTCCCGTCCGCAAGCACCCGGGCGATCTCGCCGCGGACGCGGTCAGCGGGGAGCCCGAACAGCTCCTCACGGTCCACCCCGAAGAAGTCCTCCACCGCGTGGTTCGCCCACAGGACACGCCGCTCCTTGTCCCACAGGATGACCCCGAGATCGAGGGTGTCGATCCCATCCTCGATCAGGAACCGATACCGCGCCTCCTGCTCGCGCAGCTTGTGCTCGAGGGCCTGGACCTCGGACCGATCCTGGGCCTCCAGCACCGCCACCTTGGGCGTGACGCGGCGCGCTTGGACCTCGACGGTGAGCGCCCGGTGACCCTCGGACAGGAAGCGCAGCCGCTCCTGGCGGACCTCGCCCCGCTCAAACAGGGCCTTCAACAGGTCCTTGAAGTGGTCGATGTCCTCGGGATGGATGTACTCCGAGATCTGCAGCGACTGGCGCTGCGGCCAGCCGAGGAGCTCGCGGGAGCGCCGGTTGCGGCGGCTCACGTTCCCCCGATTGCTCACCACGTGGATGATGTTGAGGGAGTTCTCGAAGAACTCCCGGCCATAGCAGTCCTCGAGCCGCTCCCGGGTCTCGCGGTGTTGCGTCCGCTGCCCCCACAGGTACCCCACCCCCCGCCCCAGGACAGCGACCCCCGCGAACAGGAGCGGGATCACCGCCCCCATCGCCGGCTGGGCAAGGGCCACCTCCGGGATCACGAACACGGGAAGGGAGATCAGACCGGAAGCGATCCAGGCGATCGCCGTGCCCACCCACCCCAACAGGAGCGAGGAGAGGAGCAGGGCGCCCCCCACCACCCCCAGCAGCACGGGCAGGTACCCTCCCAGGGCGAACGCCCACCCAGAGGGGATCGCCGTGCCCCAGAGGAGGGAACCAGCGATGGCGAACACCCCCACCGCGATCCCAAGCCGCTTGCCCTGAACCATCTTCTCCCCTGACATCGCTCGACTATCCCCGATCGGCGCGTTCCGGCCAAGGACACGGGTCACTTCGCCCCGCAGTCGAGGGTCAGATGATGACCGCTTCGTCGCTGGGCACGGAGAACGGCTCGATGAGGCGCGTCAGGTAGTCCGCTTTGAGAACGGAGATGCGTCGGTTGTCGATGGCCACGATGCCGCGGGACTCGAGCTCTCCCAGGGTGCGGATCGCGGTTTTCGAGGACACGCCCGCCATCTCCGCCAGCTCCGCCCGCGACAGCTCCAACCCCAGCCGGTCGAGGGCGAGGATGAGGCGCGACAACCGCTCCTTGGAGGAAGCGTACGAGCGCTCGGCGAGCTTGTTCTGGAAGGCCTTGAGCTCCTGGGAGATGTGCTCGAAAAAGCGGAACACGGTCTTCGGGTAGTGCTCGAGAAAATAGAAGAAATCACCGCGCTCGATGAACCCGATCCGTGACGGGATGAGGGTCTTGGCGTAGGCGTTGTGGAGGCCCTTATCGAACAGGGTCGTCTCCCCGACGAGCCCCCCCGGGCCAACGATCTTCAGGATCTGGGATTTGCCCTTGGAACTGCGCTTGACGAGTTTCACCGCACCGGTGAACACGAGGTAGAACCCGAACGCCGGCGCCCCCTCCATGAACAAGAGCTCCTCTGCGCCATAGTCGATCGAACGCACCAGCCCACCCAGTTTCTTCAGGTCGTCCGGTTTCAGGTCCGCGAACACGCGGAAGTCTTTGAGCTCGTCCATGTCCCTCACCCGGGCGACAGTCTACCGGATCTCGGGGAGCGGCGTCAAATCTTGTGCCCCCCTTCCCGACCCCATAGAATCGGGGCGAGCCGGGGTGGCGGAATTGGCAGACGCGCTGGACTCAGGATCCAGTGGGGTATCCAACCCCCGTGTGGGTTCAAGTCCCACCCCCGGCACCCGCGTCATCTCCGCCTCGCGGCGGACGGACCTCCCCCGCTGGTACCTCCCATGGCTCGCCGGTGCGTTGCGGGCGGGGGAAGCCACGATCGCTCTCCCCTACGGGGGGCAGCGCACGGTGTCCCTGCGCCCGGAGCGCGTCCACACCCTCGTCCTGTGGTCAAAGGACTTCTCCCGCCTCCTCGCCGAGCGCGGAGCGCGGAAGCTCCTCGCGCGGTACGACCAGGTCAGCGCCCAGTTCACCGTGACCGGGCTCGGGGGAGGGCCGCTCGAACCGGGGGTGCCCCCGCCGGAGGAGGCCCTGGCCCAGCTTCCCCTCCTCGTCGAACTCTGCCGCAGCCCGCACCGGGTCACGGTCCGGTTCGATCCGATCGTCCACTGGTGGGAGAAAGGCCGGATCGCAAGCAACGTCGCGTGGGCAGAGCCCGTGTTCCGGGCCTGCGCTCACCACGGGATCCGCGATGTCCGCACGAGCTTTGCCACCCTGTACGGCAAGGTCCAGCGGCGGCCCGTGCGCTGGTACGAGCCCTCCGCCGCGGAGAGGGTCCAGATCGCCGCCGAGCTGCGCGAACTGGCGGGGCTGTACCGGCTGGACCTCGCGGCGTGCAGCGACCCACGCCTGGAGGCAGCGGGGATCCCGCGGAAGGGGTGCCTCGATGGGAGGGCGCTCTCCTCCCTCCATCCGCGGGGCGCGCCGGCCTCCCTCCACCGCGACCGCGGCCAGAGGAGGGACTGCCTGTGCACCGAGAGCGTGGACATCGGCTCCTACACGATGCGCTGCCCAGGAGGGTGCCTGTACTGCTACGCTCAGCCGGCCCTCAGCCGAACGACCGGGCGAGCACACCGACCAACGCGCACGCGGCCCCCAGGATCCACAGCCGAACGACGACCTGCGGCTCCGCCCAGCCCGGGCTCCGGATCCGGTACGGCCAGGGCACCTCTCCCGCCTCGAGGTGGTGATGAAACGGGCTCATCTTGAACAGGCGCACGCCGGTGAGCTTGTAGCTCCCCACCTGGAGGATCACGGACAGGGCCATCACCACGAACACCCCCCCCACGAGGGGGAGGAGGAACACCCCGCCTGTTACGAACGCCATTCCAAACAGGAATCCCCCGAGGCCCATCGCCCCGACGTTCCCCAAAAACACGCGGGCGGGGTACGCGTTCGCCCACAGGAACCCGCCCCCCGCCCCGACGGCCACGGCGATGACCGCGCGCAGGGCTGACGCCCCGGCGGCGGGAAGGAGACCGAGGAGGGAGAGGAGCCAGGCGCCGGTGGCGAGCCCGTCCAGGCCATCGGCGAGGTTGACCGCGCTCACCGTCCCCGCGAACCCCACGAGGACGAGGGGAGCCCACCCCCAGACGGGGAGGCCCGACAACGGGAGGCGCAGGGAGGAGAACGGGACGAGGAGGTCCAGTTCCAGCGCCGGCACGAGGAGACAGAGGAGTCCTCCCCCGAGCACCTGAGCCACGAGGGTCTGGTGAGGGACGAGGCCGACCGAGGCCCGGCGGCGCTGGGAACGGAGGTCGTCGAGCAACCCGACCAGCGCTCCGGCCGCGGTAGCGGCGAGGACGAACGCGCCCTGCGGCGGCGGAACCTCACCCACGCCCCACAGGATCCCGATCCCGACGAGGATCAGGAGGAGGGGGACGATCCCCCCCATCGTCGGCGTCCCCGCCTTCGCCCGGTGATCGACCGGCCCCTCGGGCCGGATGCGCTGCCCGGCGCGAATCCGTCGCGCGAACCGTGGGCTCGCCCATGCCGCAAGCGGCAGCGCGACGAGGCCGAGCGCCACCCCGAGCCTCAGTCCTTCCACCGCCACTCCCCGTCGGCGGCGAGGAGGCCCTTCCGCACCGGGTCGGGATCGCCGCCGGCCAGGACGTGCCGCACGGCGCGGAACAGGTCGTGCGCCGACGTGAGGCGGAGGCCGTGGTCCCGGCACCCGCGGCGCACGGACTCCGCCCACTGCGGTCCCCGCCGCCGGGGGTCGAGCCGCGGCTCGGCCAAGCAGACGAGCATCCCCCGCACGTCCGCGTTCTCCTCGGCCCGCAGCCGATCGAGGCCAAGGAGGAGGGCGCGGTGCTCCTCCGGTCCCACCGGCCCAAACAGCGACAGCGCCACCCGCACGAGGAGGTCTCCGTCGGGCGAGGCAGCAAGAGCCATCGCCGGAGCGTCGGCAAGGGGGGCCACGGTGAACCCCAGCCGATCGAGCGCGGCCCACACCGCCTGCGCCAGCCCGACGAGCCCGCGCGGGGCGAGGAGCGCCCGCAGGAGGTCGAAGCCCCGGCGCGTCTCGCCGAGCTCCTGTTCCCTCCGGCGAATCTTCTCCCGATCGCGGGCCACCGCCTCCGCGGCCCGGCGGAGTTCGTCCTCGCCGGGAAGCGCGTACCCCCCCATCCACTCCGGAAGCTCGACCGGCAACGGCTCCTCGAGAAACGCGGCCACCGTTGGCAGCAGCCGTTCGCCCGCCTCGGATGGCGATGCGCCGGGGAACGAAGGAAGGAAGAGAATCCGTCCTGTGCCGACCGGGAGATCCCACGCCAGTGCGTCACCGACGCGGTTCGTGGCCAGCACCTTCCCGAACGAGCCGAGCGGCGCACCGAGGGTCGCCACGAGCACCGCCTCGTAGCCGAGCGCGGCGAACGCTTCCAAGTACGACGCTGCGGGGTGGGGTTCCTCGACGAGGGTCACGTCGTGCCCCCGCCGGGGGACGAACCGCACCCCCTGCGGGAGGGCGAGGTGGTGGGGGCCGGAGACGAGGGACGCGCGGGGCAGAAACGCGTACCGGTCCAGACGGTGCGGAGGAGTTCCGGCGATTTCGACCCCTTCCCCGGGAGCGCGCACCCGGACCACGAGCACGCCCCCGCCCCGAACGAGGAGGTCCTCGACCTCCGTTCGCCGCGCGGCGACGAGGTTGTCCAGGGCGCGGGCCAGGCCGAGATCCCGCCCGGGGTGGATCCGCCACACCCCGTCCGGCTCGAGGATCGCCTGCCCCTGCCAGAGGGAGGGCAGCGGCTCCGGATCGATGAGCACCGCGTCGTAGCTCGCCAGCGAGTCCGCTGAAGCGAACTCCGCCCGCACCACCCCCGGCCCTTCGATCTCCCATCCGAGCGCAAGAACCCGCATCGGGGCCATTGTACGGACGACCGGGAACCCGGCCAATGCGGTTGCCCCCGAACGCCGGAACCGCTACGCTCGTTCCATGTTCTGGGCGGGCGTTCCCACCCCGTGGGGGGAGTTCTATGCCGGGACCGACGGAGCGAGCATCGTCGCGTTGCGGTTCCCCGGCCCACGGCCCGGGGAGGTTGGGCCGCGGACCCCAATCCACGACAGGCTGGCCGCCGAGCTCGGGGAGTACCTGACCGGCCGGCGCCGGGAGTTCGGAGTTCCCTTCCTCGCCCGTGGGACCCCGTTCCAGGAGGAGGTGTGGGAGGAGCTCGCTCGTATCCCGTACGGGACCACGATCGCCTACGGGGAGCTCGCTTCCCGGTTGGCGCATCCCCGGGCGGCGCGAGCGGTGGGGCAAGCCCTGGCGGCGAACCCGCTCCCGATCCTCATCCCCTGCCATCGCGTCGTGCCCGCGGGGGGAGGGGTCGGCGGCTTCGGCCCCGGGCCGGCCTGGAAGAAGCGCCTCCTCGCGCTCGAGGGAACAAGCGACTAGGCCCTGGCCCGCCGTGGTGCGGGCAGGGACCGGATCGCGTTCAACTTCGATCTACAGCGCGAAGTCCTCGCCGAGGTAGGCCCCCCGCGCGCGGGGGTCGGCGAGGACCTCGGCGGGGGTCCCCGCGCAGAGGAGCCGTCCCTGGTGGATGAGGTACGCCCGATCCGTGATGCGGAGCGTATCCCGCACGTTGTGGTCGCAGATCGCGATCCCGATCCCCGCGCCCGCCAGCCGGCGGAGGAGCCCGGCGAGCTCGGCCACGGTGAGGGGATCGACCCCCGAGAACGGCTCGTCGAGGAGAAGGAACGCTGGCCGGGCGACGAGCGCCCGTGCCACCTCGACCTTCCGCCGCTCCCCCGCGGAAAGCCTCCCCACCGGACGGCCGAGGAGCCCAGTGAGCCCGAGCTCGGCGACCACCGCATCCACCCCCCCGTTCCACGGGAGCCGCAACCCCTCCAGGGCCAGGCGGAGGTTCCCCTTCACCGTGGCGCGGAGGAACACCGATGGCTCCTGGGGAAGGTAGTGGATCCCCGCCCGCGCGCGGAGGAAGAACGGCAGCGAGGTGATCTCTTGCCCGTCGAGCCGCACCGCACCGCGCGCGGGCCGGAGAAAACCCACGAGCAGATAGAGGGTCGTCGTCTTCCCTGCCCCGTTGGGGCCGAGGAGCCCCGTCACCTCTCCCGCGCGGAAGGCGACGGTGAGGCCGTCCACCGCCCGACGACGGCCGAACGAACGGACGAGGTCCACCCCTTCAAGGGACCTGGACAAGGTGGGCCTCGGTCAAGCGCAGCCTCCCCTCCCCCGGCCACGCCTCGAGCGTCGCCCCCACGACCGCTACCCCATGGCCGGTCACCGTGGCGGCGCCGGCCACGAGCCGATCCGAATCGAACTCGTACTGGCCCGAGGCGAACTCGAGCTCCCAGCCCGCGAACGTGGCGTGCGCATCCGCGAGAAAAACCGCCTGCCCAAGCTCCCACCGCGCCTCCGCTGCCGACAGGACGACCCCCCGCCCCTCGGCGTGGAGGCCGAGGAGCACCAGCTTCCCTTCCCACCGCGCTTCGAAACAGGTGAACGCGAACCCCTCCCCCTCGCCGCCGACGGGTTCATCCACCCCCGGTTCGCCGGTGAACAGGGACCACTCGCGGCCGTAGCGATCGGCGCGGATGCGGGGGGCGCGCAGGACGAGATGGGGAATCCCCTGATGGTAGAGCTGAACCTGGACCGCTTGTCCCTCCCACCCGTCATCGGTCCGGACGAGCACCTCCATCCCCACCTCCCACTTCGGCCGGCCGGCCTCGTCGTACACGGTGAGCCACGGAGCTTCCGTCCGCACCGACTGGGCGGCTGGGGCGAGCGCGAACAGGGCGAACCACCCCACGGCCACCGACCACAACGGCCCGCCCACCCGGCGCGGCAGGCAGCGAACCGCCCCCCCACCCCGTCGGGGCCGCGCCCCCCCCCGCCGAGGGGCTCCCGACCTCGTCACCCACCCCGGTCGAGGCATGCGCGGACGAACCCCACGAACAGCGGATGAGGAGAGAGCGGACGGGATCGAAACTCGGGGTGATACTGAACCCCGACGTACCACGCATGATCCGTCGCCTCCACCGCCTCCACGAGCAACCCGTCCGGGGAGAGAGCGCTGGGAAGGAGGCCGGCGGAGGAGAACGCCTCCCGATACCGGGGGTTGAACTCGTAGCGGTGGCGGTGGCGCTCCCCGACCTCCCGCGCGCCGTACACCCGGTGGAGGAGCGTCCCGGGGACGACTTCGGCCCGGTACTCCCCGCGGCGCATCGTCCCCCCCTTGGCGGTGACGCCACCCTGCTCGGGAAGGAGATCGATCACGGGGTGGGGCGTCTGGGGGTCGAACTCCGTCGAGTTCGCCCGCTTCCACCCCAACGCGTCGCGGGCGAACGCGATCGTCGCCACTTGCATCCCGAGGCAGATGCCGAGGTAGGGGATCCCCGCCCGCCGGGCGTAGCTGGCAGCCAGCACCTTCCCCTCGATGCCCCGCTCCCCGAACCCGCCCGGGACGAGGATCCCGGCGAACCCGTCCAGGGCCCGTTCCCCCTCCCCCTCCACTCGATCCGACGGGATCCACCCCACCTCGACCCGCGTCGCGAGCGCTGCCCCCGCGTGGTGGAGGGCCTCGAGGATCGACAGGTACGCATCGTGGAGCTCCACGTACTTCCCCACGATCCCGATCCGCACCGTGCGCTCCGGGTTCGCCAACCGACCCACGAACCCTTCCCACGCCGCGAGGTCCCCGTCCCCACCCTCCAGGCCGAGGCGGGCGAGGAGCTTCGTGTCGAGCCCCTCCTCCCGCATCGCGAGGGGCACGCCGTAGATCGTGGGGAGGTCCTGGGCCGCGATCACGTGGCCGCGGGGAACATCGCAGAACAGGGCGATCTTGTCCCGCAGCCCCGGCGGGATCGCGGTCGGACAGCGCGCGACGATGAAATCGGGCTGGATCCCCGCCGTGCGGAGCTCCTTCACCGAGTGCTGGGTGGGCTTCGTCTTGAGCTCGCCGGTGGTGGAGAGAAGGGGGAGGTAGGAGAGATGGACCACCGCGACGTCGGAGCGGGGGAGCTCGTCCCGGAGCTGGCGCATCGCCTCAAGGTAGGGGAGCCCCTCGATGTCGCCCACCGTCCCCCCCACCTCGACGGCGACCACGTCCGCCCCCGTCGCCTCCACCGCCCCCCGGATCCGGCGCTTGATCTCGTCCGTGATGTGGGGGATGACCTGCACGGTGTGGCCGAGGTAGTCCCCGTTCCTCTCCCGGGCGATCACGTCGCGGTACACCCGCCCCGTGGTGAGGTAGTTGGGCTCCCCGAGGTCCTGGCCGAGGAACCGTTCGTAGTGCCCTATGTCGAGGTCCGTCTCCAGGCCGTCCCTCGTCACGAACACCTCGCCGTGCTCGTAGGGGTTCATCGTCCCGGCGTCCACGTTGAGGTAGGGGTCGATCTTCATGAGGGTCACCCGCCGGCCCCGGGCCTGGAGGAGGCACCCCAAGGACGCGGTGAGGACGCCCTTCCCGAGGCCGGAGACCACACCGCCGGTCACGAACACGTACTTGGGCACGGCCCCATTGTAGCCGTAACCCGACCGGGCGCCCCACGCTGCGGTTGCGCCCCCTACGCCCCCCGCTATAATGCTCGCTTCGGAGCGTGATGGGATGGCCGCACTCAAGACGGTGCTACAGGTCGTGTTCCTCGTCGACGCCCTGGCCCTGATCGGCCTCGTTCTCCTTCAGATGTCGGAGCACGCCTCGATGGGGGGAGCGTTCGGTTCCGGCATGTCGGGCACCGTGTTCGGGCGCGACGTGACCAAGGACCCCAAGAAGCTCGCCACGGGGATCCTCGGCGGGGCGTTCCTCGGCCTCGGCCTCCTCCTCGTCGTTCTCTAGGGCCCATGCCTCTCGTCGAACTCCGCGACCTCAAGACCCACTTCTACACCGAAGACGGGGTCGTGAAAGCGGTCGACGGCGTGTCGTTCTCGATCGAACGGGAAAAGACGCTCGGGGTGGTGGGGGAATCGGGGTGCGGCAAGAGCGTGACCGCGCTGTCGATCATGGGCCTCGTCCCGATGCCCCCCGGGAAGATCACCGCGGGCAAGATCCTCTTCCACCGCAACGGTCACTCCGTCGAGCTGACCTCCCTCAACCCCAAAGGGCGGGAGTACCGTTCCATCCGGGGGAAGGAGATCGCGATGATCTTCCAGGAGCCGATGACGTCCCTGAACCCCGTGTTCACGATCGGCTACCAGATCATGGAGGCGATCCGCCTTCACCAGAAGGCGCGGAAGAGGGAGGCGCGGGCCAAAGCGATCGAGATGCTCAGGCAGGTGGGGATCCCGCTCCCCGAGCAGCGGGTGGACGAGTACCCCCACCAGCTCTCCGGCGGGATGCGCCAACGGGCGATGATCGCCATGGCGCTCTCCTGCAACCCCTCCCTCCTCATCGCCGACGAGCCGACGACCGCCCTCGACGTGACGATCCAGGCCCAGGTCCTCGACCTGATGCGGGACATCCAGCGTAAGTTTCGGACCTCGATCCTGTTCATCACCCACAACCTGGGGGTGGTGGCGGAGATGTGCCAGGACGTGGTGGTGATGTACCTGGGGAAGGTCGTCGAGCAAGCGCCGGTCGGGCCCTTGTTCCACGATCCCAAGCACCCCTACACCCAGGGGCTCCTCCACTCCATCCCGTCGTTGGCGACGAAGAAGAAGAGGCTCGAGCCGATCACCGGGGTCGTCCCCGACCCGCTGGATGCGCCCCCGGGGTGTCCGTTCAACCCGCGCTGTCCGCACACGATGGAGGTGTGCACCCAGGAGATGCCCCCCTTGGCCGAGGTCGCCCCGGAGCACGAGGCAGCGTGCTGGCTGTACAAGGAGAAGGCATGACCGCCGAACCGATGGACGAGGGCGTTCTCCTCCGGGTGACGGGCCTCAAGAAGTACTTCCCCGTGAAGAAGGGGGTGTTCCGGCGCACGGTGGGGTGGGTCAAGGCCGTGGACGACGTGGACATGTTCATCCCACAAGGGGAGACCCTCGGCCTCGTCGGGGAATCGGGGTGCGGCAAGACCACGTGCAGCCGCACCATCCTCCGCCTCATCGAGCCCACCGCGGGCGAGGTGTGGTTCCGATCCAAGACCTTGAACAAGGTGGTCAACGTGACCACGGTGAACCGGCACCAGATGAAGCTCCTCCGCCGGGAGATGCAGATCATCTTCCAGGACCCCTACTCGTCGCTGAACCCGCGGATGACGGTGGGGGCCATTGTCGGCGAGCCGCTCCTCGTGCACCGGGTGGCGCGGGGGCAGGAGATGCGCAAGCGGGTCGCGAAGCTCCTGGAGGCGGTGGGCTTGAAGCCCGAGCACATGCGGCGCTACCCCCACGAGTTCTCCGGTGGCCAGCGCCAGCGGATCGGGATCGCCCGGGCGCTCGCCCTCGAGCCCCAGCTCGTGGTGTGCGACGAACCGGTGAGCGCCCTCGATGTCTCGATCCAGGCCCAGGTCCTGAACCTGCTCGAGGACCTCCAGGACCAGTTCGGCCTCACGTACCTGTTCGTGGCCCACGACCTGTCCGTGGTCAAGCACATCTCGAACCGGGTCGCGGTGATGTACCTCGGGGTGATCGTGGAGCTAGCGGAGACGGAGACCCTATTTGCCCACCCCCTCCACCCCTACACGGAGGCCCTCCTGTCCGCGGTTCCCGTCCCCGACCCAGACTACGAGGCGGACCGAATCCTCCTCCAGGGCGATGTGCCGAGCCCGGTCAACCCGCCCCAGGGGTGCCGGTTCCACCCCCGCTGCTCCTACGCCAAGGAGATCTGTTCCCAGAAGATCCCGGAGTGGGTCGACCATGGGGACAGGCACTTCGCCGCGTGCCACCTCGCGACCTCGCTCTCCCTGCGCGGGGTCAAGGTGGCGTGAACCTCCTCCTCGGGACCACCAATCCCGGAAAGCTCCGCGAGATCCTGAGCATCCTGGGGGACATCCCCGGCATCCGCTGGCTCACCCCGGCTGAGGTCCCGGTTCCCGACGTCCCCGAGACCGGGAGGACGTTTCTGGAGAACGCCCTGCTCAAGGCACGGACGGTCGCTGCTGCCACCGGGCACGCGACCCTTGCCGAGGACTCGGGGCTGGAGGTGGATGCCCTGGGCGGGGCACCCGGCGTGCAGTCGGCCCGCTATGCTGGCGACCCCCCCGACTACGCCGCGAACAACGCCCAGCTCCTCGCCACCCTCGCCGGGGTCACCGACCGGCGGGCCCGGTTCCGCACCGTGGCCGCTCTCGCCCTCCCCGACGGGCGGGTGTGGACCACGGAAGGGGTGCTCGAGGGGAGGATCGCCGACGCCCCACGGGGCCCGGGCGGGTTCGGGTACGACCCCCTGTTCATCCCTGCTGGCGAGACGCGGACCCTCGCCGAGCTGAGCCCAGAGGAGAAGAACGCCCTCTCCCACCGCCGCCGGGCCCTGGAGGGGCTCCGCCCCGTCCTCATCCAGCTTGCCGCGGAGTCCCCGGGGTCAGATCTTTGTTTTTAAGGTAGCGGTGGTGGGAGCGCGACGGGCGACCTTAAGAGTAAAGATCTGACCCCGAGCTCGCTGGTGGCAGGGAGCTCGTGAGCTCCTCGAGAAGCCTCTTCTGCTGACGGGAGAGCTTGCGGGGGATCACGACCTTGAGGTGGACGCAGAGGTCGCCCCGCCGCCGGCCGCGAGGGAAACCATGCCCTGGCAGGGTCAACACCGCGTCGGCCGGGGTCCCGGGGGGGATCTTGAGCTCGGCCTCCCCCTCGAGCGTGGGCACCTTCACCGTCGCCCCCAGGGCGAGCGCACCGTAGTGGACGGGGAGGTCCACCTCGAGATCCTGGCCCCGGCGGCGGAACACGGGATGGGGCTGGATCTCCACCGTCACGTACAGGTCCCCGGGCGGCCCCCCCGCGATCCCCGCGTTGCCCTGCCCGGCGAGCCTGAGCCGGGACCCGTCCTCGACCCCCGGGGGGACGTCGATCACGATCTCCCCCCGCTCCCGCACCCGGCCTTCCCCTCCGCAGCTCGGGCAGGGGGACTGGGGCATCTCCCCGACTCCGCCGCACTCCGGACAGGCCCGCACGTTCACGAACATCCCGAACATCGAGGATTGCCGGTACTCGATCTGGCCCTGCCCGCGGCAGGTCGGGCACGTGACGAGCCCCGTCCCCGGAGCGAGGCCCGACCCCCCACACCGCGCACAGGAGAGGTAGCGGGCCACCGTCGCCCGCAGCTTGGCCCCGAACGCGGCGTCCTCGAGCGAGAGCCGAATCCGGTACTCGAGGTCCTCCCCGCGCTGGGCGCGGCCCGCGCGCCGCCGCGTGCGCCCCCCCTCCCCGAAGAAGATGCTGAACAGGTCCTCGAACGTCCGCCCCCCGAAGAACTCGCCGAACGCCTCGCGCGTCCGCCGAAAATCCCCCGGCCCGAAATCGAACCCCTGCGCGGGCCCGGCGTGCCCGAACCGGTCGTACTGGGCCCGCTTCTGGGGGTCGGAGAGGACCTCGTACGCCTCGGCGATCTTGCGGAACTTCCGCTCCGCCTCCCTCTTATCCCCCTGGTACGCGTCGGGGTGGTACTCCTTGGCCAGGCGGCGGAACGCCCGCTTGATCTCCGCCGGGGAGGCGTCGCGGTCCACGCCGAGGGTCTGGTAGTAGTCCTGGGGCAACGTTACTCCTTATCCTCCTTGTCGTAGGAGATGTAGTCGCCCTTCCCGGCGGAGTCCCCGCTTGAGCTCTGGGTGGCCTGCCCGGCCCCCTGGTAGGCGGCGGTCGCCACCTCGGCGACCACCTTCCGGAGATCGTCCATCGCGACACGGATCGCGCCTGGATCTACCTTCTGGTCTAGCTTCTCCCGCAGGGAGCGCATCGCCGCCTCGACCTCGCCCCGCTTGGCGGACGGGACCTTGTCCCCGAGCTCGCCGAGGGTCTTTTCCACCGTGTGGAGGAGGGCGTCGGCCTGGTTGCGGGTCTCGGCCTCCTCCAGCCGCCGCCGGTCCTCCTCGGCGTGCTCCTCGGCCTCCCTCCTCATCCGCTCGATCTCCTCCGGGGTAAGGCGGGAGGTCTCCTTGATCACGATCGAGTTCGACTTCCCCGTCGCCTTGTCCTTCGCCGTCACGTTGAGGATCCCGTCGGCATCGATCGCGAACGTGACGTCGATCTGGGGAACCCCGCGCGGAGCGGGGGGGAGATCGGTGAGCTGGAACCGACCGAGGCTCTTGTTGTCCGCCGCCATCTTCCGCTCCCCCTGGACGACGTGGATCTCGACCTGGGTCTGGAAGTCGTCGGCGGTGGTGAACGTCTTCGTCCGCTCGACGGGGATTGTGGTGTTCCGCTCGATCAGGGGCGTCGCCACCCCGCCGAGGGTCTCGATGGACAGGGTGAGCGGGGTCACGTCGAGGAGGACGAGGGACTGCATGTCGCCGGCCAACACCGCGGCCTGGATCGCCGCGCCGAGGGCGACCACCTCGTCGGGGTTGATGTCCTTGTTCACCTTCGCCCTCCCGAACTTCGCCGCCACGAGCTCCTGGACCTTGGGGATGCGGGTCGAACCGCCGACGAGGACGACCTGGTCGATCGCCTCCGGGGAGAGGTTCGCCGCGGAGAGCGCCGCGTCGACGATGCGCATCGTCCGCTCGAGGTAGTCGGAGATCATCGCCTCGAACTTGGCCCGGGTGAGGGTCCGCTCGAGGTGCTTCGGGCCCTTGGCGTCGGCCGAGAGGTACGGGAGCGAGATCCGCGCCTCCATCCGCCCGGAGAGCTCCTTCTTCCCCGCCTCGGCCGCATCGCGCAGCCGCTGCATCGCCTGGGGATCCCCGTGCACGTCGATCCCCGTCTCCGCCTTGAACTCCGCGGCCAGCCACTCCACGATCCGCCGGTCGAAGTCGTCCCCGCCGAGCTGGGTGTCCCCGTCGCTCGCCACGACCTCGAACACGCCGTCCCCGATGTCGAGGATCGACACGTCGAACGTGCCCCCGCCGAGGTCGTAGACGAGGATCTTCTGCTCCTTGTTCTTGTCCAACCCGTACGCCAGCGCGGCCGCGGTGGGCTCGTTGATGATCCGCAGGACCTCGAGCCCGGCGATCTTCCCGGCGTCCTTGGTCGCCTGGCGCTGGAGGTTGTTGAAGTAGGCGGGGACGGTGATCACCGCCTTCGTGATCTTCGTCCCGAGGAGCTCCTCCGCGTCGCGCTTGATCTTCTGGAGGATGAACGCCGAGATCTGCTCCGGCGTGTACTCCTCCTCCCGCCCGTTGCGGCTCACCCGGAACCGCCAGTCCGTGCCCATCTTCCGCTTCACAGAGAGCACGGTGCGGGTCGGGTTGAGGACCGCCTGGCGCCGGGCGAGCTGCCCGACGAGGATCTCCCCCCCCTCCGCGAACGCCACCGCCGACGGGGTGATCCGTTCTCCCTCCGCGTTCAACAGCACCTCGGGCCGTCCCCCGCGCACGAGCGCCCCGCAGGAGAACGTCGTGCCGAGGTCGATCCCGATCACCTTCTCTTTCTCCGTCATGTCGTGACACCTCCTCTGCCCAAACTCACCTTCACCTTGGCCGGTCGCAGGACGCGCCCGTGGCGCGTGAACCCCCGCTCGAACTCGGCCAGGATCACGTTCTTCTCCAGGTCCGACTCCTCGGCGAGCAGGGCCTCGTGGTAGAGGGGATCGAACGCCTTGCCCACCGAGTCGTACCCCTCGCACCCCAGGCGCCGCAGCCCCTCCTCGACGAGCCCCATCAGCTGAGCCAGCGCCTGGCGGAGCTCGCCCTCCTCGCCGGCGTGGGCGGCGAGCGCGCGCTGCAGGGCGTCGTACACGGGGAGGAGGGCCAGCGCCGCCTCGTCGAGCGCCCGCTCGCGGAGGACCTCCCGCTCCCGGGCGATCGCCTTCCGGTAGTTGTCGAAGTCCGCCGCGAGCCGGACGAGGTCCGCGCGCAGCCGCTCGATCTCCGCGGTGGCGACCTCGGCCTCCACCGCTGCTCCCTCATCCACCCTCTGCGGCTCGTCACGATCTTCGGTCATCGGTCCCCCTTTCCCGCCCCGGCGGCGAGGAGCGCGCCCAGCCGCCCCGCCACGTACCGGGCCGCGGAGAACGCGCGGGCGTAGTCCATCCACAGCGGCCCCACCACCCCCACCACCCCGCTCCCGGCCAGGTACGGGGCGGTGACGAGGCTCAGGTCCTCCAGCTCGGGGACCGAGCCATCTCCCACGTGAACGGCGATCCCCTCCTCGCGGCCCCGCCTCAGCTCGTGGACGAGCGCGGCGAACGCCTGCTCCTCCTCGAGCAGCCGGAGAAGGGCCTGCCCCCGCTCGAGCGCCCACTGCGGCGAGCGCACGGCGAGCTCGGACAGGAGGTGGGGCCACCCCTCGACGTACAACCTCCGCTCCGGCTCCCCCGCCGCCAGCCTCCTCAGGATCTGCAGGGCCCCCAGGGCGGCCCGGCTGTGCCACCCGTCGGGGAACGGCCCTTCGGGGAGGGGGGACTCGGCGAGGGTGTGTTCCCGCAGCCATCGGCCGAGCAAGGCCTCCACCTCGTCGAGCTCCTCCGGCTCCAGGTCGAGGTCGAGGGACACGAACCGCGATTCGACCGCCCCCAGCTCGGACAGGGTCACCACCAGCACCGTGGACGGGCCCACCCGGCGCACGATGAGCGTCGCGAGACGCACCTCGTGCCGCGGCGGGGGGAGGACGAGCCCGAGCTCCCGCGTCATCGCCGCGAGCACGGTCGCCGTGCGCCGGAACAGGTCGGGAAGAAGCCCCGGTTCGACCTCTTGGCGCTCCGCCGGCACGGAGGACCTTTCCGGCCCGAGCTCGGCCACGCCGAGGAGCCACTCCGCGAAGAACCGGAACCCCCGCGCGGTGGGGACCCGGCCCGCCGAGGGGTACGGCTTGTAGAGGTACCCCTCCCCCTCCAGCGCGAGGAGCTCGTTGCGGATCGTCGCCGGGCTGAACCGGTGTCGGTACTCCGTGACCAGCTCGCGGGACGACACGGGCTGGCGGGTCCGGATGTACCGGTCCACGACCTCCACCAGGAGCTGCGCCCTTCGCCCACGCACTTAGCACTCACCACCTTGGATTGCTAACTTGATGATAGACGGTTCGCCCCGAAGTTCAAGCGGCGCGGGCGGGGGGTCAGCGGCCGTGACAGTGCTTGTACTTCTTGCCCGAGCCGCAGGGGCAGGGGTCGTTCCGGCCGACCTTGCCCTCCCCGGCCGGGCGGCGGGGGGCCGAACGGACCACGTCCCGTCCCGCGGTCGTGCTCGTCGAGCCCCCGGATTGGGCCAGCGCGACCGGTGGGGGGGCGCCGCGCCCGCCCGCGGGCTCGGCGCGCACGGAGAGCCGCGGGTTGAGGAGGAACCGCAGCGCCTCCTCCTCCGCCCGGAGGACCATCTCCTGGAACAGGCGGTGGGCCTCGCGCTTGAACTCGACGAGGGGGTCGGTGCCCCCGTAGGCGCGGAGCCCGATCCCCTCCCGGACCTCGTCCAGCTCGAGCAAGTGCTGGCGCCAGTTCTCGTCCATCGTCCGCAGGAGCACGATCCGGGCGACCATCGGGAAGTGCGGGGCGAGCCTCGTCCACTGCTGGTCGAGCTGGGAGCGAAGGAGATCCCCCACCGCCTCCCCGAGTTCCTCCCGCCGCCGGGGGGAGAGGTCGCGGGGCGGGTCGGCGCACACCTGCCCCAGCTCGCGCTCCAGGGCGCGGAGGTCCCACGCCTCGGGGCTCGGCCCAGGGGCGAACCGGTCGACGAGGATCTCCCCGTACTCGGTGACCATCTCCCGGAGGTGGGCCCGCAGCGCCTCGTCGTCCGGGGTCTCCCCGGGATCGGGGAGGAGGAACCGCTCCCGCAGCGCGTACACGGCCTCGCGCTGCTTGGCCATGATCTCGTCGTACTCCAGGAGCCGCTTCCGGATCTCGAAGTTCCGTTCCTCGACCCGCTTCTGGGCGCGGCGGATCGAGCGGGTGAGGAGGTCGTGGGTGATCGCCTCCCCCTCCTTGACCCCCAGCTTCGCCATGAGCGTGGCGAGGCGTTCCCCGCCGAAGATGCGGAGGAGGTCGTCCTCGAGCGAGAGGAAGAACTGGCTCGAGCCGGGGTCGCCCTGGCGGCCGGCGCGGCCGGCGAGCTGGTCGTCGATCCGCCGGGCCTCGTGGCGCTGGAACCCGAGCACGGCCAGCCCCCCCCGCTTGATTCCGCCCTCCCACTCCTCGGGCCGGAACGGGCGGCCGACCTCGGCGCACCACTCCCGGATCCGGGCCAGCGCCGCCTTCAGGTACGCCGGGTCGTGGGCATCCGTCACGATCCGCTCCCGCTCCGCCTCGGCCTCGGCCCGGTACCGCTCCACGAGCTCCCGGAACCGTTCCGGCTCCGCCTCCGGGTCCGCCTCCGCCCGGGCGCGGGACTCGGGGTTCCCCCCGAGGACGATGTCCGTCCCCCGGCCGGCCATGTTCGTGGCGATCGTGATCGCCCCGGCCCGGCCGGCCTGGGCGATGATGTGGGCCTCCTTCTCGTGGTACTTGGCGTTCAGGACCTGGTGCGAAAGCCCCCGCTTCTTGAGGAGCCGCGACAGGTCCTCCGAGTCCTCGATCGAGGTCGTGCCGATGAGGACCGGCCGCCCCTCCTTGTGCAGCCGCTCCACCTCGTCGGCAACCGCCTCGAACTTCCCCTTCTTCGTGCGGTAGATCACGTCGGGGAGCGCCTCGCGGATCAGGGGGCGGTTGGTGGGGATCTGGACGACGTCCAGACCGTAGATCTGCTTGAACTCCTCCTCCTCCGTCTTGGCGGTGCCCGTCATCCCAGCGAGGCCCCGGTAGAGGCGGAAGTAGTGCTGGAGCGTGATCTGGGCCAGGGTCTGGTTCTCGCGCTGGATGGGGAGGTTCTCCTTGGCCTCGATCGCCTGGTGGAGGCCGCCCGAGTAGCGGCGGTCCGGCATCAGCCGGCCGGTGAACTCGTCGACGATGATCACCCGCCCGTCCTTCACGATGTACTGCTGGTCGCGATGGAAGAAGGTCCGCGCCCGCAGTGCGGTCTCGAGGTGGTAGCGGGCGGTGGTCGCCCGGGGATCGGCGATGTTGTCGAACTTCAGGATCTGCTCAGCCTTCGCCCACCCGGCCTCGGTGAGGGAGAGGCGCCGTTGCTCCTCGTTCACCTCGAAGTCCTCCCCGGGTTTGAACAGCTTGGCGAGCCGGGCGAACTCCCGGTACTGGCGGGCCGTGTCCGCGGTGGGCCCGGAGATGATGAGCGGGGTCCGCGCCTCGTCGATCAAGATGTTGTCGATCTCGTCCACGATCGCGTAGTCCAACGGCCCCTGCACCATCTGGGACCGGGAGGCGACCATGTGGTCGCGGAGGTAGTCGAACCCGAACTGGGCGTTCGTCCCGTAGAGGACGTCGCAGGCGTAGGCGGCCCTCCGCTCGTCGGGGGGGGTGTCCTCCTGGAGGAGACCGACGGCGAGGCCCATGAACTCGTACACCGGGCCCATCCAGTTCCGGTCGCGGCGCGCGAGGTAGTCGTTCACGGTCACGATGTGGACCTTCCCGACGAGGGCGTTGAGGTAGGCGGGCATGGTCGCGACGAGGGTCTTGCCCTCCCCGGTCTTCATCTCCGCGATCCGGCGCCCGTGGAGGACGATCGCCCCCATCACCTGGACGTCGAACGGGCGGAGGCCGATCGTGCGCGCCGCCGCCTCGCGGACGCAGGCGAACGCCTCGGGGAGGAGGTCGTCCGCCGTCTCGCCGGAGGAGAGCCGGGCCCGGAACTCGTCGGTCTTGGCGCGGAGCTCGGGGTCGGACAGGCGGGCGACCCGCTCCGCCCACCCGTTCACCTCCTCCACGATCGGGAGGAGCTTGCGGAGGCGCTGCTCGTTCGTTTGTCCGAACAGGAACTCGATCCCGCGCCGAAGGGAGGGCATGGAGAGGACTATACGGCCCGCCCGAACGGGTCGCAACCGGGCGGAGTCCCCTCAAGCCCGTGGGGCGGTCGCCCTAGAACCAGAGGGCGAGCGCGACCGCCGCCAGCGCGAGCACGATCCCGGTCACGCCGAGGACGAACGCGGTCTGGGCCTTCTGCGCCGTCTCCCCGGTCGCGGACTGGCCCACCTGGGCCAGCTGGACCTTGAGGGCCTGGATCTCGCGGCTCACCGTGGCGTCGAGGGACGAGACCCGCGTCTCGAGCGAGGCCACCTGGGGACCGTAGTCGGTCCCGATCCGGGTCCCCTCCACGTTCCGAATCGCCCGGTACAGCCACTCCGCCGCGTCGTAGCGCAGGAGGGGCGCGTTCCCGGAGAACTCCCCGCCCGCGCCGATCACGATGATCCCCCGCGACACGAGGTCGCGGATCGCGTTGTAGGCGGAGTGGGTCGTCGGGACGTCCACGAACATCCCGCCCGTCCCCCCATCGGCGAGGCCCGGGGTCATCGCCCACATCGAGACAATCGCCAGTCCAACCACAAGACACGCTGCACGCCGCATCGCTCGATCGCCTCCTTGCGATTCCGTTCTGACGTGACCCACGCTACGGACCCGGGATCCCCCCCTCAAGGAAACCCGTTCCATCGCCAGGGGACGCACGCCCAGCCGACGGTAGAATGGTCCGACCACGGCGGAGGGCCACCTGGAGGCGGCGGGGCGTGGACCGTGGGCGGATCCGGACCTAGTTCGCCGCCGGGGTGCGGGCGGTCCTCGCCCAAGGGTGAAGGGAGGAGACGATGGACGAACGAGAGGTGACGTGGACCGAGCTTCGGGCCCAGGACCGGTCGGGGATGGCCGAGGTCCTGGCCGCGTTCCCGGACCAGTGCCGGGCCGGGCTTGCCCTCGGGGAGCGCCTTCCGCTGGACGGGCTGGCCGGGTTCTCCCGCGTCGTGGCCCTTGGGATGGGGGGGTCGGGGATCGCGGGGAGCCTGTTGGGGAGCCTCCTTACGGTCGAGGTCGCCCCCGTGCGGGACTACGCCCTCCCCCCGTGGGTGGGGGAGGAGTCCCTCGTCGTGGCCCTGTCCTACTCCGGGGACACGGAGGAGACCCTCGCCGCGTTCGCCGCGGCGCGGGGGCGGACGCGGCGGCTCCTCGCCGTGACGAGCGGGGGGGAGCTCGGCCGCCGGTGCGCGAACTGGGGAATCCCGTGGATCGAGATCCCGGGGGGCTACCAGCCCCGGGCGGCGCTGGGGTACCTCTTGTTCCCCCTCCTCGGGCTTTTCCGCCGGCTGGGAGTCGGGCCCGACCCCGGGGAGGCGCTCGCCGTCCTCGACGAGCGCGCGGCCGCCCTCGCCCCGGGCGGGGCGGAGAACGAGGCCCAGCGGCTCGCCCGCCACCTCGCGGGCCGCGTTCCCCTCGTCTACGGGGCGGGCCCCACCGCACCCGTCGCGTTCCGGTGGAAGACGCAGGTGAACGAGAACGCCAAGGCCCCGGCGTTCTGGGCCGAGCTCCCCGAGCTCTGCCACAACGAGGTCGTGGGGTGGGAGCTCGCCGGCCGGCTGCTCCCCCACGCCACGGTGGTCTTCCTCCGCACGCCCCACGACCACCCGCGGGTCGCGCGGCGGGTCGCGATCCTCGGGGAGCTCCTCGCCAGGCGGGGCTTGGACTGGACCGAGGTCTGGGCGCGGGGGGAGAGCGGCGTGGCCCAGCTCCTGTCCCTCCTCGTCCTCGGGGACTGGGTGAGCTACTACCTCGCCCTCCTCCACCGGGTCGACCCGACCCCGGTGGCGGTGATCGCGGAGCTGAAGGAGCGTCTCGCGGGATGAGGGCCGGCCCGGGCGCGGGGGGAAGGTGATCCACATCACCTCCCGAGTCTTGACAGGGAACAGGTGTCTCGCTACGATAGGCCTCGTATCCACTCGCGAGGGGAGGTGGTGGACCGAGAGAAGAGACGGAGGGAGTTTGTGGGATTTCGGGATCCCGAAGGTTAGGGAAAGAGAAAACAGGATGGGAACAAAGGAGGATGGATCCATGAAGCGGGCTCTCGCGATTGCAGTAGCGCTGTGTGCGCTGGGAGTGATTGGGTTCTCCCAGCTTTCGAGCATCTCCGGTGACTGGTCGTTCACGTTCCGCGTCCTCGGCACTACTACTGGTGCACGCTCTTCGGTCCTCAACTTGAAGACGACGATCAACGGGTGGACCATTTCGAGCAAGACCTCGTTTGGGGATACGGACCAGACTGTCAGTGGCGTTCAGTTCGGGTTCACCGAGCAGGCGTTCGGGGTGAAGGGCGTGTTCGGGCCGTTCACCATCGACGGGAGCATGGCGTTCAACGCCGGCGTGACCAAGATCCGCTGTTGGGAGTGCATCAACGGCGTGGACGTCGCGACGGATTACGTGGTCACCCCGCCGGCCTACAAGTCGGCGAGCCTGTCCACATCGCTCGAGTTCAGCGGCCTCAACATCGGCCTCAAGGTGGAGCACTGGGCCTATCCGTACGAGTGCCCGTGGCCCTGCACCCAGACCGGCTCCCACATGCTGTACACGTTCACGCTCGGCGTTCCCCCGGTTGAGCTCGCGGTCACGTTCGAGGACTGCTGCACGGGAATCATGTTCGGGGACTTCACCCTCACCATGACCGGCGTCGGCCTGTGCTGCGGGATCACGTACGACATGGAGCTCTACTTCACCAAGGCCGGGTTCGAGTACGTCCTGTTCAGCATCAACGACTTCTTCGCCTGGTGCTGCGGGATCTCGTTCGACCTCGAGGTCGAGTTCGGCGTGGACTACAAGGAAGTCACCCTCACCCCGAAGTTCGCTGGCCTCGGCGAGGCGTGCGTGACCCTGTACGGCGACATCATCGGATGGAACGAGTTCCAGTTCGCCGGCCTCGTGATCTACGGGTTCAAGATCGGGTGCTCGCTTGGGGACTGTGGGCTGCTGGAGTTCGTCACCGTGCTCCAGGCGCCTCCGTATGAGGACTGCGACTACCCGAGCTGGTACTACCCGTTCTACTACTACGGCGGCGACGAGTACATCCGGATGAAGTTCTGCGGCGCCGGGTGCTGTGGCGGCACGTACACGGTGGACTTCTACGTCCACTTCGACATGGGCGGGACGGGCCTGTTCGACCTCTACTCCCTGCGCGGGATCGCCTCGATCCCGATCATGGCCAACCTCAACGCCACGATCAGCTTGACGTTGCCGCTCACGCCGGGTGCAACGACTCCCACGCTTGACCTTGGCTGGAAGTTCACGTTCTAGCACGGTCAAACGTTCGGCGTAGACCGACGGGCCTCGGGGGGGTTCCCGAGGCCCGTTTCTTTCCGGGAGGTGAGCAGCCATGCGCTGGAAGAGGGTGGCGAGCCGAGGGACAGCCGGGTTCCTGCTCCTCGTGGTGCTGGCCGGGGTTTGCTCAGGGCAGACGATCACGAAGATCCAGATGGATGTCAAGGCCGAGGGGTGGGGCAGCGGCCACTCGACCCCGAGCTTCTCGGCGGACACCGCGTCCGCGTACTGCAGGGTGGAGGTCGAGATTCCCCCCCAAGGAGCATCGCTCTCCTACACGCTCACCCTCACCTGGTACGCCCCGGACGGGACCGTGTATCAGACGAACTCGTGGGACCTCACCAGGGACGCCTACTACTACACGACCTATCAGCGGGTGGGGGTACTCGCGATTCGCGGGACACGGGCCGCCACTCTCCTCGGGCAGTGGCGGGTGACGGCAGCGATCCGGTTCGGGAAGGCACGGAAGGACGTGCGGTTCGAGATCACCCCAGCCGGAGGAACAGGCGCCTCACAGGGCCCCAGGGGTTCCACGCCCAGTCCCACCCCAACGGCCCGCGCCCCTCTTCCCGCCGGGGCGGGGTGGCCGGACGTGATCGCGTGGGCCAGACCGGCGGTGGTGTTCATCCAGGGGGAAACGGCGGAACGCGATGAAGAGGGCAACAAGCTCTACTCCTTCGGAAGCGGGGTCATCATCTCCGCTGACGGCTACATCCTCACCGCTGCCCATGTGATCGCGGATGTGGTGGGTGAAATCGAGGTCCTCGTCGGGGAATCGCAGGTGTACACGGCTACGGTGGTCAAGACCCACTCCAAGTGGGACCCAGAGGAGTTCCTCTCCGGGGACGTTGCGCTGCTGAAGATCCCCGCGTCGGGGCTGGCGTGGCTCCCGTTAGGCGCCTCGGAGGAGCTCATGCCGGAAGAGGAGATCCGGGTGTTGGGCTACCCCCGGGCAGGCTTGGGCTTGGGCATGATCCCCGCCGCGGGGAAGGCGCTGGGGATAAGACGGCTTCCATCCGGCGTGCATTACGTTCAGATCGAGGTCACGATGTACGACAAGGGGCACAGCGGGGGGCCAGTGATCAACAGCCGCGGGCAGGTGGTGGGGATCGCCAAGGGGACCTCTACGTTCAGTGATACCGGCATCACGCACCAACTGGCCGTGGCCACAGCCACGATCAAGGAGATCGTGCCCTCCCATCTGCTCGGGCTCGTGCTACCGATGTTGCTGGCCACGAACCCGACGCACTGAGGACCCCGCGGAGGAGTCCCGGCCGTTGAGCCAAGGACTCCTCCTCTTCGTCTCTTACCCTGCAACGATCAGCGACAGCCTGCTTCGCGCTCCAGGTCCTCAATGTAGGAGCCGATCACATCGTCCCTCGTTCTGACGAACGAGACGAAGAAGTTCTGGCTGGGGACGAGCTTCCCCAGGTTCGCGACGACAGAAAGCGTGACCGGGACTCCGGGCGGGTTCACCTTGCACGACCTCAGGAACACGAGGCGGGCCGCGTCCTCAACCCGGGCAGGGGCAGGCACGCCGTCCCCATCGGTATCGAGATACGCCTTCACCACGATCGTTGTCGCACCGCTCAGGTCGAACCGAAGGTCCACCCACCCCGCCCCCACCGTGCCCTCCCACGTCACCTGCTGCCCAGGCGCCGGGGGCGAACCTGCTGGTGTCAACACGAAGTTCCTGAACTGCCCGCGTGTGGCTGTGGTGAGGACAACCTGGAACTTGCGCGGCGCAGGCCAGCTCGGATCGCCGGCCACGGTGACGTGCCAGTGATCGTCGGGGTCGCCCCACACGTAGATGCCGGGCTTGTCGATCGTCGGCATCCCGGGGAGGATTGGCGTCGGCCCGACCTGGATCGTGCGCGTGGTCGTGCCCGTCGCGCCGAGGTTGTCGGTCACGGTGAGGGTCACGGTGTACAGACCCGCCGATGCGTAGGCCTTCGTCACGTTGGCCGTCGTCACGGTCGACGTGGTTCCGTCGCCGAAGCTCCAGGCGTAGCTTACGATCGTCCCGTCAGGATCGGAGGACCCCGAGGCGTTGAACGTCACGTTCTGCCCCGGATCGGGGTTCGTCGGCGAGAACGTGAAGCTCGCCGTGGGCGGCTGGTTGGGCGGGGTCACGACCACCGTGCGGGTCGTGGTGGCCGTCGCCCCCCGGTTGTCGGTCACGGTGAGGGCCACGGTGTACGTTCCCGCCGCGCTGTACCGCTTCTGGATCTGGGACCCGGTCCCGGTCGCCCCGTCGCCGAAGTTCCACGCCCAAGCGGTAATCGTGCCGTCGGGGTCGCTCGACCCGCGCCCGTCGAAGGTGATCCACTGGTTCACGAGAGGGTTCGGGGGCGAGAAGGTGAACGACGCCGTCGGCGGCTGGTTCGTGGGCAGAACGATCGTGAACGGCGCGCTGGCCTCAGCCCACGACCCGCTCGGCACGTTCGCACTGAGCCAGGAGCGAACCTGGGACAGGAAGAGCGCCCCGTTCGTCGACAGGATCGGGAACCCAGTCCCGAACGA
>JACIWJ010000002.1 GCA_014361015.1 Candidatus Bipolaricaulota bacterium | reverse complement strand
GAACTCGACGTCTTTGGATTCGGGGCGGTTGTAGAAGAGGTAGAACCGCCAGTACACGGGGGGCAGGAGCTCCAGGGCCTCATCGGCGAAGATCCCGATCCGGCGGGTCTTGGAGAACTGCTCCCCTCCCATCCAGTTCAAGTACTCCGTGGCCGCGATCTGATCGGGAAGGTGGAACCCGTGGCCTGAGGCGAGGAGCTGGGCGGGGAAGATGATCGTGTGGAACGGGATGTTGTCCTTGGCTTGGGTGTAGATCTGCCACACCTTGTCCCCGAACCAGAACTCCCGCCACCGGTCCTCCTCTCCCCGGCGGCGGAAGTGTTCGATCGTCGCGGATACGTAGCCCAATGCGGCTTCCGCCCACACGTAGATGACCTTCCCCTCGGCCCCGGCGAACGGGGCGGGGATGCCCCACTGGATGTCGCGGGTCACCGCCCGGGGCCGGAGCCCGTCCTCGATCAGTCGCTCCGTGAACAGCCGCACGTTCCCGCGGAAATCCCGGCTTCTCGCGTAGGCGAGAAGCTTCGGGGTCAGCTTCTCGAGGTCGAGGTACCAGTGGCGGGTGAGGCGGGCGGCGACGTTGGATGAGCCGCAGAACGCGCAGTGAGGAGCGCGGAGCGCCTCCGGTTCGAGCAGTGCCCCGCACGCATCGCACTGGTTGCCCTGGGCGTGGAGGTACCCGCACCGCGGGCAGGTGCCGATGATGAACCGATCGGCGAGGAATCGGCTACACCCCGCGCAGAACGCCCGCGCCTCCTCCTGGGACACGATGTACCCGTTCTTCTCCATCTCCCGGTAGATCCAGGTCACGAACTCGTGGTGAACGGGGGACTCGGTCGTGGTGTAGTTGTCGATCGCGATCTCGAACTGGGCGAGGACGCGGACGATGGCCTCATGGACCTGCTCGGCGAGATCGCGCGGGTGCATCCCGAGCCGTGCTGCCTCGTACTCGACCTTCGTCCCGTGGGCATCCGTCCCCGATACGTGCAGGGTCTCGTATCCGCGCAGCCGGTAGAAACGGGTGAACGCATCCCCGGAAAGGAGGCACCCGATGAGGTTCCCCAGGTGGGGCACGCCCGATCCGTAGGGCCAGGCACTGCACACCAGGATCCGTTCGACAGCGGTGTTCACAGTTCCCTCGACAAGGGGGCGATTATAGCAGGCCCGCACGGGCTTGGGACAGTGGATGGGCTCCTTCGCTCGGACAGGGTACACTACCGCCTGCGGAGGCATCGATGCGCGAAGCCACGATGGGGAGAGAGCTGGTGGTGGTCACCGCGAATCGGGTGGGGGTGTTGGCCAACATCGCCCGAGCCCTCGCCGAGCAGGGGATCAACATCCTGGCCGTTGCGGTGATGGTCCACGGCGACCACGCGGAGCTGCACTTGGTGCCCGATGCCCCCACCTACGCCCTTGATGCGCTCCGCAAGGCGGAGTTCGAGGTCGAGGAGCGGGAGGTCGTCGTCGTGGAGCTCCCCCATCGCGCGGGGTTCCTGCGGCGGATCACCGAGGTCCTGGCGCGGCAGGGTCTGGACATCCGTTATCTGTACGCGAGCGCTTCCGACGCGAGCCAGAGTGCGGTCGTCGTCTTCTCGTGTACGAACAACGGGAAGGCGGTCCTTCTCCTCCGCGAGAAGTAGCCGGACCGGTGGCGGTCCGCGGGGGGTGTCCCGTGGGGGGCGGACAGCGGGCGCGGACTTCCCCCGCCATCGCGGGAAGATCCATCGTCCTTTCACCGACCTTCCACAGGGTGGGGGCAAGGTCCTTCCGCACGGTTTGGGGAGGAGGTTGAACGTGTGCAGACGCGATCGGATCTTGATGGCCATCGCTGGGGCTTTGGCGTTGGCGGCGATCGTTGCGGTGCCGATGATCGCCCGCACCGGCTAGGTCCGGGAGCGCGGCGCGGGTGGCCCCGAGCTGGATGAAGTCCTCTTCTCGTGTGCCCTACCCCCTGCCTCCCAGCTCGGACGTGCAGTTGGGGCACCGCGTGGCCTCGAGTGGGATCTGGGTCTTGCAGAACGGACACTCCTTCGTGGTCGGGGCGGGGGCGACCTTGGGCTTCTCCAGCCTCCCGTACGCCTTGACGATCAGGAACACCACGGCCGCGATGATGAGGAAGTTCACGACGGCATTGATGAACGCGCCGTAGTAGATCGCGGCCGCTCCTGCCGCCCGCGCCGCCGCTGCCGACTCGTAGGTCTGTCCCGACAGGTTGACGTACAGGTTGGCGAAGTCCACGTTCCCGACAAGCTTCCCGATGATGGGCATGATGAGGTCGTTCACGAACGAACTCACGACCGCGCCGAACGCAACACCCATGATGAACGCCACCGCGATCTGGACGAGGTTCCCCTTGACGATGAACGCTTTGAACTCCTTCCCCATGGCAATCCCCCCTTGATGTGAGCAGTGTAGTGATGGGGGCCGGCCCCGCCAAATCGGGGGCTGTCGCGCTCGTCCCGTGGGGCTACCATTCGCTGCCATGGTCGGGACCTGGGTCAACATGGGGACGGTGCTCGTGGGGGGGCTCCTCGGCTGGGCCCTCGGGGCGCGCGTCCCGTCCCGGGTGCGGGAGGGGGCGACGGTGGGGGTGGGGGCGGCCACCGTGGTTCTCGGGCTGCGGCTTGCGCTGGGCACAGGGGAAGTTCTCGTCCTCATGGTGTCCGTGATCCTCGGTGGGGCGATCGGGACGGCGCTCCGGCTGGGGGAGCGCCTCGAGCGGGCTACGCGGCGCGTGGAGCGCCTGTTCCGCGGGCACCCGCTCGGGGAAGGTTTCCTCACGGCGAGCCTCCTGTTCTGTGTGGGCCCGATGGCGCTCCTCGGGGCGATCCAGGATGGCCTGTACGGCGACTGGTCGCTCCTCGGCGCGAAGTCGATCCTCGATGGGATATCGGCCCTCACCCTCGCCACCGCCCTCGGACCCGGCGTCCTGCTTTCCCTGATCGTGATCTTCGTGTATCAGGGTGGGATCACGGCCGCAGCGATGCTCCTCTCCTCCCACCTCGTGGGGTTCTCCCCCGAGGCGGGGCCGGCGGGGGAGCTCTCCGCCGCGGGGGGGGCGATCGTCCTCCTCCTCGGGATCCGGCTCCTCAGGATGCGGGAGGTGGAGGCGGCGGACTTCCTCCCCGCGCTCTTGCTCGCGCCCATCCTGGCCTGGGCCGTTTCGTTCCTCTGACCGTGTCGCGCTTGGCCAGGCTGCGCGGGGAGCTCGCCCGGTTCGACCGGACGTTGTGGGTCCTCGTCGCAAGCCAGCTCATCACCTCCGCTGGGTTCTCGATCGCCTTGCCGTTCATCTCCCTCTACTTGCACCGGGATCGGGGCTTGGCGATGACCCTCGTCGGGGCGATCGCGCTCGCCCACGGCCTCGTGAGCGCGGTGGGGCGGGTGGTGGGGGGGGAGCTCGCGGACCGGGTCGGACGACGGCCGACGGTGCTCGGTGCGGTCGGGGGACGGGTCGCCCTGTTCCTCGGGCTGACGGCCCTCGTCGCGACCGATGGCCCGGTGTGGGCAATCGTCGCCGTCTACCTCGCGGTGCGCATCACGGGCGCGCTCGCGATGAGCGCGACCACGGCCCTCGTCGCCGACTCGGCGGGACCGGGGCGGCGGATGGAGGCATACGGGCTCCTCCGGGTCGGAGGGAACGTCGGGTGGGCAGCGGGGCCGGCCATCGGGGGGTACATGGCCTCCTGGTTGCCCTATTGGACCTTGTTCCTCACCACAGCGGTCATCACCGCGGGATCGTTTGTGCTCCTCGCCCGCTGCGCTCGCGAACCGGGGCGGGCGGAAGGGGACCGGGTGATGAGGGGGGGATTCCGGGAGCTCATCGCCGACCAGCGGTTCGCGGGGTTCGTGGCGCTCTCCCTCCTCGTGTTCGTGGTCGCCGGGCAGCTCGTGTCCACCCTGTCCGTGTTCACCGTGGATCGGCTCGGCCTCACGGAGGCGGAGTTCGGCGGGCTTCTCACCCTGAACGGATTCCTCGTGGTTCTGTTCCAGTACCCGCTCGCCCGCGCCCTGGCTCGGCTCCCGCGGGGGTGGCTCCTCGCCGCGGGGAGCTTCCTCTATGGGTTGGGCTACCTCGCGTTCGGTTGGCTCAGGGCCTACCCCGCCCTCCTCGGAGCGATGGTCGTGGTGACGCTTGGGGAGATGGTCTACGCCCCGAACACGCTCGCCGTGACGGCGGACCTTGCTCCACCGGGGCGCCGGGGACGTTATCTTGGGGCGTTCGGCCTCGCGGAGACCCTGGGTTGGTCGCTCGGCGCGTTCGTGGGCGGAGCATTGCTCGACGCTTTTCCCACCTCTCCGCTCGCGATGTGGGGGGCTGTGGCCGGCCTCGGGTTCGCCGCCGCGGCCGGGTTCATCCTGTGGGGCCGCTCGTGGTGACGCTGTTCACCAGCGCCTCGATTGCCCGTTCGAGGGCCATGCCCCGCGATCCCTTGACGAGGAGGAGGGTCGGCGCCGACCACACCTCCTTTCGAACCGTGCTGAGCAGGGCCCCGAGGTCGTCCGCCTCCGCCGCGCCCGGGCCGTCCCAGAGCCGGAACGCCCGCGCCGCGCGGGGACCGTAGCAGAAGACGGCGTCCAGATTGAGGTTCCGCGCTTCCCGAACCACCTGGGCATGGAAGTGATCCTCGTCGAGCCCGAGGTCGAGCATGTCCCCAAACAGGAACACCCGGCGCGCGGCGGGAACCTGGAGCGTGGCCAACGTGCGGAGAGCCGAGCGCATGGAGAGAGGGTTCGCGTTGTAGCAGTCGTCGAGGATCCACCCGAACGCGGTCGGCCGGAGCTGCAAGCGGTGGGGGATCGGTTCCACGTGGGCAAGCGCCTGGGCAGCGCTCTTCTCTGGGACCCCCATCCCCCAGGCGAGGGCGATCGCCCCGCACGCCAACACGGGGACGTGTTCCCCAAGAAGCTTCAGCTGGACAGGGATCTCACCCATCGGCGTCACGGTGCGGAACGCCACCCCCTCGGGGCGGTCGGTGACCATCTCCCGGGGGTAGAAGTCGGCCTCGGCGTTGCCCCCAAACCGCAAGCAGAGACCGGGGTATCGCTCCGACCTTGCCCTGAGGTGGGGGGAATCCCACCCCAGGGCGAGGATCCCCTCCTCGGGGAGGACCGCGGCGAGCTCCCACTTCGCGTCCGCGATCGCGTCCAGTGATCCGAGGCCTCCGAGGTGGGCGGGGCCCACCGAGGTGATGATCCCCGCCCACGGCCGCAGGAGCTCGCCCAGGGCGCGGATCTCCCCCTGGGCCGTCATCCCCAGCTCGAACACCGCAGCTTCCACATCGTCTGGGATGGAGAGGATGGCCAACGGCACTCCGATCTCCGTGTTGTAGCTTTCGGGGGCGCGGTAGGTGCGGTAGCGAGCGGAGAGGGCAGCCGCGGCGAGTTCCTTCATCGTCGTCTTCCCGAACGAGCCCGTAACCGCGACGATCGGGGCCTCGATCATCGCTCGACGCCAGGAAGCGAGTTCGCGAAGGGCGGTCGGGACGTCGGGGACGAGGAGGAGATTGCTTCCCGATCCCGGATCGCGGGACACGACAGCCCCCACCGCTCCCCGGGCGAACGCCTCGTCGAGGAAGTCGTGGCCATTGGCCCGACTGCCGATGAGGGCGATGAACACGTCCCCCGGTTGGACCCGGCGGGAGTCGCAGGTGGCGCCAGAGACGGCGAATGGCCCCATCGGTCGGATGAGCCGGGCCTCGAGCGCCTCTGCGGCCTCGCGCAGGTCCCACATCGTCTACTCCCCCTCGATCGGGAGGATGAGGGACACCTCGCCGTACACCACCGACCCGGGGATCCGGTCGGCGATTCCATCCACCCCGTACACCCACGTCTCGCCGATCACGCTCGAAATGGGGTCAACCGCGAACAGCTCCACGGTCAACGTGTCATTGGATGGGATTCCCTCGATGTAGTCGAGGAGGTCGTGGAGCGATTCGAGCGTTGGCGGGCCCTCCCCCCT
Source organism: Candidatus Bipolaricaulota bacterium (assembly GCA_014361015.1). Classification (GTDB taxonomy): domain Bacteria; phylum Bipolaricaulota; class Bipolaricaulia; order Bipolaricaulales; family Bipolaricaulaceae; genus Bipolaricaulis. The sequence continues at coordinate 52,328 of JACIWJ010000002.1, read as the reverse complement.
CTCCCGCGGGCGGGGTCCCCCGTACGCGCGCAGCTCGACGTATGGGGTGACGATGTCCGCGGGGATCTCCAGCCACCCTTCCCAGTGCTCGACCACACCGCGCCACCCGCGGAGGGTGACGAGGAAGCTGACCCTGTCCCCGGGAGCGTACGCGTCCCGCTCCGTCTCCAGGGACACGACCTCGGTGGCGGAGAAGCCCGGCTGGACCGTGGCCTCCACGGTCACCGTCTGGAGGTGGGGGTCGCCGAACTCGTTGTAGGCGAGGATGTCCGCGATGATGGCCGCCTCCCACGGCACGTAGATGGCGACGTCTTGGGTGGAGAGGAACACGTCCTCGCGGACGAGGGGGCGCGGAAGCCCGCGCCCGGTGATCGTGTATTGAACGGCGACCGTCCCCTGGCCGATCCGATCGAGGGCCTCGTCCGCCGCCTCCAGCCCAGCGACGTAGAGGAGGAGCGCCGAGAGGCGGGGTTCGTCCACGATCTCGACCTGAAGCGCCTGTTCAGTGGCGCGGCTCGCATCGCGGATGCGGAAGTCGACCGCGATTCCGCTGGGGATGCGGCCGACGACCCCTCCGACGGCCGTCCAACGGTCGGCGAACACCCCGCCCACGACCTCGCCCACCGCCCCCAGCTTGTAGGGGGAGTCGAGAGCGGCCACCGTATCGAAGATGTGCGCGCTCGTGAGGAAATAGCGCGTTGAACCGGTGAACAGGAACGGGTGGCCGAACGCGAGCACGGCGTTCTTCTCCACGAGCGTCACCGTTCCCAGGGCCCCGATCGTGACGTCGCCGGTGGTGAGCCCCACCCCGACCGGAGCCCCGGGGACGAGGGGGAGGCCCGGGGTCGTGGTCGGCACGGCTGGGGCGGCGACGACGCGGGATACACCGAGGTCGAGGAGTCCCGGCACCCCACCGCGCCACGCGGGGAGGAGATCGAGCAGGGGGTGCCAGGCCAGGCGGAGGTCGACCCCCTGTTCGAGCGTTGCCAGCGCTCGCGCGGAGAGGCCGCTCGCCGTCACGGGCGCGGACAGCGCTTCATCGCTGGAGGGGGAGCTTGCGGGGCTGAATTGGAAAGCATCGCACCCGTCCTCCGTGGCCTGGACCCCATCCGCGGGGGAGGGTTGCGTCTTGGTCGGTACGATCTCGGCGAGGACGTCGAGCATCGCCTCGATCGGGGTCACGAGGCCGAGCGGGCGCTCCCGGTCCGCGGCCCAGGTGGCGGCGCGCGACAGGGCCCCGGCCAGCCGGCCGTCGAGGTAGACCGGGCTCCCCGACATCCCCTGGGCGATCCCGCCGGAGCGGGTGATGGCCGGCCCGGAGGCGCGGACGATGATGAAATCGTTCCTGGACCCCGGTTCGTCGAGGACGGCCACCACTTCGACCTCGAACCGGGAGATCTCCGTCCCCGCCACCACCGTCAACCCGTACCCCGTCATCCCCGGCTCGATCTCGGCAAGCGGGATCGTGTCCATCCCCAGGGCGACAAGGCCCACGCACCACGCCATCACCAACCCAAGCTTCGTCATGATGCAGCCTCCTTGGCGAGCGCCACCGCACGGGCCGCGCCCTCCTCCATCGTGCGCACGGGGGATAGCCCCCCGCGCGCCAAAACCTCCCTTCCGTCCGCCTCGTTCGTCCCCGTGAGTCGGATCACCACGGGGAAGGAGAGCCCATGGGTCGCCTCAACCACCCCTTGGGCCACGACGTCGCAGCGCGTGATGCCCCCGAACACGTTTACGAACAGCACTTTCGCTCGCCCATCGCGCAGGACGAGCTCCACCCCTTTGCGCACCCGGTCCGCCCGCGCTCCTCCTCCGATGTCGAGGAAGTTCGCCGGGCGGCCGCCGGCCCGGGCGACGAGGTCGAGGGTGGCCATCACGAGCCCGGCACCGTTTCCGAGGATCCCAATGTCCCCATCGAGCCGGACGTAGCTCATCCCCAGTCCACGGGCCTCCGCCTCGAGGGGGTCCGCCGCGGCATCGGTGAGGCCGGTGAACTGCTCTCCGGGCTGGTGGTCATCGTCCAGGATGAGCTTCGCGTCGAGGGCGACGAGGCCGTGGTCCGTCTCCCCAAGGGGGTTGATCTCGGCGAGGGTCGCCTCGTAACGGGTGAAGACACGGTAGAGCTTGGCCGCGATCTCGGCGAGGGCCTTGCGGAGCTCGGGCGGAGCGGGGGACACCAGGCAGCGCAGGCGGAACGAGAGCGGACCCTCCAGGGGCGGGACGTGAACCTGGCGGATCGCTCCGGGGTCAGCACGGGCGACGTCTTCGATGTCCACCCCGCCTCTGGGCGAGTAGATCATGACCGGGGTTCGGGTACGGCGGTCGAGCGTGACGGACAGATAATGCTCGGACTTCACCGCGATCGCCTCTACGACGAGAAGCTCCTTGATCGGTAGCCCCTTGAGCGGCGACCCGAGCATCTCCGCGGCGATCCGCGCCGCCTCGTCCGGGTCGCGGGCGGTGCGGATCCCTCCTGCTTTCCCCCTCCCCCCCACCGGCAGTTGCGCCTTGAGGACGACCGGCGTTCCGAGGTCCGCGGCGACCCTTCGCGCCTCGCCCGGCACGGTGGCCCGTCCCCCCCTCGGTGTCGGGATCCCCTCCCGGTCCAAGATGTCCCGCCCCTGCCACTCCAGAAGCCGCAATCTGCCCCCTTTCAGCCGAAGGTTACCCTCCGGTCAGCGGTGGGGCCAGAGACATGCGCCCGGTCTCCGGGGGCCAAGTGCCGACTGTTTGCGGGTTTTCCTGGTTCGGGGTACACTTGGGAGCGATGCCTACGAACCACGATTCGAGCTACGACGTCGACAAGATCCAAGTCCTGGAGGACATCGAGGCGGTCCGGAAGCGGCCCGGGATGTACATCGGTTCCACGGGACCGGACGGGATCCTCCAGATGATCTACGAGGTCGTCGACAACTCGGTGGACGAAGCGCTCGCAGGGTTCTGTACAACGATCGACATCGTGATCCACGACGACAAGCGGATCACCGTTCGCGACAACGGCCGGGGGATCCCGGTCGGGATCCACCCCGAGGCTGGGGTGAGCACCGTCGAGCTCGTTCTCACCACCCTCCACGCCGGCGGGAAGTTCGAGACCGGAGGATACAAGGTGTCGGGGGGGCTGCACGGGGTTGGGGTGTCGGCGGTGAATGCCCTGTCCGAACACTTCGCCGTCGAGGTGCGGTGGAAGGATGGGAAGGTCTACCGCCAGGAGTTCCAGCGTGGCCGCAAGGTGACCGAGCTTGAGGTGGTGGGGGAGGCGACCGACACGGGGACGCAGATCACGTTCCTTCCCGACCGGGAGATCTTCGGAGAGGTCCACTACAACTTCTCCAAGCTCTCCCACCGGCTGCAGGAGCTCGCTTACCTCAACGCCGGGCTCGCGATCCACCTCGACAACCGCATCACGGGGGTGAAGCGCACGTTCCACGCCGAGGGCGGGATCGCCGCGTTCGTCCAGGAGCTTGCCACGGGGAAGGAGCCTCTCCACGAGGGGCCGATCTACCTCGCCGCGGATCGGGAGACCCAGGCCGTGGAAGTGGCGATGTTGTTCACGGACGCGATGGACGAGGAGGTGTTCACATTCGCCAACAACATCAACACCCGCGAGGGGGGCACCCACCTCACCGGGTTCCGGGCGGCGCTGACGAAGGTCCTGAACGACTACGCGCGCGAAAAGCGGATCCTGCGCCAGGAGGACGAGGCGCTCCCTGGAGAGGCGATCCGCGAGGGGCTGGTGGCGATCGTGTCCGTGAAACTCCAGCAGCCGGAGTTCGAGGGGCAGACGAAGGCCAAGCTGGGGAGCCCGGGGATCCGCGCGTTCGTGGAGGAGGTGGTGCGCGAACAGTTCGGGCAGTACCTGGGGAAGAACCCTGGGGTGGCGCGGGCGATCATCGAGAACTCGCTCTCGGCGCACCGGGCGCGGCTGGCGGCGGCGAAGGCGCGGAAGCTCGTCCGGCGGAAAGGGGCCCTGTTCGGGGGGGGGCTGCCCGGGAAGCTCGCCGACTGCACGAGCAGCTCGCCGGAGGAGGCTGAGCTGTTCATCGTCGAGGGCGACTCGGCCGGCGGGTCGGCCAAGCAGGGCCGCGATCGGAACTTCCAGGCGATCCTCCCCCTGCGCGGGAAGGTCCTCAACGTGGAGAAGGCGCGTCTGGGCAAGCTCCTCGACAACCAGGAGCTGCGGGCGATCATCACCGCCCTCGGGACGGGGATCCGCGACCAGTTCAACCTCGACGAGCTGCGCTACCACAAGGTAATCATCATGGCCGATGCCGACGTGGACGGGTCCCACATCCGCACGCTCCTCCTCACGTTCTTCTTCCGCAACTTGCGCCCCTTGATCGAGCGGGGCCACATGTACATCGCCAAGGCCCCCCTCTACCTTGCGCAGCGGGGCCAGACCCGGAAGTACCTCTACTCCGAGGACGAGCTCCAGGCCCACCAGGCGGAGGCGGACGGCAAGTACACCGTGCGCCGGTTCAAGGGCCTGGGGGAGATGAACCCCGAGGAGCTGTGGGAGACGACGATGAACCCCGCAACGAGAATCCTCCGCCAGGTCACGATCCGCGACGCCCTGGAGGCGGACGAGGTGTTCACCACCCTCATGGGCACGGACGTCTCGCGGCGGAGGGACTTCATCCGCGAGAACGCGCACCGGGTGGCGGTGCTCGATATCTAGTAGTTGCATCCCCCGCCCTGGCGGGGAGAATCACGTGGGGCCGTAGCTCAGCTGGGAGAGCGCTAGCATGGCATGCTAGAGGCCACGGGTTCGACTCCCGTCGGCTCCACCAGGGAGATCGCTCTGTTGACAGAGAATCGAGCGGCCATCGCACCTCGACGCGCGCGGCTTGGCGAACGCGGCCGTGCTTGCTCTGTGGCTGCGGGCGGGAAGGGGCGTCGGTCCCCCTGATGCACGCGCTCGCGTGGTCGGCGCTGTTCCTCGTCAGCGCAGCGGTGGTGGTGCGCAGCGGCCTCGCCCTATCCCAGGCTGGCGATCTTCTCGCCGAGACGACGGGGCTGGGTCGGCTGTGGGTGGGGACGATCCTCCTCGCCGTTGCCACGTCACTGCCCGAGCTCGTCACGAACCTGGCGGCCGTTCGCCTCGATGCGCCAGCCCTCGCTGGTGGCAACGTCCTTGGAGCGAACATGCTCAACGTCGTCGTCCTCGCCTCGCTGTTGAGCCTGTTCCCCACGGTGGCGGTTGCCCGAGCCACCCGTGATCAGCGGCTTCTCGTCGTGACGGCCCTCGCCCTGACGGGCGTGGTCGTGGTGCTGGTGGCCCTCGACCGCCCGGTGAACCTGGGCCCGGTGAGCCTGGGGACGCTGCTCATCCTCGGCGGGTACCTCTTGGGGATGGTGGCGGTGTACCGCGCCCGTGGGGTGGAGGTCGGGGAGCTCGCGGGCACCGCTGTGGATGGTCCCCCCGGGTCGGCGAAACGGGCCTGGGCTGGGTTCGGCCTCGCCGCGGCCGGCGTCCTCGTGGCGGCCCCCGTTCTCGCGGCGAGCGCGGACCGCCTGGCGGACATCCTCGGGATCTCGGGGAGCTTCATGGGCGTCCTGGCCGTGGCGATCGTGACCACGATGCCCGAGACGAGCGTGACGTGGGGGGCGCTGCGGCTGGGATCCGAGGAGATGGCCCTCGGGAACGTCTACGGGAGCTGCGCGTTCAACGTGCTCGTGCTGGCGTTGGCGGACCTCATCTACCCGTGGCCGCTGTTCGCCCTCCTCGACCGGTCACACCTTGTGGCCGGGTTGGGGGCCCTCCTGATGATGGGGCTGGGACCGCTGGTCCTCGTCCTTCGGACGCGGGACAGGCTGGCCGCATCCCGGCTCCTCGCCCTGGTCATCCTCGGCGCTTGGATCGGGACGATGCTCGTCGTGTTCTCGCTCGCGCGGCCGGGCTAGGACTGGCGCGGGTGGAGATCGAGCTCCATGCGAAGGGCGTCCCCGCCATCCTCGTAGTACCGACCGAGCCGGCGGGTCGGCCTGAACCCCCAGCGCTCGTAGAACCGGCGCGCGGCCTCGTTCGCGATGCGCACCTCGAGCCGAAGGAGCGCGATCCGCTCTGCGACCGCGATCCGCATGAGCTCGCCGAGGAGAGCGCTCGCGGCCCCCCTCCGGCGGTGGGGAGGGGCCACCGCCAGGTCGTGGATGTGGAACACCGGCACCTCCGCGGCGCGCTCGCGGCAGGCGATCAGGAACCCGATCGGTGATCCCTCCTCGGCCACGAGGACCACGGTTCCCTCGTCGTCGAGGTACGCGGCGAGGAGGTCCGATGGCCAGGGGTGGGGGAAGCTCGCCGCCTCGATCGCCGCGATCGCGGGGAGATCGGTTCGTCGCCCGAAGCGAACCCGCACGTGGTCCCTCGGCCCGCTAGCCCCGCTTCCAGAACTGCCAGAACTTGCGGGCGACGAGCGTGGCCCGTACGTCACCGTCCTTGATGTCGAGGGCGAAATCCATGATCCGCGTCTCCCCGGTGCGGACCTCGGTCAGTACACACGTCGCGCTCACCCGTCCCGCGAGCTGTCCGGACTCCAACCGGAATTCGAGCGACTCCACCCGGATGTCCCGCACGACGAGGATCGCGTCTGCGGCCTGGGGGTCAGCGACGATGCGGATGTTCCTCTCTCCCAGCGTCACGGTCAGCCCGTCCATGAACGGCACGCGCACCGCCGGGTTGGCGGGTTCCTTCTCCCAATCGGGCGGGCGGATGACCACCGTCTCCACGCGGGCCAGGGGATCAGGGGCCGGCCACAGGACGATCACGATCAGGACGGTCACCACGCTGATAACGGCTACCCCGATCAGGGTTCTCGCTCTCATCCGTTCCTCCTCGCGCCGCGGAATCTTCGATCCGCCCCGGACATTGTAGCCAGCGCGGCCTTGCTGCGACGGGGACCGCCAGGCTTGCACCAACCGGGCACGGCGCCCCCCTCGCTGTGGTTCACGTGCATGCGGACGAGGAGAGGGCTTCGCCCCAGTCACCGGCGCAGGTGTAACAGATGTACTTGCCGCGGGAAGGCACCCGTATATAATGGTTTCAACTACCAAGGCCCGAGACTGGGAAAAGGAGGGGAATACCGGGCAGCTGACCTCGACCGTCCGATAAGGGCAAACCCACGGCAACGTGGGGGCGCAAAGCCGACAGATCCCTCAGGGATGGCTGGGTTGCCGAAGCATGGTCAGGAAGGCGGTTGTGCTGGCGTTGGTCGGGCTGACGGCGGGGAGTGTCCTCGGTTGGGCGAGGTCCACCACGGTGGGGGCGCAAGCCACGGTCACCATTCCCGCGCTCACTCGTCTCTCCGTTCTGGGTATGAAGGATTCCGGCCGGGAGATCCCCGTTGCGGTGAAGATCCCCTCTCCGGTGCCCGATCGCTCGGAACCCGTCGAGCTGCGGCAGGCGGTTACCCTTGTCGTGCGCAGCAACGTGCCGTGGACACTCGTCGTTCGCTCCTCAGACCTCTCCCCCTGGGGGATTGTGGAGCTGCGCATCGGGAGTGGAGAATACAGGCCGGTTCAGCCGGAAGGGCTGGTCCTCGCGCGGGGTCTGCCCGGCGTGCACGAGATCGTGCTCGACTACCGAGTGAACCTGGGCGAGGCCGGGTGGAGCGGTGAGCGTACGCTCACCCTGATCTACGCAGTCGAGGGATAGACGTGCCCACGCCGCTGGACGGACGCGACGCGGGGAGGTGGACGCTGGCCGAAAGCCCGTGGGTCGGGCCACTAGGATCGTATGGGAAGGAGGTGGGAGCCAGGGCGAGGGGTTCGCGAGCACAGGAGAACGGTTTTCAGCCAAAACAAGAGGTGATCGAACGGGCAAACCCGGGGCGACCCGGGGACGCAAAGCCACAGGTCTCCTGTCGGGAGATGGCTGGGCTGCCGAAACACCTCCAAGAGAAGCACAACTCAAACTTCTTGGAGGTGCAGTGATGCAGGTTCGTACGCTGGTCGTTGGTATCTTGGCTTTGGGGCTGCTGGTGGGCGTGGCCGGGCTGGCGCAGGTCACGGCGGGCTCGACGGCGCAGTTCACGGTGCCGACGTTGATCCGGCTCTCGCTCTCGACGAGCACGATCAACTTCGGCGCGCTGACCGAGGGCGACTACGACGCAGGGGGGAAGACCGTTCTCTCTGCGCAGGGGATCCAGATCTGGAGCAACAAGAGCTGGGCCCTGAGCGTCGCAGCCGATGCCAGCACGTGGACCGGGCCGTGGGCGAAGCCGTCCACCGACCTTCTGTTCCAGGCTGGGACCGCGGATGGCCGCGTGTCCTCGTACGCGGACACGTTCACCGCCCTCACGACGGGGGCGAAGAAGGTGGCCGAGGGAACGAGGGGCGGGAACATCCAGCTCTCCATGGACTTCCAGGTCCTCGTGAGCTGGGAGAACGACCCGGCTGGTGACTACAGCCTGGCGTTCACCTACACGCTCACTGCCCCGTGATGAGGGTTCGAACGTGGGCAGCCCGGGTTCACAGGTGATCCGGGCTGCCCTTCTTCCTGGGAGCAGATGGGCGATGAAGGCCTTGAACCGGCGGGTCCTCCTGCTGACGCTGTTCCTCCTGGGGGCCACGGGACTGGCCCAGGACACGGGCTGGCTGAGTCCGTCAGCCGATGAGGGTCAGTTCGTGGATGGCCCGGGGGCGCATGCCCCCGACGGCCCGTTCGCTGTCGGGCTGGACCAGGTCCACCGCTACGGGGGCTTTGGAATCGTCGTACCCGTGGGGAGCGAGATCGTGGGAATCGAGGTCCTCGTCCGGGCGCGGAGGTCGCCGACGCGGTCGGGGGCCCTCGCCGTCGAGCTCTCCGGTGACGGGGGGATGACCTGGACGACCGCCGGCTACACCACCGGGCGCCTCCACCCCGTGCACTGGCGAGACCACGTACTGGGGGGAAGCACCGACGTCTGGGGCCGGACCTGGACACCAGGAGAGCTGGGGGGCGGGCTGTTTTGGGTTCGGGTTCGTGCCCAGGGCTATGCCGAGCTCGACTGGGTGGCGGTGCGCGTGCACTACCGGGAAGGGATCATCCAGGCGCTGGTCGTGACCCCGCAGCTCGTGGATCTAGGGGAGCTGGCCCTCGCCCACTACGATGCGGGCTACCGCGAGGTTTCCCCGGCGCAGCGGATCACGGTGTCGAGCGCTACCGCGTGGTCTCTCCACGTGGCCGCTGATGCGGCGACGTGGGCGTACACCGGGTCCCAACCTCCGCCCGGCAAACCGTGTTCCCACCTCGAATGGCGGGTCAGTGCCGTTGGGCCAGGCGTCGCTGGCCCCCAGACGAGCTACGTCGGGTTGTCCACGGGGCAGCAGAGGGTAGCGGGGGGGACTGCCGGTACCGGCCTGTGGCTGGAGGTCGCCCTGCGGCTCCGGGTGGACTACGACACCACGGTTCCCGGCACGTACGAGCTTCGCTTCACGTACACGCTGACCGCACCGTAGGCCGCGGTGCGTATAATCCCCGCGATGAGGAACCTCCTCTGGATCTCGACCCTGCTGCTGGGCCTCACGGGCCTGGCCCTCGAGGTCGACCTCCTCGAAGTGGATCTCAACGTGGCCCCGGGCCAGGTTTACACGTTCTCGTTCCTCGCCCGCAATGAGACGGCGGTTGCGGAGACGTTCTCCGTCTACGTTGGGGACTGGGATCGCGATGAAGCGGGAGGGAATCGGTTCTACCCTCCGGGAACGCTCCCGCGCTCGCTTGCCGCGTGGCTCTCGGTGGCTCCTGGTTCCTTCTCGTTGGGCCCCGGCGAGACTCGGGAAGTGAGGGGAACGCTCCACGTCCCCGCTGACGCCCCGGTGGGTACGCACTGGGGGATCGTGTTCGTCCACGGCGAGCCGCGGCCGGTGGACCACGGGGGGACGACGGTGATGGTGGCCAGGCGCATCGGGATCAAGGTCTATGCCACGGTGGGAACGGCGCCAGCCCAGGGGCAGGTCCGCCGCTTGGAGTTCGGGGGCCTGAACCCGCTGTGGGTCGTGATGGAGTTCGCCAACCCCGGGGTGGTGAACCTGCGCCAGGTGCGGTCCGAGGTCCAGATCTACGACTCACAGGGTGGGCAGGTGGTGCAGATCGAGCCGGATCCCTTCCCCTGCCTCCCCGGCGGGGTACGGCGGTTGGTCGTGGAGACGGAGCTTCGCCCTGCCCCCGGGATGTACCTTGTGGTAGCGCGGGTGGACCCCGGGGGGGAGGAGATCATCGCCGCCCAGGCCTACCTCCGGGTGCGGCCTCTGTCCCTCGCTCCGGTCGCTGGGGACGCGGTTTCCCGCGACTTGGACGGGGATGGCCTGTACGAGGACCTCGACGGGGATGAGGTGTTTGCCGAGCGGGACGTGGAGCTGTTCCGGGCGGCGTGGATGAGCCCGCAGGTTCAGACCAACGTTCGGGCGTTTGACTTCAACAACGACGGGCGGGTTGATGAGCGGGATGTCGAGGCTCTGACGGAGCTTCTCGCGTCCCGCGCCCCGTAGCAGGGCGAGCCCCGCGCCGGGCAGGACTTCCCTTCCATCGCGGACCTCCTTCCTCCCCCCCCGCGGGCTGGCTGCGTAGACATGGGAGGATGGTTTCCCGATCGGCGCGCGTGGGCGCAGGGGGAGGATTGGCCGTGGTGGCGGGCCTGCTCGTGGGGTCGTGGGCTGGGGTGGGGGCGGCCGTCTCCGTCCTCTCCCCGCCGCGCACGGTGGCCCCCGGCGACCTTGCGATCGTGGTGTTCGCGGTGGCCAATCCGGGCCCGTCCTCGGTCGAGGTGACCCTCGCCGCGCACGTCCCGGAGGGCTGGGACCACCTCGGCGTTCCGGACGCTGTCATCTTGCCCCCAGGAGGGGAGGAGGGGGTGTTCTTGACGGTGGTCGTGCCGCGCACGGCGAAGGCGGGCGCTCACGCTGTGGGGCTCCGGGCCCTCGCCGCGGACGGCGAGGAGGGGTACGCGGAGGCGACGGTCCGCGTTCTGACGCTGGCCGGGGTGGAGGTCCTCCCCCCGCGGGCGGGCGAGGGCCAACCCGGTGATTCCGTAAGCTACGAGCTTGTCATCGTGAACCGGGGGAACGTGCTCGACCGGTTCACCGCGGACGTCTCCTCCTCCCACGGCTGGCCGGTGCAGGTCGAGCCGCGCGAGACCGCCCTTCCCCCAGCGGAGCGGGCGACCCTCCGCTTGACCCTCTCCATCCCCGCCGGGGCGGCGCCGGGGCGCGATCTCCTCACCGTGACCGTCCTCTCCAGCGAGGGGGCCGAGGCCCGCGCGGCGTGGTTCACGACGGTCCTTCCCCCCGGCCCGGAGGTGATCATGGGGACGGTCCTCTCCGAGCTGGAGATGCGCCTGGGGGGGAGGCTCGGATACGACCCCATCTCCGGTCGTCGGCTTTCGCTCCTTTCCCTGTCCGGGGGGGGCGAGGTCTTGGGAGGAGAGGTGGGCCTCCACCTGCACGTGACCGGACCGTGGGGGCCGAACCCGTACAGCCTGTCCTGGTTCTCAGTGCGCTACGATCAAGGGTGGGTGTGGGCCGAGGTGGGCGAGGTCGGCCTGGATCTCTCGTCGCTCCTCCTCCCGCTGGGGGCCAATGGGATGAGCGCCGGGGTCACAACTGCAAGCGGATGCGCGGCCCTCATCACGGGGTGGCGGGGGGACGAGGGGAGGTTCGCCGCGCGCGGGGCATGGCTCGGGACGTGGGGGGAGCTGGGGATGGCGGTTCGGGAGGCGCGAGGGGTCAACCAGGTCCGTGCCGGGGCCCTGTGGATCACGGGCTGGATCCAGGACGGCCTCGCCCTGCATGGGGAGACGGGACTGGCAGTCGCGGGTCCGTACCTCGACGTAGCGCTCCTCGTTGGCCTTACCGCCACGGGGGGGGCAACGGTCGATCTCCACGCCGATGCCTACGCAGTGGGACCACGATTCCCCAGTCCCCGCGCGGACAGGGCGGGGATTAGCCTCTCCGGGCAGCTGGCGCTGGATCCGGTGGGGCTCGCGTTCACAACGCGGTGGGAGAGGGACAACGTCCTCGACATCGCCCTCGTCCCAACCATGGTCTACTCCGACCTCACCGCGGCGGTGGGTTGGTCCCCCACGGGATACCCGGTGGCGCTGTTCGCAACGGCGGCGTTCCGTCGCCACCAGGGGTTCGGTCCTGGTCCGGCCGTGGACCGGCGGAACCGCCTCCTCGATCTGGCGATGGTCATTGACGTGTCCTGGCTCGTGTTCCGGCTGAGCGGACGGTGGGGGTGGGAGGAGGACCCCATCGTGGCGACGAGCGAGCGGGTCGAGGCGTACGGTCAGCGATTCACCATCGCCTGGGGTCAGACGAAGGCGGCCCTCGACCTCCGCCAGGCGGTCGCCTACCGCGACGAGAGCTTCGTGACGATGACGAACCAGGTCAGCGTCGAGTGGCGCACGCCGGCCGGCCTCGTCCTCGGTTTCCACCACGCCTCGGATGGAGGAAGCGTGGGGATCGGGATCCCATTTGCCTTGTCCCCCGCCACCTCGATCACCGCCCGTCTCGATGTGCGGTGGGGCCCTTCGGGCCAAGCGCGCGCCCTGTACGGGGAGGTGGGGTTCGAACATGGGTTCGTCGCCACCCCGCCGTTCCTCCCCGTCAAGGGGTGGGTCGAAGGCACGGTGTTCGTGGACGAGAACGAGAACGGCCGTCCGGACCCTGGGGAGCCAGGGGTAGCGGGGGCGGTGCTGGCCGTGGCGGGGACCCAAGTGGCGAGCGGGGCCGACGGGCGGTTCCTGTTTCCCCCCCTCTCTCCGGGGACCTACGGCCTGAGCGTCGACCGCCTGCCGCCGGGGGTCCGCCCTCGGGTCGAGCTCCCCCTCGAGGTCGAGGTCGCGCTCGCCGGCCGGACGAGGGTGCACATCCCCTGTGAGCGGTTGGGTGAGATCTCCGGTGTGGTGTACGACGACCAGGACCGGAGCGGGACCCGCGACGTGGGCGAGGGAGGACTGGGTCGGGTGCGCCTCGTCCTCGAGCGGGACGGGGAGATGGTCGCGGAGGGACACACCAATCCGGCGGGGGCGTTCTCGTTCCTCGACCTCCCGGGGGGCGAGTACCGGGTGATGGTGGATGCGATCTCTCTTCCCGAGCGCTACGAGCTCACCACCCCGGCGGCGGTGGTGCCGCTCCCGCCGGGTGCAACCGAAGAGGTGCTGTTCGGGGCCTGGCAGAGGCCGCGGCCGGTCGTGGTCGTGTACCAACCCCCGGTGGCCGACTTCACGTGGGAGCCGCCCGTGCCTCGGGCGGGGGAGCCCGTCGCGTTCGATGCGCGGGCGTCACTGGGGGAGATCGTGAGCTATGACTGGGATTTCACCGGTGACGGGATCTTCGATGCCGAGGGGATCCGCGTGGAGTGGACGTTCCCCGAGCCGGGGTTCTACCTCGTGGTCTTGCTCGTGACCGACGACGCCGACCTCACCGGCGAGGTAGGCCTCCTGGTGCACGTGGTCCCGTGATGGGGTCCCAACGTGCCCTTGGGGCGCGCCCCGTCCCGCGGAGGGAAGGAGACGATGTACACTCCCTCCCGTGCGCCAGGAAGCCCGCCCGCGGGCGGGCGGAGGAACGGTGAGGGGATCCTGGCGGGGAGGCATGGGAACAGGGGGGGAGAAGGCGATCACGCGGCTGCCACGCACGGCCCGCGGCCAGAAGACGCTGGAGCACATCCTGCGCAACGCGGCGGAGGTGTTCCGCGAGCGAGGGTACGAGCGTGCCTCCGTGTCGGCGATCTGCCGGCGGGCGGGGATCGCCCAGGGCACGTTCTACCTCTACTTCGCGAACAAGGAAGAGGTCTACGTGCGCCTGGTCGAGGACCTTCAAGACAGGCTGATCGCGCGGCTGGCGCGGGCCGTCGGAGCCGCGGCCGCGCCCCGAGAGAAGCTCCTTCGTGCCTATGGGACGCTCCTCGACTACATCACGGAGAACGCGGGCACGTTCCAGGTGTTCCGCGAGGGGGAGTTCGTGAGTCCGGAGATCCCGATGCGGTTCTACGGGGCGATCTGCGATGAGCTGGTCGCGGTCGTCCGCGAAGGGGTCACGGTCGGCGACTTCCGCGGTGTCGATCCCGAAGTGGTGGCGTATGCCATCCTCGGGGTGGTGTTCTTCCTCGCCCTGCGGTACGTGATGTGGGGGGGCAGGGCCGTTCCCAAAGGGGCGCGGCGCGTGGGTGCGGATCTGATCCGGAGGGGCATTGCCGGCCCGCGAGCGGTGGTGGACGACGGGCGGCGGGTGGCCTCGGCTCTTGCGCCGACGAGCCCGCCCGCGGAGGAGGATCGCGAAGGAGCGGAGGCGACGCGGAGGGCGCTCTTGCGCGCTGCGGAGCGCGCGTTCGGCCAAGCGGGGTTTCACCGGACGACGATCTCGACGATCACCTACCTCGCTGGGGTGGGGCAGGGCACGTTCTACCTTCACTTCCCGAGCAAGGTCGCCGTGTTCAGTGAGTTGGTGCGAGAGATCAGTCGCCAGTTCCGCCACCGGCAGACCCTCGCCGTGGCCGGGTGCGGCGATCGACGGGTGGCGGAGAGTATTGGATTGCGGTCCTTCCTGCAGTGGGTGCGGGATCACCCTGGGGCGTACCGGATCGTCCGCGAGGCGGAGTTCGTGGACGAGGGCGTGGGACGGTGGTACTACGAGCGGTTGGCCGAGGGGTACGTGCGCGGGCTGGCGGCGGGCATGGATCGTGGGGAGATCCGCCGCTGCGATCCGGAGGCTCTTGCCTACGCTCTTCTCGGGATCGCCCACTTCAGCGGCCAGCGGTGGGCGCTGTGGGAGAAGCCGAGCCGGCCGGCTGAGGAGGTGTTGCCGTCGCTGACGGAGTTCATCCTGCACGGGGTCGAGCGAACCGGCTGAGCCGATGGGTTGACGACGGCCCGGCTCCACGCTATGCTGAGAGGTGATTCAGGTGTCATAGGCCGGTCCGCGGACCGGACGGGCGTAGGGCACCCCTCGACGAAAGCGAGGCGCACCCTCGGGGAGGGAGAGGTAGGCGTGGGGGCGGATGGCGCGTGTTGGCACAGCTGATCGTCAGCGGGCTGGCGGCTGGGAGTCTCTACGGGATCATGGCCCTCGGCCTGATCCTCATCTACAAGACGACCCACATCCTCAACTTCGGCCAGGGGGACATGGCGATGTTCAGCACGTTCATCGCCCTCTTGCTGTTCCGCAACTACGGCCTGCCGCTCCCGGCGGCGCTGGGCGCAGCCCTTGTCGTCGGGGCCCTCCTGGGGATTGTGATCGATCGCGGGCTCCTCCGGTGGGCGAAGAACGCCCCGGTGACGAGCCTGTTCATCGCCACGCTCGGGGTGGGGATGATCCTCCAGGCGATTGCCCTGTGGATGGGCCTCATCGACTCACGGCCGTTCCCCTACGTCTTGCGCGGGCCTCCCGTGTTCATCGGGGACGTGGTCCTGCGTCAGCACGATCTCGTTGTGTTCGGGGTGGCGCTCGCGGTGTCCCTCCTCCTGTTCGCCGTCTTCAAGTTCACCAAGGTCGGGATCGCGATGCGGGCTACGTCGCAGAACAAGCGGGCGGCGCAGCTGATGGGGATCAACGTCGGTCGGATCGGGACGTGGAGCTGGGCGCTGGGGCTCGGGACGGGCGCGATCGCGGGGTGCCTCGTCGCCCCAATCGTGTTCCTCGACCTGTCGTCGATGATCTTCGTCATGATCAAGGCGATCGCCGCGGCGGTGCTCGGCGGGTTCACGAGCCTCCCCGGGGCGGTGGTGGGGGGGCTCCTGCTCGGCGTGATCGAGAACCTGTTCAGCGGGTACATGCCGCCGGCGATCGCCCCCCTCAAGACGACGTTCGTGTTCACCCTGATCATCCTCGTGCTCGTGTTCCGGCCCCACGGCCTCTTGGGCGAGCGGTCTGTGGGAGGCCACGGATGAAGAGGATCATCTTCTGGACGCTGGTCGTTGCCCTGCTTGCCCTCGCACCCCTCGTCCTGCGAAGCTACAACCTCTACCTCCTCAACCTGGCGGCGGTGAAGGTCATCGCCGCCGTGGGGCTGGCCCTCCTCACCGGGTTCACCGGGCAGCTGTCGATCGGGCACGCAGGGTTCCTCGCGATCGGAGCGTACGGAACCGCCCTCCTGGCACAGTACTTCGGGATCCCCTTCTGGGTCGGCATCCCTCTCGCGGGCCTCCTGAGCGGGCTGGCCGGGTTCATCCTCCTCATCCCCGCGCTCCGGCTGAGCGCGATCTACCTCGCGATCGCCACCCTCGCCTTCGGCACCGCCGTCGCCGAGGCGCTGCCCCGTTGGGCCTCGGTCACCGGCGGGTACCAAGGGATGCGGGTCCCGCGGGCGAACCTGTTCGGACTCGACGTACAGAACGACGTGGCGATGTTCTACCTCGCGCTGGCGATGGTCGTGGTGCTCATCCTGATGGCGCGGAACCTCGTCCGGTCGCGGGTCGGCCGGGCGTTCATCGCCATCCGCGACAAGAGCGCGGCGGCTCAAGCCTGCGGGGTGAGCCTTGCCCGGTACAAGGCGTTGGCGTTCTTCGTGAGTGCGCTGTACGCCGGCCTGGCGGGTGGGCTCTACGCCCACGTCGTGGGGTACATCAGTCCGGCGGAGTTCGGCCTGGCGAAGTCGATCGACCTGTTCATCATGATCGCCCTGGGGGGTATGGCGTCCCTCCCGGGACCCGTCCTCGGCGCCCTGTTCCTCACCTACCTCCCACACTGGCTGAGCGGGTTCCGGGGGCTGCAGTCGATCATCTACGGCGCCTCGCTCATCGGAATCGTGATCTTCATGCCGTTTGGGATCTGGGGGTTCGTCCGCAAGTGGACTGCGCCGGACAAGGTCCGGGCGATGCCGAGGCCCCTGCGGGCGGTGGTCGAGTTCGTCCAGGGGGGGGCGAGCCGTGGCTGAGCGGCTGCTGGCAGTACAGGGGTTGACGAAGCGGTTCGGTGGGTTGACCGCGGTGGATGACGTCAGCTTCGAGGTGGAGCGGGGAGAGATCGTGGGGCTCATCGGCCCCAACGGCGCTGGGAAGACCACCGTGTTCAACCTCATCTCGCGGTTCTTCGATCCCACCAAGGGCGCGATCGAGTTCGAGGGGAAGAACCTTCTTCGGGCAGCCCCGCACGAGATCGTGGGGCTTGGCATCGCTCGCACGTTCCAGAACCTGGGGCTGTTCCCGTACCTCTCGGTGCGCGACAACCTCCTGGCGGGGCGCCACACCCAGTTCCGGGGCTCCATTCTCGGACTTGCGCTTGGGATGGGCCGCGAGGAGGAACGAGCGGCGGTGACCGAGGTGATGGCCATGCTCGATGCCTTCGGGATGGGGGCCCTCGCTCCCATGCCCGCGTCGATGCTCCCCTACGGAAGCCAGAAGGCGGTTGAGCTCGTGCGGGCCCTCATGGCGAAGCCCCGTCTGGTGCTCCTCGACGAACCGGTGGCGGGGATGAACGCCACGGAGACCCAGGCGATGGGCCAGTTCATCCGCCGCGTTCGCGACGAGCGCGGGGTGACCGTTCTCCTCGTCGAGCACGACATGTCGCTCGTGATGGAGGTCTGCGACCGGATCGTGGTCTTGGACTTCGGCCGCAAGATCGCGGAGGGGACGCCCCACGAGATCCAGACGAACCCCCGGGTCGTCGAGGCCTACCTTGGCGAGGAGGTGGACCGTGCTCCGGTATGAGGGGGTCAACACCTTCTACGGGCCGATCCACGCCCTGAAGGACGTCACGTTCGAGGTGCCCCGAGGGTCGCTCGTGGCGGTGCTGGGCGCGAACGGCGCGGGGAAGACGACGCTCATGAACACCACCTCGGGCCTCATCCGCCCGCGGTCGGGGCAGATCTTGCTCGACGGGACGCGGATCGACCGCCTGCCCCCGGAGCGCATCGTGCGGCTCGGGGTCACCCAGGTTCCCGAGGGGCGGCAGCTGTTTCCCGACCTCACGGTGGCCGAGAACCTTCGGATGGGAGCCTACGCGCGGCGCGACGGTAGGACGATCCGTGAGGATCAGGCGGAAGTGCTGAACCGCTTCCCGGCACTGAGAGGCCGGACGCGGCAGCTCGCCGGCACCCTGAGCGGAGGGGAGCAGCAGATGCTCGCCATCGGCCGGGCGCTGATGGCGCGGCCGCGGGTCCTCCTTCTCGACGAGCCTTCCCTCGGGCTATCCCCGCTCCTCGTCCGCCAGCTGTTCGCGAGCCTCGCCGCCCTGGGGATCGCGACGAGCGTTCTCGGGCTCAAACCCGTGCGGTCCTAGGCAGGGGGGCCGTACCCGCCCCCACCGGGGGTGCGGACGCTCAGGACCTCACCCGGGCGGAGGTCGAACTCGGCCTTGCCGGGGAGGGGAATCTCCTCACCGTCTCGGATGAGGACGTTCTCCCCCGGTGCTCCCGGCTCCCCGCCGGCGAGGCCGTAGGGCCGGCCCACCCGGCGGTCGGTGAGCAGGGACACGTGGGCGGTGTGCCCGAGCGGCGTGAGGTCGCGCCGGATCCCCCACCCGCCCCGGAACCGTCCCTCCCCCCCGCTGCTGGGTCGCAGTTCGTACCGCTCGACCCGCAGCGGGTACGCGAGCTCGAGGGCCTCCACCGGGGTGTTGAGGGTGTTCGTCATCCCGGTGTGGACCCCGTCCACCCCGTCCCCGGTGGGTCGGGCCCCCGCGCCGCCCCCGATCGTCTCGTAGAACGCGTAGGGCCTACCGGTCCGGGGGTCGGTGCCCCCGATCGCGACGTTGTTCATCGTCCCCTGGCTCGCCGCGGGAACCCGGTCGGGGACGATCTGGGCGAGGGCCCCGAGGACGACGTCGACGATCCGCTGCGAGGTCTCGAGGTTCCCTCCCACCACCGGGGCCGGTGGGCGCGGGTTCACGAGCGAGCCTTCCGGGATGCCGATTTCGATCGGGCGATAGCAGCCGGCGTTGGGGGGGATCGTGGGGTCGGTCACCGCGCGCAGGGCGAAGTACACCGCGGATGTCGTCACGGCGAGCCCGGCGTTGATCGGCCCCCGGGCTTGGGGAGCGGTCCCGGCGAAGTCGACCCGCACCCGGTCTCCCTGGAGCTCGACCCGGGCCCGGATCGGGAGCGGGCCGCTCCCGGTTCCGTCGTCGTCGAGAGCGTCTTCGAACTCCGCACTGCCCCGAGGTAGGCACCGGATCTCCGTCCGCATCCGCCGCTCGCTGTAGTCGATCACCCCCGCCATCCCCTCTCGGAGGAGCCCCGCCCCGTAGCGGGCGACGAGGTCCCGGACCCGGGCGATCCCGGTCCGGCACGCTGCGTGCTGGGCGCGGAGGTCGCCCCACCGCTCGTCGGGCGTCCGGACGTTGTGGAGGAGGAGCCGGAGGAGGTCCTCGTCGAAGTCCCCACGCTTCCAGAGCCGCACCGGCGGGATCCTGAGCCCCTCGGCGTAGATGTCCCCCGCGCTCGGGGAAAGGCTCCCCGGCGCCGCCCCGCCGATGTCGGCGTGGTGGGCCCGGCAGGCGACGAACGCCGCGAGTTCCGCCCCGGCGAAGACAGGGGCGACGAACGTGAGGTCGGGGAGGTGCGCGCCGCCGAGGTACGGGTCGTTGAGGACGACGACGTCCCCCTCGTGCCACTCCCGCACGGCCCCGAGCGCGGATCGGACGGAGAACGGCATCGCCCCGAGGTGGACCGGGATCGACTCGGCCTGGGCGACGAGCTCACCATCCGCTGTGAACAGGGCCGACGAGCAGTCCCGGCGTTCCTTGATGTTCGGGCTGTACGAGGACCGGACCAGGTTCGCGTTCATCTCCTCGGCCACGCTCGCCAGGGCGTGGCGGAGGACCTCGAGCGCGATCGGGTCGATCCCGTTCATCCAACCTCCACCACGAGCACCCCGTGCCCGTCCACGGTCCCCTGGCTCCCGGGGGGAAGGAGGGCCGTCGCGTCCGATCCAACGACGACCGCCGGTCCCTCGATCCTCGCACCCGGGCCGAGGTTGGCCCGAGGGATGACCCGCGCCGGGATGGGGCCCTTCCGGTCGAACCACGCCGGACAGGTCGTGGGGAGCTCAGAAGCGGGAAGCAGTGCCGGCTGAAGGTCTGCCTCGGCTGGGGGCACGCTCGCCCGGACGCGGAGGGCGACGAGCTCGACCTCCTCCTCCGGCGCGGCGTGGCCGTACCGCTGCGCGTGCGCCTCGTGGAACGCCGCCTCCAGCTCCGCGACCCACTCCGGGCCGACGTCTCCCGAAGGGATCGCGACGTCGAGCTCGTGGGCCTGGCTCGCGTAGCGGAGGGCGGCGACGGCCGCGAACCGGACGGCCTCCCTTGGCGCCCCCTGGCCGACGAGCTCCGCCCTCCTCCGCAGCCGGTCGAGGATCATGTCCAGCTCGGCGACTGGGATCGACCTGAGCGGGCGGACGATCCCCTGGCTCGTGTCGTGCCCGACCTCGGCGAGGAGGAGCCCGAGCGCGGACAGGACCCCCGCCGTGGGCGGGATGAGCACTCTCGGGATGCGGAGCCTCCGGGCGAGGGACACGGCGTGGAGCGGGCCGGCGCCCCCGAACGCGAGGAGGGCGAACCCCCCTGGGTCCTGGCCCCGCTCCACGGAGATCACGCGGATCGCCCGCTCCATCGCCGCATCGGCGACCGCGAGGATCCCCAGGGCTGCCTCCTCGACCGTCATCCCGAGGGGCGCGGCGATCCGGGCGATCGCCCGCCGGGCGGCGTCGCGGTCGAGAGGGGGGAGCCCGCCCAGGGGGAACGCCGGGAGGATGTGGCCGAGGACGAGGTGGGCGTCGGTGACCGTGGGCTCGTGCCCTCCGCGGCCGTAGCACGCCGGGCCGGGGTCCGCCCCCGCGCTTTCCGGCCCCACCCGGAGGGCGCCGCCCGGGTCGAGCCGGGCGAGGCTCCCCCCGCCAGCACCGATCGTGTGAACGTCCGTCATCGGGAGGGCTACGGGACACCCGCCGACCGTACCCCCCACGGTGCGGGTGACGGCTCCTCCCTGAACGAGGGCGACGTCGCAGCTCGTTCCGCCCATGTCGAGCGTGATCAGATCCGGGAACCCCGAGCGGAGGCCGACCCCGCGCGCCCCTTCCACCCCGCCCGCGGGGCCGGAGAGGAGGATCCGCGCCGGCTCCCGCTCCGCCGTCGTCGCGGGGACGATCGCCCCGCTCGACGCCATCACCCCCCACCGGCCGGGGAGCCCGAGCCGGGCCGAGCCCCCCTCGAGCGCGGCCAGGTACCCCCCCACGACCGGCCGCAGGGCGGCGTTGATCACCGTGGTCGAGGTCCGCTCGTACTCCCGGAACTCGGGGAGGAGGTCGCTCGACAGGGTGATCGGAACCCCGAGCTCGGCGAGGATCTCCCCTGCCTCGTGCTCGTGGGCAGGGTTGAGGAACGAGAAGAGGAAGCACACCGCCACCGCCTGGACGTCATTCGCGCGGAGGGCGGGGAGGAGCCGGGCCACGGCTTCGCGGTCCAGGGGGCGGACGACGGCGCCATCCGCACCGACCCGCTCCGGGACCTCGAACCGGAGTTCCCGGGGGACGATCGGCCGGGGGCGGGTGAAGAAGAGGTCGTAGAGGGAAGGCCGGTTCTGGCGGCCGATCTCGAGGACGTCGCGGAACCCCTCGGTGG
The DNA here is from genome assembly GCA_014361015.1 of Candidatus Bipolaricaulota bacterium. Classification (GTDB taxonomy): domain Bacteria; phylum Bipolaricaulota; class Bipolaricaulia; order Bipolaricaulales; family Bipolaricaulaceae; genus Bipolaricaulis. The sequence goes on along the minus strand of JACIWJ010000002.1, from coordinate 30,800 downwards.
TGACGAGGGCCGTCTTCCCCAGCTTCCCCTCGAGGACGGCGTTCGTTGCCACCGTCGACCCGTGGGCGACCCGGTTCACGGAGCGCGGTTCGATTTCACCCCGCGCGATCAGCTCCGCCAGCGCAGCGAGGACGCCGCGGGCGGGGTCGTCGGGCGTGGTGGGGAACTTGTGGAGGCGCAGCCCGCCTGCGTCGAGGACGACGACGTCCGTGAACGTCCCCCCGATGTCGATCCCAATCGCCATCCCCACGGGGCGGGAGTGTAGGTCCGCCCCCGCATGGCGGCAAGGAGCCGGCCCGCGCTCACGCCTCCCCTCCGCTTCGGGAAGGGATGGGTCGCGAACCTTCCGGGCCAGGTAAGCGCGCTGCGCCGAACCTCCCCACGGTGACGCGGGGCGCGACGGTTCCCGCCACCCCCTTGCCCCCACTCCTCTGTGTTCCCAGCTTGGAAAGGATCCCACCCGATCGGGGAGCGAGGAACGCACCCCGTTCCGCTGACGAGATAGCGACCATCGACCAGGACCTGGCTTGAGGATGACCAGGGTGTCGAGGACTCCCGTCACGCGGTCGGCCCCGGCAAGCCGGCGGGACCGCACGATCCAGGCCCGCAGGCGATCGAGGCGGACCTGCGTTTGAGGGCAGACGCTCAGGGGCTAGAATGGGTCAGGCGATTGTTGTCCGAACGCGATCGCGCTGCCGGGAGGACGATCGCGATCGCCGAGGTGGAAGTGGCGCAGCGAATCGAGGTTCAGGAGAAGGCGGTGATCGCGGATGCGGCGGAGGTCGACCGGCTGTGGTCCATCTATCGCGCGGCGTTCACCCCGCTTGCGACGGCGACGCCGATGCGCCACGGCAGCTACACGCGCCCCCAGTTCGAGGAGCTCCTCCGTGACCCCGACTTTCGCAAGTACGTCGCGTACGTGAACGGAAACGCGGCAGGGCTGTGCGTGATCACCACGGCGCTGGAGAAGATCCCGTGGATCAGCCCCCCCTACTACGCCCAGCGGTTCGCGGAACTGGCGGCGCGGGGCGAGGTGTTCTTCCTCACCGGCGTGGTCATCGATCCGCGGTACCAGAACGCGCAGCGGGTGGGAGCCGTTCTCCTCGCGACGGCGATTCGCTCGCTGGGGGAAGAAGGCGTCCTCTGCGCGGACTACTCGGAGAACCTCCGCTCCAGCCTGCGCCCGTTCGTGGAGCGAGCGCTGGGAAGAGCCGGCGTGGCGGAAGTCCTCGATCGACAGGTGTTCATCGCCTACAGGTACCGGGAGAAGAGCCCTGGCCCGTGATCGCAGGCCGTAGTCCGTTGTCCGTGGACCGGGAAGGCCCCCACCGGGTATCGTTCGGGTGATGAAGGCGTGCATCTTGACCTGGGGCTGCCAGCAGAACGAGCACACGAGCGAGGGGATTGCCGGTGTCCTCCTCCAGGCGGGCTACCGCCTGGTCGACGCGCCCGAAGAGGCTGACGTGATCCTCCTCAACACGTGCATGGTCCGCGGGCGGGCGGAGGACAAGGTGATCGGCCGGGTGGGGGAGCTCCAGCGGTTGCGGCGGATTCGCCCGGTCCTGATCGGAGTCGGGGGGTGCATGGCCCAGGGCCGGGGGGAGGGGATCCTCGGCCTCCTCCCGGGGGCGAACTTCGCGTTTGGGACGAGTGGGCTCTGCGATCTCCCTGCCCTCATCGATCGCGCGTGGGCCGGGGAGCGGTTCGTCTGCCTCCCGACCCCGAACGGACCCGAGCGGTTGCCCATCCTCCGGCGGAGCCCCTTCCAGGCCTATGTGACGATCGCGGAGGGCTGCTCGCACGCCTGCGCCTACTGCGTCGTCCCCCGGGTGCGGGGGCCGCTCCGCTCGCGGCCGATGGGGGACGTTCTGGCCGAGCTCCGAGACCTCTCTCAGGCGGGGTACCAGGAGGCGACGCTCCTCGGGCAGAACGTGGACGCCTACGGCCACGATCTGGGGGATGGGACGAGCTTCGCCCGGCTCCTCCGCGCCGTGCGGCAGGTCCCCATCCCGCGGATCCGGTTCACGACCTCGCACCCGGCGTACATGACGGACGAGGTAATCGCGGTCCTCGCCGAGGGCGGGAACCTCTGCTCCCACGTCCACCTCGCCGTCCAGTCGGGAAGCGACCGTATCCTGCGCGCGATGAACCGCGGCTACACGCGAGAGGGGTTCCTCGCCCTCGTCCGCCGCCTGCGGGAGGCGATCCCGGGGGTGAACGTGACGACCGACGTCATCGTCGGGTTCCCTGGGGAGACGGAGGAGGACTTCGCCCTCACCCTGTCCCTCATCGACGAGGCGCGGTTCGGGACGGTGTACGCGGCGGCCTACTCCCCCCGGCCGGGGACGCGGGCGGCCGGGATGCCGGATGACGTTCCCCCAGGGGAGAAGGCGCACCGGCTGGCGAGGACCCTCGCCGCGGCGCGCCGGGTCGCGCTCGATCTGCACCGGGCACGGGTCGGGACGGTGGCCGAGGTCCTCGTCGAGGCGTTCCTCCGCGAGAAGGGGTGCCTCGTCGGGAAAACGCGCGACTTCCGCACCGTGCTCTTCCCCGGGGATCCCGCTATGATCGGGCGGTTCGCAATGGTGACGATCGAGGAGGCAACACCGGGGGCGCTCCACGGGCGGCTGGGGGAGGCGGGATGATCCTCACCGTCACCCTCAACCCGACCCTCGACAAGTTCTACTGGGTCGACGCGCTCCCCCTCTCCCTCGACCAGCCGGAGGAGGCGATCCTCATCCGGGCCACGAGGTCCCTCACCTCGGCGGGGGGGAAGGGGATCAATGTCTCCACGGTTCTCGCCGCGCACGGGGTGGAGACGGTGGCCCTGGGGTTCCTCGCCGGGCACACGGGCCAGATCATCCTCCAGGACCTCCTCTCCCGCGGGGTGACGGCGAACTTCGTGTGGATGCCGGGGGAGAACCGGACGAACGTCACGGTGATCGCGAAGGGCCGCGAGTACCACCCGCTCCTCATCCACGAGGAGGGACCGCCGGTGTTGGAGGAAGCTTTGGGCATCTTCCTCCGCAAGTACGAGCGGATGGTCCGGCGGGCGGACTACGTCGTCCTGGGGGGGGCCATCCCGTCGGGATGCCCTCTCGATTGCTATCGCACGCTCGTCCGCATCGCCCATGCCGCGGGGGCCCGCGTGGTTGTCCACGCCGGAGGGGAGCCCCTCGCGCACACAATCGAGGAGGGTCCGTTCCTGCTGAAGCCGGACGTGCGGGCGGAACTGCAACTGGGGGGCATGCCGGTGGGCACGGCCGAGGAGATCGTGCGCGCCGGAAAGAAGGTCGTGGAGCAGGGGGTCGGGGTATGCCTCATCTCGCACCACGTCACGGGCGACATCCTCGTCACGCGCGATGGGGTGTGGGAGTTCGAGGCCCGGGTGCCGCTCACCACGTTCAAGAACCTCGTGGGTGCGGACGACGCGCTCGTGGGTGGGCTCCTCGTGGCGCTCCTCCGCGGGGAGGGGCTGGTGGAGGCGGTCCGGTACGGGATGGCGGCGGCGGTGGCCACGGCGGAGGTCGAGGAGAAGCTCTGTCTGGACGAGGCCGCGATCCGCCGCGAGCTTGCCCACGTGGCCGTGCGGCAAAGGGGGGACGGGTGAAGGCGTACGAGTTCATGCGCCGCGACCTCACCTCGGTGGAGCTCGAAACCACGGTGGTCCACGTCATCTACCTCCTCCATCAGTCCGGCCTCGACTCGCTTCCGGTTGTGGACGAGGACGGGCGGGTGGTGGGAATCATCTCCGAGCGAGACCTCATCCGGGCCCTGCTGCCGGGGTACGTGGACATGCTCCAGTCGACGGCGTTCCTCCCCAGCCTCGACCAGCTGGGCCGTAAGCTGCACGAAATCGGGGGGAAGCCGATCGCGGAGTTCATGGTCCGCGAGGTGATCGCGGCCCGTCCCGACGACAGCGACCTCCACCTCGCCGACCTCTTGATCCGCAAGGGCCTGAAGCAGATCCCCGTGTTGGATGACGAGAACCGGCTGGTGGGGGTGGTGCGGAGGATCGACCTCCTCCACCGCCTCCGGCGGTGAACGTCGAGTTCGTCGCCCTCGCCCTGGGGGGGGAGGCCCTGGGCGCCGTTCACGTTCGCGCTGGAGAGATCATCGCCCGGGTGGCGCTTCCTCTCCCCGCTTCCCCGACCGCGGGGATCCAGCTGCGCCCGTTCGCCGGGCTGCCGGCTGTCACGCACGACAGCGCCTCCCTGCGGGCTGCGATCGGACCGGCGGCGGTCGGGCTGGGCCCGCCGTGGGTGGACACGCGAGCTCTGGCGTGGGCGGTGTGGCCGGAGGCGCCAGACGCGTCGCTCCCTGACCTTGCCCGCCGGGTGGGGATCCCGGTGGCGGACGATGCCGTGGGCCGGGCGGAGGCGACAGGCCATCTCTTCCTCCGCCTCCTCGCTGCCGCCGGGGAGCTCCCTCCCGACGCACGGGCTCTCCTCGCCGGCCTCCTCCCCGACCCAAGCTGGATCGGTCCCCCCCCGCCTCCCCAACGGGGGAAGAGATCGTTCCCGGTTCCACCCACGGTGGACGCTGCGTTCGACCTCCTCACGACCGCCGGTCCCCTTGCCCGCCGCGAGGGGCAGCTCGCCTACGCTCGAGCGGCGGGGGAGGCGTTCGTGGGCGGAGGCGTCCGCCTCCTCGAGGCAGGGCCGGGGACGGGGAAGACGATCGGGTACCTCGTCCCGCTCCTCCTCCGCCTCGCGGCGGGGAAGGGGCGGGCCGTCGTCGCCACCCGCACCCGCGCCCTCCAGGAACAGCTGTGGCGCCGCGACCTTCCATTCCTCGTCGAACGGCTGGGGATGGATCTCCCGTGCGCGCTCCTCAAGGGGCGGGAGAACTACCTCTGCCTGAGGCGGCTGGAGGAGGTTCGGCACCAGCTTGTCTCGCGCGAGGTCCTCGTCCCGCTCCTCGTGTGGGCGGCGCGGACGGAGACCGGGGATCTCGACGAGCTGGCCGGGCTGCGGGCAACTCCCGCGGGCCAGGAGATCGTCCGCCAGCTTCCCGACCTCCCCTACCGCTGTGGGGGGTGGACGTGCCCGTTCTGGGAGCGGTGCCCGTCGCGCCGGGCGCGGGAGCGGGCCCGCGCGGCGCGGCTCGTCGTCGTCAACCATGCCCTCCTCGGCGCCGACCTCGCCAGCGGGGGGACGATCCTCGGCCCGTACGACCTCCTCGTCGTGGACGAGGCCCATGCCCTTCCCACCGCGGTTCGTGATGCCTTGAGCGTGTCCCTCTCTCCCCCGGTGATCCCCCGCCTGTTGGGCGAACTCCGGCGCGGCCCGGCGGGCCTGCTCGCGGCGTGGGGGGATGCCGCAGGCGTGGAGCGCGCGGCGGAGGCTTGGGAACGGGCCGCAGCGGCCCACCGCCGGTTCTGGGCCACGGCGGGGGCGACCCTGCCCCCGGAAGTCGGCCGGTACGGGAGGGAGGACATCGCCCCCCTCCTTCCCGGGGGGACTCTTCTCGAGGAGGCGCTGGACGACCTCGCTGAGGCAATCGCTGGGATCGCCCACGATCTTCCGGACGAGGACGCTGCCCAGGCCCGCAGCCTGGGGGGCGAGATCCGGCGCGTCGCGTCCTTGGTGGGGTATCTCCTCCGTCCCGAGGGCGAGGGAACCGTGTTCTGGTACGCCCGAGAAAGGCATGGTCTCACCCTTACCGCGTCCCCCGTGGACGTCGGTGACCACCTCGGCGCGGCCCTGTGGCCGAACCTGGAGGGGGCGGTCCTCACCTCGGCCACCCTCTCCGTGGGCGACGACGGGAGGGCCCTCGCTCGCGACCTCGGGCTTGACCCCGCCCCCCCGTTCCAGGGATGGCCCTCGCCCTTTCCCTACGATCGCGTGGGGGCGTTCGTTCTCCGCTATCTTCCCCATCCCGACGATCCGCGGTTCCCGGAGGCCCTCGCCGCCACGCTGCGCCGGGTGCTGACCGTGGTGCCGCGGCGGGCCCTCGCCCTGTTCACGTCCCGCCGCCTCCTCGACGCCACCGCGGCCCGCCTCGCGGGAACGCCCCACCTCGCCCAGCGCCGTGACGGGGAGCGCGAGGGGCTCCTCGCCCGGTTCCGCAACCACCCCCCGCCGGTGGTCCTCCTCGGCCTGGACACGCTGTGGGAGGGGATCGACCTTCCGGGGGAGGAGCTGGAGCTCCTCCTCGTGGTGCGGCTGCCGTTCCCTGTCCCCACCGACCCACTGGTCGAGGCCCAGTCCGAACGGATCCTCGCTCGGGGGGGAAGCCCGTTCCAGGAGCTGTTCCTCCCGCAGGCAGTGCTCCGCCTGCGCCAGGGGGTGGGACGGCTCGTGCGCACCCCCACTGACCGAGGAGCCCTCCTCCTCGCCGATCCGCGCCTCGCCACGCGCACGTACGGGGAAGCGTTCTTGAGCGTGCTCCCCGTCCAGGCCCGGTGGATGGACGATCCAGACCAGTTGGTCGTTGCCCTGGGCGCGCTTTTTCGCTAACCTCAGGCCCATCATGGCCTACGTCCGTTGGAGCCGGTACTTCCTCCCCACTTGGAAGGAGGAGCCCGCGGAGGCCGACCTCCCGAGCCACGTGCTGATGCTGCGCGCGGGGATGATTCGGCCGCTCGCGGCGGGGATCTACACGTACCTTCCGTTTGGGTGGCGTGCCCTGCGCAAGGTGGAGGCGATCGTGCGCGAGGAGATGGACGCGATCGGGGGAGCTGAGCTCCACATGCCGGTCGTGCACCCGGCGGAGCTGTGGGCGAAGACGGGAAGGTTGGTGGACGCCGGGGAGATTCTCATCCGGTTCCAGGACCGGGCGGGGCGGGAAATGGTCCTCGGCCCGACCCACGAGGAGGTCGTGACCGACCTCGCCCGGCGCGAGATCCAGTCCTGGCGCCAGCTCCCGCTGATGTTGTACCAGATCCAAACCAAGTTCCGCGATGAGCCACGCGCGCGGGGGGGCCTCGTCCGGGTCCGCGAGTTCACGATGAAGGACGGGTACAGCTTCCACGAGGACGCAGCCGATCTCGACCGGTACTACCCGGAGGTGTACCGCGCCTACGAGAGGATCTTCCGCCGCTGTGGGCTCGCCCCCGTCCCGGTGGAGGCCGATCCGGGCCTCATGGGGGGATCGGGGTCCCACGAGTTCATGCTCCCCAACGACGGGGGCGAGGACACGTTCGTGCGGTGTACGGGGTGCGGGTACGCTGCGAACCGGGAGGGGGCAGTTGCGGACAAGAGATCAGATCCCGACGAGGAGTTGCGCCCCCTGGAGGAGGTGGCGACCCCCGGCTGCGACACGATCGAAGAGGTGGCCAGCTTCCTCGGCGTCCCCCCACGCCGGACGGCCAAGGCCGTGTTCTTCCGGGCTGGGGACAGGCTTGCGTTCGTCGTGATCCGCGGCGACCTCGAGGTCAACGAGGCCAAGCTCGCCCGCCTCCTCGGCACGGCCGAGCTCGCCCCTGCTTCGGAGGAGGAGATCGCCGCCAGCGGCGCGGTGCCCGGGTACGCGTCCCCGATCGGCATCTCCGGACCCGGGGTGGTCATCGTGGTCGACGACTCGATCCCGGGAGCACGGAACCTCGTGGCCGGCGCGAACAAGGAGGGGTTCCACCTCCGCAACGTGAACTTCCCCCGCGACTTCCAGGCGTCGCTCGTCGGCGACGTCGCCCTCGCCCGCGACGGGGACCCCTGCGTCCGCTGCGGGGGAACGCTGCGCGTCCGGCGGGGGATCGAACTCGGACACATCTTCAAGCTGGGGACGAAGTACTCCCAGGCGCTGGGGGCGACGTTCCTCGATCGGGCGGGTCAGGCGCGGCCCCTCGTCATGGGCTGCTACGGGATCGGGATCGGCCGCCTCCTGGCGGCGGTGATCGAATCCCACCACGACGAGGAGGGGATCGTGTGGCCCGCGTCTGTGACCCCGTTCCACGCCCTGGTGACGGTCCTCAACCCCACCGCGCAACCGCAGCTCGCGCTTGCCACGTCGATCGCTGCCCACCTCGCCCAGCTGGGTCTCGATGTCCTCCTCGATGACCGGGAGCGGACCCCGGGGGAGAAGTTCCACGACGCAAAACTCGTCGGGATCCCGGTGCTGGTGGTCATCGGTCCGCGCAGCCTGCGCAAAGGGGAGGTGGAGATCGAACGACGGCGCGATGGCGTTCGGGATGTCGTTTCCGCCGATCTGGCTGCGATCCAACGCTCCGTGGGCGATCTCCTCCGCGCCGAGGGCGGTTGAAACGTTCCCAACCCCTCGCTATACTGATCGCTGCGCAGGTCAAGGTACCCAATGAAGGTCTCGGCCATTATCCCGGCTTTCAACGAAGCGGAACGGATCGCGGCTGTGCTCCAACCCCTCCTCTCCTCCCCTGCCGTGGATGAGGTCGTCGTCGTGGACGATGGGTCCACCGATGCGACCGCAGAAGTGGCGGAGGAGTTTGCGGTGCGTGTGGTGCGCCTGCCGGAGAACCGCGGAAAGGCGGCGGCGATGGCGGCTGGGGTGGAGGCGGCCCACGGAGACGTTCTCCTGTTCCTCGATGCCGACCTCACGGGTCTGACCCCATCCCACGTGGCGGACCTGATCCAAGCCTACCGGGCCGGGGACGTGGACGTGGTGATCGGCGTGTTCCGCAACGGCCGTCTTGGGACGGACCTCTCGCAGCGGATCGCGGCGTTCCTGTCCGGGCAGCGGGTGATGTCCCGCGCCCACTGGGAACGGGCCCGGGGGGCGGTTGAAGACACGGAGTTTGGGATCGAGACGGCGTTGACTCGGCTGGCCATGAAGGAAGGGTGGCGGAAGAAGAAGGTCGAGCTGCACGGCGTGAGCCATGTCCGCAAGGAGGAGAAGCGTGGGTTCTGGCTCGGCTTCACCGACCGCATGGCCATGTACTGGGATGTTGCTCGGTCGTTCTTCCGCAAGCTGTGAACAGAGGCCCGGAGACCGTCGTCTCCGCGAGCCGCACGAACTGAATCGTCAGAGGTGATGTGCCATGGAAATGAGCGAAGTCCGCGGCCTGGGGCTGGAGAAGCTGACGGGACTGGCTCAAACCCTCGGGGTCAACGGAAGCGGTGACCTGTCGTCGGTCGAGCTCGAGTTGGCGGTGATGCGCGTTCTGGCCGAGCGACAGGAGCTGTCCGTGGAGGGGGTCCTCGAGATCATGCCCGATGGCTACGGGTTCCTCCGCGAGCGGTCCTGCCTCCCCAGCCGATACGACGTGTACGTGTCCCCGTCCCAGATCAAGCGGTTTGCGCTCAAGGACGGGGACCTCGTGCGCGGGCCGGTCCGGCAGCCGCGGGAGGGAGAACGGTACTTCGCCCTCCTCAAGGTGGACCAGGTCAGCGGGATGGATCCCGAACGGGTGCGGAAGCGGGTGGACTTCCAGCAGCTGACCCCGCTCCACCCGAACGAGCACCTCGTCCTCGAGCACGATCCGGACGAGCCCTCGACGCGGATGATCGACCTCTTCTCCCCGATCGGGAAGGGCCAGCGTGGGCTGATCGTGTCCCCGCCCAAGGCGGGGAAGACGACGCTCCTCAAGCACATCGCCCAGGGCATCGAGGCCAACCACCCCGACGTCCGGCTCCTCATCCTCCTCGTCGACGAGCGGCCGGAGGAGGTGACCGACTTCCGGCGCTCCGTCAAGAAGGCCGAGGTCATCGCCGCCACGTTCGACATGGAACCCCAGCACCACACCCGGATCGCCGAGCTGGCGACCGCGGAGGGGAAGCGCCTCGTCGAATCGGGGTACGACGTGGTGATCCTCATGGACTCCCTCACCCGGCTCGGGCGGGCGTACAACCTCTCCATCAGCCCCTCCGGCAAGCTCCTCTCCGGCGGCATCGACCCCACCGCGCTCTACAAGCCGAAGGAGTTCTTCGGCGCGGCCCGCAACATCGAGGAGGGGGGGTCGCTCACGATCATCGCCACCGCCCTCATCGACACCGGTTCGCGGCTCGACCAGGTCGTGTTCGAGGAGTTCAAGGGCACGGGGAACATGGAGCTCGTCCTGAACCGCGATCTCGCCAACCGCCGCATCTTTCCCGCGATCGACCTCGTCCAATCCGGCACGAGAAAAGAGGAACTGCTGCTCCAGCCAGATGTCCTTCGCCGGGTGTGGATCCTCCGTAAGCTCTTGATCGAGATGCCCGACCCCGGCGCGGCGCTGGAGTTCATCAAGGGCAAGATGGAGCAGACGCGAACGAACAAGCAGTTCCTGGAGCTGATGAACAGTGAGTGAAAACCCGTTCCTGGTGGTGGCGTTGGCCCTCGTCCTCTTTCCCCTCCTTCTCTTCCCGTTCCTCTCCGCCGCTCCCGTCGGAGGTCCGGTCGTTCCGATCGCCGGCACCCGTACCACGTGGTCCACGTACACCGTGCAGGCCGGGGACACCCTAGCCGGGATCGCCAAGCGGACCGGAGTCCCCGTCGACCACCTCCTCGCCAGCAACGACGTCGATTCCACGCGGCTCCAGCCGGGGCAGCAGCTCCTCCTTCCAGTGGGAGGGGTGCTCCACGTCGTGCGCCCCGGTCAGTCGCTGGCGGATATCGCCGTGAGCTATGGGGTGACAGAGGGGGCGATCCGGGTGGCGAACGGTTTGAGCGGGGAGCCCATGGCCGGGACGCGGGTCTTCGTCCCGGCGCCGTCGGTTGTCCCCCAGGCCACGGCGGTGGCGCTCGGCAGGGGCCTGGGGACCCGCTTCGTCTGGCCTGCCCGCGGGCCGGTCTCCTCCCCCTACGGGCCCCGGATCCACCCCATCCATCAGGTGCCGTCGTTCCACGCGGGGATCGACCTGGCGGTTGCCGAGGGAACGCGCGTCCATGCCGCGGCCCCGGGGCGGGTGACCACCGCGGGCTGGGAGGGGGGATACGGTCTTCTCGTGGTTTTGGACCATGGGGACGGTTACACGACGTACTACGGTCACCTGTCTCAGCTCCTCGTTGAGGTCGGCCAGTTCGTGGAGGTCGGGCAAGCGATCGCCCTTTCCGGTACCACCGGCCTCTCCACCGGTCCCCACCTCCACTTCGAGGTCCGCTGCGATGGTGTAGCGGTGGACCCACTGTCGGTCTTGCCGTGATCCGCGTCGAGGGCGGGCGGCCCCTGCGGGGCACGGTGCGGGCCGCCGGCTCCAAGAACGCCGTGCTGCCCGCGGTGATGGCGAGCCTCCTCACTACGGAGCCCGTGATCCTCGAGAACGTCCCCCACCTCCTCGACGTGGAGTCGGCGGTGGCGCTGGCGCGCGCGTTGGGCAAGGAGGCGACGTGGCAGGACTCGGTGATCGTCCTCACGGGAGGAGGGGAGCTGGCCCAGGAGGCGCCGCCGGCGCTCGTCCAGCGCATGCGGGCCTCGTTCCTCGCGTTGGGTCCCCTGCTCGCCCGCACGAAGGAGGCCTGGATGCCGCTGCCGGGAGGGTGTGCGATCGGGCCGCGTCCGGTGGACCTCCACCTCATGGGCCTGCGCCGGTTGGGGGCATCGCTCGACCTCCGCGGGGGGACGGTCCACGCCCAGGCGGCTCGCCTGAAGGGGACCACGGTGTACCTCGATTACCCCTCGGTGGGCGCCACCGAGCAGCTCCTCCTCGCCGCGGCGCTCGCCCACGGGACGACGTCGATCGTCAACCCCTCCCGCGAGCCGGAGGTGGTGGACCTGGCGGACCTCCTCGCGGCGATGGGGGCGGAGGTGACCTGGTGGGGAGACCGGATCACGATCTGCGGGCAGGCGTCCCTCGGCGGGGCCGTCCACCGCGTGATCCCGGACCGCGTCGAGGCCGGGACGTACGTTCTCGCTGGCGCGATCACCCGCGGCGAGGTCACGGTGGAAGGGGCCCGTCCCGACCACCTCGATGCCCTCCTCGCCAAGCTGAGCGAGGCGGGGGCAACGGTGGAGACGGACGGGGACCGAATCACGGTTGGGGTCGATGGACGTCCGGAGGCGGTGAACGTCCAGACCCTCCCCTACCCCGGCTTTCCGACCGACCTCCAGCCACCGATGATCGCGTTCCTGTCCACCGCGCGTGGCCGGTCCACGGTGCGGGAGACCGTGTTCGCCTCCCGGTTCAACTACGTGGGGGCGCTGGCGCGGATGGGGGCTCAGATCCGGGTGAGTGGGGACACCGTCCTCACCGACGGGGTGGAGACGCTCCGCGGGGCGGAGGTGGAGGCGACGGACATCCGGGCGGGCGCCGCGCTCGTCCTGGCCGCCCTCGCCGCTGCTGACCGCACGGAGATTCGGGGGGAGGAGCACATCGCCCGCGGCTATGCCGACCTCCCCGGAGGGCTGCGTCGTCTGGGTGCGGAGGTATGGGCCGCGGACTGATTCCAACGATCGAGGACTACCTGGGCCGACGGGCCCGGGTGTACGGGGGGGAGAACGCGATCCTGGTGGACGTGGTCCCGCCGGGAGCGGATGAGGAGGACCGATGGGCGGAGCTCTCCGCATTGGCGGCCACCGCTGGTGTGCACGTCCGGGGCCGCGCGGTGCAGCACCGCTCCCGCCCTGACCCGGGGACGTTCGTCGGGAGAGGGAAAGCCGAGGAGATCCGTGCTCAGGCGCGGCTGGCCGGAGCGGACACGCTCATCGTTGGATCGGAGATCTCCCCGGCCCAGGCCCGCAACCTGGAGGAGGCGACGGGCCTGAAGGTCGTGGACCGCTCCCAGCTCATCCTCGACATCTTCGCCCAGCGCGCGGGAACGAGGGAAGCGGCCCTCGCCGTGGAGCTGGCCCAGCTGGAGTACCTCCTGCCCCGGCTGCGCGGATGGGGACAGGCCCTGACCGATCCCGGTGGTGGGATCGGCACGAGCGGACCGGGGGAGACGCGCCTCGAGCAGGGCCGGAGGGCGATTCGCCGCCGGATCCAGGCCGTGCGCCGGGAGCTCCGCAAGGCGGCCCAGGATCGCGCGGTCCAACAGGCCCGCCGTCGCCGGGAGGGCCCTCCGGAGATCGCGATCGTGGGGTACACGAACTCCGGCAAGTCGACCCTCTTCAATCGCCTCACCGGATGCGACGTGCTCGTGGAGGACAAGCTGTTCGCGACCCTTGACACGCGTGTGCGGCGGGTGGCCCTCCGCGGCGGCGAGGCCCTGCTCACGGACACGGTGGGGTTCATCCGCGATCTGCCCCACGAGCTCGTTCCCGCGTTCCGGGCTTCGTTGGGGGCGGTGCGCGACGCGGCGGCCCTCCTCCTCGTCCTCGACGCAGCTTCCCCTGCCGCCCCGGATCACCTGCGGGTGGTGCGCGAGGTCGTTGCGGAGGTGGTGGGCGCGGACCGCGTTTCCCCTCCCACGCTTCACGTCCTGAACAAAGTCGACCTCGTTCGGACTCCCGAGGAGTTGGCCCGCCTCGACGCGCTGCGGCTGGAGGCGGTGCCCCACGTCGTCGTGTCCGCGAGACGGGGGGACAACATGGCTGCTCTGCGCGATGCCCTCTGCGCCCTGCTCCCCCCTCGGCGACGCCTCCCCGCGGTTGCCCCCCGCTAGCCCCCCGTGCTCCGAGAATCTGGCCCGTTGCGCCCTTCCCCCCGCGGGGTAAGATGACAGCGAGGCAGGTGATGCACATGCTCAGGATGGTTGCCCTGGCCGTGGGAGGCGTGGTGGCTGCGGCCGGCGCCGCGGCGCCCGTGGTCACAATCTACTCGGGTGGATTCGGGTTCATCGCCGAGACGAGGTCCGTCCTCCTCGCTCCGGAAGGAGATCTCCTCCTGAGGGACTTCCCCGTGACGATGCTCGTCGACAGCCTGGTGGTCGAGGGTTTGACCGCGACACGGATCGACCCCCAGTGGGCCGACCTCCCCACGGTGGAGAGCCTTGTGGGGAGTTCTGTCACGGTGTTCGCCCATGGGGAGCGCGTTGTCGGCCGCCTCCTCGCCACGGTGCCGGCACTTGTCCTGAGCACCGCGGACGGCCTCGTGTTCCTGCCTGCCTACGATCGGATCGTCGCCCCCGGGGAAGCCACGGGTGTGCCGGGCCTTGCCCTCGCCATCCGCTACCGCGCGGCGGAGCCGGGGCGGGCGGCGATCGGCCTGCGCTACCTCGCCGAGGGCCTCGCGTGGCGCGCGGCCTACACCGCATCCCTGGGAGAGGACGAGCTCGTCCTCCGCGGGGTGGCGACGTTGGAGAACCGGACCGGCGTCGATTTCGTGGGGGCCGAGGTCTCCCTCGTCGCAGGCGAAGTGTACCGTCCGACGGCGGCGGCACCCGACGGTCTTGGGGTACGCACCCTCGCCCTCGCCCCCGAGTTCGACGTCGCCGCGGGGTTCGAGTACCACCGCTACGCGCTCCCGGAGCGCCTCGACCTCACGCAGGGGGTTGCGTTGGCTCCCCTCTTGTCTGGGACCCTCCCCTACGCCCGTGCGTACCGATTCGCGGGCGGGACCGTCGAGGTGCGGGTCCGGTTCACGAACGCCCTCGCTCCCCTTCCCGCGGGGGAGGTTCGGTTCTACGATGAAGGTGGCGAGCTCTTCGTGGGGGCGGCGTCTATCGGCCATACACCGGTCGGCTGCGAACTCGATCTCGCCGTGGGGGCCGCGTTCGACCTGACCGGGGAGCGGGTCCAGGAATCCCGGCAGCGGCTCACGGAGAACCTGTATCGGGACGCGTACCGAATCACCCTCCGCTCCGCCAAGGAGGCGCCGGTCGAGGTCGAAGTGGTGGAGACCCTCCCCGGGACGTGGACGATCACCGACTCCACCCTCCCCTACGAGCGTCTCGATGCCCAACGGGTCCTGTTCCGGGTCACGGTGCCCGGGTTGGGGGAGGCGGAGGTCCGCTACACCGTGGAGTGGCGGTACTGAGTGGGGGGTATGGAGACGCTGGAGCAGGACCTGTCCCGAATGATGGATGGGTATCGGCGGGCGATCGAGCGGGCGCTGCAGCGCGTTCCGGTGCGCAATGGGATCGTGTCGCTCCGTGACCTGTGGATCGAGACCGCCCTCCCCATGGAGCTGATCGCCGACCTCCTTCAGACGGACGGGATCGAGATACCCCCCCACATCGTGCGGGTGGACCTCGCGCGTCCACCGCAGAAGGACCGACGTGGTGGCAAGCGATAGGATCAAGTTTGGAACGGATGGCTGGCGCGGCGTGATCGCCGACGACTTCACGTACGCCAACGTGGCCCGGGTGGGGGCGGCGATCGCCGCGCTCCTCCACGCTCCGGAGCGACGGGATCTCCCCCCCTATCAGGCGTGGGGCGTGCCTTGCCGTCCGGCAGCGGCGGGGCTGATCATCGGCTACGACACGCGGTTCTCGTCCGCGGAGTTCGCCCGTCATCTGGGAAGGGTCGTGGCCGAGCGTGGGATCCCGGTGACGGTCACCGCCACTCCCGTCCCCACCCCCGCCCTGTCGGCGGCGATCGTGGAGTGGCAACTGGCGGGAGGGGCGATGATCACCGCCTCCCACAACCCGCCCCGGTGGAACGGGGTCAAGTTCAAGCCCGAGTACGGGGGGTCGGCGACGCCCGAGATCACGGCCTTGATCGAGTCGCACCTCCCTCCCTGCGCCCCCGCGGTCGGAGATCCTCCGCTGGAGACGAGGGAGATCAAGGAGGAGTACCTCGCCCGGCTGCGGGCGGCGGTGGACCTGCGCGGGCTGGGCCGCGCCCCGCTGTACGTCGTCGTGGACGCGATGTACGGCTCGGCCCAAGGGTACCTGGCCGAGCTCCTGCGGGCGGTGCGCATCCCTCACCTCGAGGTGCGCTCGACCGTGGATCCCCTCTTCGGGGGCCGCAAACCCGAACCTCTCCCGGAGACGGTCGTCCCCCTGAAGGCGGTAATCCGGTCCCTCAAGGCGCGGGCGCGGGGGCGGATCGTGGTCGGCCTGATCACCGACGGCGATGGCGACCGGGCCGCGGGGATGGACGAAGGGGGCACGTTCCTGGACACCCACCGCACGGCGTCCCTCATCCTGTGGCATCTCGTGCGGCACCGAGACCTGTCCGGACCGGTCCTGAAGTCGTTCGCCCTCACGGATATGATCGGCAAGCTCGCCGACCTGGCGGGCGTTCCGTGGCGGGAGATCCGGATCGGGTTCAAGTGGGCGGTGGAGGACCTCGTGACGGGGAGGGCGGCGTTCGCCGCCGAGGAGTCCGGCGGCTACGGGTACGGCTGGCACATCCCAGAGCGCGACGGGGTCCTGTCGAACCTCTACCTCCTCGAGCTCGTGGCAGCCACGGGGAAGCCGATCGGGGCGCTGGTCGCCGAGCTGTTCTCCCTGGTTGGCCCTCACCACTACGCGCGGCGCGACCTGGCGCTTCCCGAGCGTCTCGAGGTCATGGCGCGGTTGGAGAAGGCGCCCCCGGAGCGGTTGGCCGACCAGCGGGTGGCGAAGGTGGAAACCCTGGATGGGCTCAAGCTGCGCCTCGATCGAGGCTGGGTCCTGTTTCGCGCCTCGGGCACCGAGCCGATTCTCCGTCTGTACTGCGAGATGGATTCCCCGGAGTGTGTCCGAACCGTGCTCGACGAGGCGGAACGGCTGGCGCGGGGAGGACTGCTGTGAGGAGCGAACCTTACGACCCGAAGGCCATCGAGGATCGATGGCGCGGTTTCTGGCGGGAGAAGGGGTACTTCCGCGTCGACACCGCGCGCCCCACGAACAAGTTCTACTACCTGAACATGTTCCCTTACCCGTCGGGCTACCTCCACGTCGGCCACGGTCGGAACTACATCATTGGGGATGCGATCGTGCGCTTCCTCCGGATGCGCGGCTACGACGTCCTGAACCCGATGGGGTGGGACGCGTTCGGCCTCCCGGCCGAGAACGCGGCGATCGAGCGGGGGATCCACCCTCGCCAGTGGACGTTCGACAACATCGCCTACGCCAAGAACCAGTTCCGGGCCTGGGGGATCGAGTACGACTGGGACCGGGAGGTCACGACCTGCCTCCCTGACTACTACCGCTGGACGCAGTGGCTCTTCCTGAAGCTCTACGAGAGCGGACTGGCCTACAAGAAACGGGCGACCGTGAACTACTGCCCGAGCTGCCAGACCGTGCTCGCCAATGAGCAGGTAGTGGGAGGCGAGTGTGAACGCTGCGGGACCCCGCCCGAGCAGCGGGACCTCGACCAGTGGTTCTTCCGGATCACGGCCTACGCCGACCGGTTGCTCGCCGACCTCGCGGGTCTGGAGTGGCCCGAGCACGTGAAGAAGATGCAGGAGAACTGGATCGGCCGCTCGGAGGGGGCGACGGTGACCTTCCGCACCGCGCGGGGTGATCCGATCGAGGTGTTCACCACCCGGCCCGACACTCTGTGGGGAGCAACGTTCCTCGTGCTGGCCCCGGAGCACCCGCTCGTGGAAGGGCTGACCGCGCCCGACCGGTGCGCGGAGGTGGAGCGCTACCGGAAGGAAGCGGCCCGCGCCACGGAGGTGGAGCGCACTTCGACCGCGCGGCCGAAGACGGGCCTGTTCCTGGGGAGCCATGCTCTGAACCCGGTCACGGGGGAGCCGATCCCGATCTGGATCGCCGACTACGTGATGCCGACCTACGGTACGGGGGCGGTGATGGCGGTGCCCGCCCACGACGAGCGCGATTTCCAGTTCGCCCGCGCGCACGGCCTTCCGGTGCGGGTCGTGATCGCCGCCCCTGACGGGTCGATCCCCGACCCGGACGAGCTGAGCGAGGCGTTGGTGGAACCGGGGACGATGGTCGCTTCCGGCCCGCTCACGGGGACCCCAGGGGAAGAGGCGATCGCGCGCACGATCGCCTACCTCGAGGAGCAAGGGATCGGCCGGCGTGCGGTCGTCTACCGGCTGCGAGACTGGCTCATCTCCCGTCAGCGGTACTGGGGGGCGCCGATCCCGATCGTGTACTGCGATCGCTGCGGGGTGGTTCCCGTCCCGGAGGAGGAGCTGCCCGTCCTCCTCCCCGACGTCCCGTTCATCGGGAAGATGGGGCTGGCGGATATCCCCGGCTACGCGGACACGGTCTGCCCGCGGTGCGGGGATGGGGCGAGGCGGGACACGGATACGATGGACACGTTCGTGGACTCGTCGTGGTACTTCCTGCGGTTCGTGTCCCCGCACGAGGAGCGGGTCCCGTTCGTGACCGAGGATGTGAACCGCTGGCTCCCGGTCGATCTCTACGTGGGGGGGGTCGAGCACGCGATCCTCCACCTCCTCTACTCCCGGTTCATCACCAAGGCCCTGTACGACCTGGGGTACGTCGGGTTCACGGAGCCGTTCAAGCGCCTCTTCACCCAGGGGATGGTCTGCCACACCGCCTACAGGTGTCCCGAGCATGGCTGGCTGTACCCCCACGAGGTGGAGGGGAGGCGGTGCACGAAGTGTGGGTCCGAGGTGGCCACGGACTACTTCGCGATGTCGAAGTCGAAGCGCAACGTGGTGGACCCTTCGGACGTCATCGCCCGGTACGGGGCGGACACGGAGCGGCTGTACACCCTGTTCATGGGCCCGCCGGACCGGGACATCGGGTGGTCGGAGGACGGGATCCGTGGGGCCTGGCGGTTTCTGAACCGGGTGTGGAACCTGGTCGTCGGAGAGGTGCCCCGCGTAGCCAACGTTCGCGGCGACCCCGACCCGTCGGGGTTCGGCTCGGCGGAGCGGGCCCTGTGGCAGAAGCTCCACGCGACGGTGAAGAAGGTGACCGAGGAGTTCGAGGGGGGATTGGGCCTGAACACGGCCATCGCGGCGATCATGGAGCTCGCCAACGAGCTCGGGGCCTACGTCGAGGCGGGAGAGGCCGACCCCCGCCTCGTGCGGCGGGTCGTTCGCGATCTCATCCTCGTCCTCTCCCCGTTCACCCCGTTTCTGGCCGAGGAGCTCTGGCACCGGCTAGGAGAGAAGCAACCGGTCCTCGACACCCCCTGGCCGACCTACGATCCGGCGGCCGTTGTGGGGGAGGAGGTGGAGATCCCCGTCCAGGTCAACGGCAGGGTCCGGGCGCACGTGTGCGTGCCCGTCCCCGTTGCCTCCGACCCGCACGCCCTCCAGGAGGCAGCCCTCGCCGCACGCGAGGTCCAGGAACGGCTCCAGGGGAAGGAGGTCGTCCGCGTGATCGCCGTCCCGGGGAAGCTCGTGTCCATCGTCGTCCGGTAGGGGATGGACGCGCCGCAGGTCACGGTCGTGGTCCCGGTCCTGAACGAGGAGGGGACACTCGAGGAGACGCTCCGCTCGCTGCGCGCCCAAACGTGGCGGGATTTTGAGCTCCTCGTCGTGGACAACGGGAGCACGGACCGCAGCCCCCAGATCGCTGCTCGGTTTGCCGATCGGGTGATTGTCGAGCCCAAGCGGGGAGCGCTCCCGGCGATGCACCGCGGGTTCAGCGAGGCACGCGGCGCGTTCGTTGTCGGTGCCGACGCGGACACGGTGTACCCCCCGCGGTGGTTGGAGCGGATGGTGGGGGAGCTCCGTCGGGAGGGAACGGTGGCCGTGTACGGCCCGATGGGGTTTCGGGAGAGCGGGCGCGTCCGCCGCGTCCTGGAGGCCGGGGGGTACTGCGTACTGGCCTGGCTATCCCTCCTCTGTCGGGTCCACCTGTGTGGGGCGGCGAACATGGGGATGCGCCGGGAAGCGTATTTTGCCGTTGGGGGGTACCCCCCCCTGGAGGAGCGGGCGTCCCCCGATTTCCGCCTCGCGCGGCTCTTGGAGAGGGTGGGGCGGGTGCGGTTCGTCCCCACGATCCCCTGCTACACCTCGAACCGCCGGTTCGCGCGCCTGGGCCTGGTTCGAGGGGGGCTGGTGGCGTTCCGGTACTGGCTGGACGTGGCCACGGGATGGGACCGGATCCCCGGCCCGCGGTACTGGACCGATCCTCCGGGGTCCCGTGAGCCAAGAAGGAGGTAACGGGTTCGCCCGCCGCATCGGGGCCCTCCTCGGTGCCTTGCCCTACGAGGCGGTGTGGTGCGTGTACTTCCTCGCCGCGGTTCTCCTCCCCCTCGTCGTGCCGTCCCGGGCCGTGGGCCGTCCTCCGCGTGGACCCTGTCTCTTCTGCGTGACCCACGTCGGTTCGTTCGATCCCCTGTTCGTCGTCCGTCACTCCGGCCGATGGCGAGCGCGGGCCCTGTTCCACGTCGACGAGCGCCATCCCTGGCTCCGCTTCTTCTACCAGGCGTTCTTCCGGTTCCGGGTGGCCCTCGATCCGTGGGAGAAGGGTGCCCTCAACGCACGAACCCTCGCCGCAGCCGCGCGCTACCTCGCGGGTGGGGGAAGTGTGATGGTGTTCCCCGAGGGGCACCGCTACTGGGCGGGGCGCCTCTATCCGGGGGTGGCGAAGCTCGCCCATCGCAGCGGAGCCCCGATCGTCCCTGTGCTCCTCGGGAACGCGTACGTCTACCGCCCGGGGGCGGAGGCGGATCCGCTCTGGCGCATGTTTGTGCGGATCCTGCGCGAGACGCGCCGCCTGGGAGGGGTGGTGGTGCGGTTCGCCCCTCCGATCCTCCCCGATCCGTCCCGGCCCGAAGGGGAGGACGTGGACCGGATGATGCGTCAGGTGGAACGCGTGTTCGGGGAGTTCTACCGTGACGCCTATGCCCTGCCGGGCCCGCGGTGGATCGCCCCGCGGGAGCGGGCTTGACCGGGGTCGCACGGGGCCCGTATAGTTCGTGACCCAGGGAGGGGTCGTGATTCAGGTTGGGTTGTTCATGTCGGACACGGGGGGGGGCCATCGGTCTGCAGGGCGGGCGATTGAAGCGGCCCTTGCCCTCCGTTATCCGGGCGCGTTCGCCTGTGACTACTTCGACGCGTTCCGCGCCTGCGGGTACTTCCCCTGGAACCGAGCTCCGGAGATCTACCCGTTGTGGGTCCGCTACCATGAGCCATCCTGGAACCTGTTCGTGACCGTGACGGATCGCCTCATCGCCACGCGGGTCGGGCGAAGGCAGCTCCCGCGGCTCGCCGTCCCTCGGGTGCGGCGGGCGGCGTGGAGGTCCCGGGTATGGGACGTGATCGTTGTCCTCCACCCGGCGTTCAGCGAGCTCGCGGTGGCCCTGCGCCGGACTGCGGCGCGGGAGTTCCCCATCGTCACCGTGGTCACGGATCTCGCGAACCCCCACAGCGGTTGGTACCACCCCGACGTGGATCGGTGCCTTGTCCCGTGCCAGAACGCCTATGAGCGAGGGCGGCAGTTGG
Source organism: Candidatus Bipolaricaulota bacterium (assembly GCA_014361015.1). Classification (GTDB taxonomy): domain Bacteria; phylum Bipolaricaulota; class Bipolaricaulia; order Bipolaricaulales; family Bipolaricaulaceae; genus Bipolaricaulis. Next base: position 9,762 of record JACIWJ010000002.1, on the reverse strand, counting down.
GACTGAGCCCAGATAGGCTGCGCGTGGTGGGCCATCCTGCCCACCCCAAGTTCGCCCTCTACGACAAGGACAAGGCCCAAGCTCGACAGGAGCTGGGCTGGGAGGCCAGTCGCCCGATCGTCCTCCTCATCGGGGGAGGGGAGGGGATGGGGGGCATCGAGCGGGTGGCGCGGGCCATCGATCGGGCCGAGCTCCCGGTCGAGCTTGTTGTCATCGCCGGTCGCAATCAGGCCCTTGTGGAGAGACTGGGGCGCTACCCTTGGCGCGTCCCGGCGCGGATCTGTGGGTTCGTCACGAACCTCGAGGTGATGATGCGCGCGGCGGACGTGTTCGTGGGCAAGCCCGGGCCTGGGGTGATCGGGGAGGCCGCCATCTCCGGGCTCCCGATGATCCTCATCGGGGGGATGGCCCAGGAGAGGCCGAACATCCCGTTCGTGGTGGGGGCCGGTGCCGGGGAGGCTGCCTCCACCCCGGCGGAGGCGGTGGCCGTCCTCCGCCGGTGGCTGGCCACGCCGGGCGAGCTCGCGCGCCGCGCGGAACGGGCGCGCGCGATCGCCTTCCCCAACGCCGCGTTCGACGTCGCGGACGAGATCGCGGCCCTGTGCGGTCTACCCGCTCCCGCGGGCTAGCCGGCCGTCAGGTGGTGGAGGACCTCGGCGAGCACTTGCTCCCGGCCCGCGTGGGTGAGGCGGAACAGGTGATCCACCCCGTGGCGGATTGTGTAGGCGAGGGGATGGTTCGAGGCGCGGTGGACGGTGAGAAGGAGGTGTTGCGCCTCCTGGAGCGCCCGCTCCACGGCGCGGACGAACCGCGGGGAGCGGAGCTCCATCGGCCCGACCTCGTCCACCACCACCAGCTGGGCGTCCTCGATCGCCCGCTCGATCGCCCGGACACCGATCTCGTCAAGATCGCGCAGGTTGAGGCGGTACCGTCCAAACGAGGGCCCGGCGGCGAGATGGAGGTGGGCGAGGATCCCCTCCGCGCCTGTGGAAAGGTCACACACGGAGAACCCCACGCGGCGGCCGCACTTCCTGATCTCGGCGGTGACCATGCCCCCCGCGAAGAGGGGCGCACGCTCCACGACCCGCCTGACGAGGGTGGATTTCCCGGACCCGGGGTCTCCCGTGATCGCGATCTTCATGGGGTGAGCGTCCGGCATTGTAGCCCCCCGAAGGGGTGACGTCGCCCTCGCTACTGCGTACCGTTCCCCCATGTTCTCCATCCTCCTGCCCACGTTTCTTCTCGCTGGGGTGGGCTGGGCCTTGGGTCGTCTGGGGCGAGTCCCGGCGCGGCCGCTGGCCCAGGTCGCGTTCTGGGTGCTCTCTCCGGCGCTCATCTTCGAGTCCCTGCGCACGGCGGACCTCACCGCCTCGGGGACGGTCGTCCTGTTTGCCCTCGCTCACCTCGGGGCGATGTTCGCCCTGTCGCTTGGGGTGGGACGGATCCTGTTCGGCTCTGATCGGGCAGGCCGGGCGGTGGCGTCGCTCGTCCTCACGTTCGGGAACTGCGGGAACCTCGGGCTCCCCATCCTCCTGTTCGCCTACGGACAGGGCGGAGTGGACGTAGGCATCGTGTTCCTGACCGCCCACACTGTCCTCCTCGCCACCCTCGGGGTGGCGGTGGCGGCGTGGGATGAGCAGGGGGGGAGGAGGATCTGGGGAACCTTGCTGCGCGTGCCGTGGCTCTACGCCGTGGGGGCTGCGTTCCTCGTGCGCGGGGTGGGGATGCCCGCCTTCGTCGCGCGGGCGACGGGGCTCCTCGCCGGAGGGGCAATCCCCCTCTTCCTCATCCTCCTTGGGCTCGAGCTCGCGCAGGTCCGCGGGGTACGCGTGGCCCGCCCGGCCCTCGCCCTCTCCCTCCTCCGGCTGGTGGGGGGAGCGGCGCTGGCGTGGGTCCTCGCCAGCGCGTTTCGAGTCCAAGGTCTCCTCCGGGGGAGCCTCATCGTCGAGGGAAGCGTCCCCACCGCGGTGAACGCGTTCCTGCTCGCCTCGCAGTACAACCGGAGACCGGATTTGGCGGCGTCGGTCCTCTTCCTGTCCACCGTCCTCTCCGTGGCAACCCTTCCCCTCACCCTGTTCCTCCTCGCACCCGGGGGGTAGAGGTCCCGCCGCGGGGCGCCGGCGCGCCCGGTGGCCCGGGGACGGTGAAACCCAGGGCGCCGCTCGGTGTACAATTGGAATGGAGGTGGTTGTATGATGAAGCGGGCGCTGCTTGCGACGTTGGCCGTCGCGCTGTTGGGGGGAGGGTTGGCGGTGGGCCAGGGGTGGTGTGACCCCTGTGCGCCCCCTCCGGCGCCGGAACCCTCCTGCTACACGACGTTCTGGGCCGGGGAGCCGATCCTGGTAAAGCTGGTCATCCCGTGGGGGATCTTCTGCTGCAACCCGTGCGCGACGACGACGATGATCACCGGGTGGTCGGTGGAAGCGTTTGAGGATGGGGTCGTGTACAGCTACGTCTACCCCATGCCGGTCCCCGCGAACACGGAGATCGTCTGGGACCAGCGTGATCTCACAGGGGTCCAGGTGGCGCCGGGGTTCTACAAGATCGTGGTCGCGACCACGGGGGGCGATGTGGTGACCCACGTCAAGATCGTGGCGCCGACAGGGGGATGTTGGTACGCGTGGTGTCGGCCGGCCTCAAGGGCGTGCGGGTTCTCCTTGTGTGACCCGTACCTCAAGGTGTCGGCGGCCCCGACAACGTGCGAGCCGTGCTATACCCCTGGCTGTGATCCATGCTGCTTCCCCTGGATCTTCCCGTTCCTGTTCTTCCTCGGGAAGTGAGTTGCCGGAGCTCCCTGACCTGGAGGTCGTGAAGGACATCCTCACCCCCCGGATCGTGGGGCAGGTGGTCCGGGGGGTCGAGGTGAACCGCGTCGGCCTCCTCCGCACGCGCGAGGAGGGGGTGGCTCTCCTGGTGGGGAGGGAACTCCAGGCCATCGGCAGGCGAGGGAAGTACCTCGCCTTTTCCTTCGGCTCCGATCTCCACCTTCTCGTCCACCTCATGCGCTGGGCGTGGCTGTGGCACGGGGACCGCGGTTATCCCCCGACCACCGCGACCGATCTGCGCGTGGCGTTCGAGGACGGGACCGATCTGCGCCTCATCGAGGCGCGGTCACCGCGCTTGGCAGCCGCCTGGATGGTGTCCGATCTCGTCGCGGCCGAGCCCCTCCAGAACCTGGGCCGCGAGCCCCTGTCGGAGGAGTTCACCGTGGATGTCCTGCGGGGCCTCGTTGCGGGGCGGCGTCGCCCCCTCAAGCGGATCCTCACCGATCAGTCCCTGATCGCGGGGATCGGAAACGCCTACGCGGACGAGATCCTGTTCCGGGCCAGGCTGTCCCCGGTTCGCTACGGCCACACGCTGACCGCGGAGGAGCAAGAACACCTGTGGCGAGCGATCGGGGATACCCTGCGGTGGGCGATCGCCGAGATCCGCGGCCGGACGGGAGACGCCCTCTTCGAGCGGGAGATCCGGGACTTTCTCTCCGTCCACGGGCGGAAGGGCGCCCCCTGCCCGGAGTGCGGCACCCCGATCGCGGAGATCCTCTACGATGGGGCGCGCACGAACTACTGCCCGCGCTGCCAGGGGGGAAGCGGGGGGCTCCCACCACGTGGCGGGTAGGCCCCCTCAGGCGAGAAGGAGGGCGAGGAGCGCTTTCTGGGCGTGGAGGCGGTTCTCCGCCTGGTCGAACAGGACCGAGTTCGGAGCCCGGGAGGCCTCGTAGGTGATCTCCTCCCCGTAGTGGGCGGGAAGGCAGTGCATGACGAGGCACTGGGGGTGGGCAAGGGATAGGAGGTCGCCGTCGATCGAAAACCCTTGGAACCGCTTTCGCCGCGCGGTGGCCTCTTCCTCCTGGCCCATGCTCGCCCACACGTCCGTGTACAGAACATCCGCTCCGCGCGCCGCCGCCCGGGGGTCGTGGATGACCTCCACCGCTGCCCCGTCGGCCCGTGCTGCCTCCACGATCTCCCGCTGCGGCTCGTGGCCCTCGGGGCAGGCGATGCGGAACCGCACGCCCAGCCGCGCTGCAGCCTCGATGAGGGAGTGGGCGACGTTGTTCCCGTCCCCGATGAAGGCGAGGGTCGTCCCCGCCAGGTCCCGCCTGCGCTCGAGGATGGTGAGCATGTCCGCGAGGGCCTGGCAGGGGTGGTGGAGATCGGAGAGCCCGTTGATCACGGGGACGGTCGCGTACCGTGCGAGCTCCTCCACCACGTCGTGCCCGAACACGCGCGCCATGATCCCATCGGCGTAGCGGGAGAGGTTGAGGGCGATGTCCTCCGTCGTCTCCCGCTTCCCGAGCTTGATGTCGTCGGGGCCGAGGTACAGGGCGTGGCCGCCGAGCTGCGTCATCCCGACCTCGAACGAGACCCGCGTCCGCAGCGACGGCTTCTGGAAGATCATGGCGAGGGTCCTCCCGGCGAGCACGTCCCGGTGCGAGATCCCCGCCCGATGCTCCCGCTTGAGATGCCGGGCGAGGTCGAGGGCGTCCCACAGCTCGTGGGCCGACCAGTCGGCGATGCGCACGAAATCCCGCTTCACGACAGATACCTCCCTACGAGAGCGACTCCACTTCCCGCACTGCGATCCCGCGACGGGCGAGCTCGGCGATGAACTCCGGGTAGAGGTCCCCGCCGATCGCGTCCTCCGGGGCCACGATCCCCCGCGTGCGGATCTTCCCCTCCCCCACGAAGCGGGCCCCGATCGCCGCGGCGAACCCGGTGACGCGGGCCATCGCGGAGATCCCCGTCCTGGGGTCGGCCGTGTCCCACAGGTAGTAGTCCACTCGGGCCGGCCGACCGGCCTTCGTCCCGAGCACCGTGTTCCACATCACGCACACGTCCCCCTCTTCCGGTCCGGGGCGGAGCCGCGGGGAGAGGACCCGCGCCAGCACCTCCCGGGGCACGACCTCCACCCCATCGATCTGGACAGGTTTCAGGTCGAGCAGCCCGCACTCCCGCAGCACGTCCACCGCCGCGTAGTGGCCCGGCCAGCGGATCGTCTTCTCGGCGAAGTCGCGGAGCTCGGGCCGTGTGTAGATGAAGGAGGGCATGCCCGGGGTGATTGCGCACTCCAGTACCTCATCGACACCGAACTGCCGGAACGGGAACGTCTCCCGGTCGGTGAGGGCGTCGACCTCCACCACCTGCCCGTCCTTCTTCACCTGGACCTTGATCATGTACTCGCGCAGCACGTGGTCGAACGCCCACGTCACCATGTATCGCAGGGGATGGCGGGCCGCCGCGGCCTTGTCGGGAATCCCCCCCACCCGCGCCACCGCCGACACGGCCTGGTCAAGCTTGCGGATCCCTTCCCCGACGGTGATGTTGGAGATCCCGGGGGCGAACCCGATCCCGTCGAGGAACGTGACCTCATTGCGCAGGGCTTGCTCGTGGAGCCACTCTCCGTACTCCGCGGCCGTCATCCCGGGCGGGAGCTCGAGCCCTTCCGTCTCGTACGGGTCAGGGCGGCGGTGGTACTCCTCGAGCATGTCCACGACGTGCACCCCCTGCGCGATGGCCTGGTGGGCGGCTCGGTAGCTCGTGCGCCGGTCGGGGAGGGCGATCACCACCACCTCGTACCCCCCGAGGACCCCTTCCAGGTCAGGCCCGGTAACGTCGCCGGGATGGAGGACGATCTTCTCGCTCCCGATCCACCGTTCTGTTCGCCTGAGGGCCTCCGCCGAGCGGGCGACGAGGCCCACCGCGCCCACGCCGTCCTCCCGGGCGAGGTCCCACGCCACGGCGGCCCCGATCTTCCCTGTTCCCCCGAGGACGAGGATCTTCATGCGTGTTCACATCCTTCGTTTGGGGTGTGATCTAGTCGGTGAACTTCTTCGTCACGATGTGGGTGCTCGTCGAGGACACACCCTCCACCTTGCGGATCTCCTCGGTCACGATGTTGTGGAGCTCCGCCACGGAGAAGCTGGACGGGAGCTCCTCGAACTCGAGGTAGGCGATGATGTCGTAGTCTCCGAACACGGTGTCCACGCGCCGGACGTGGGGCTGGCGGCGGATGATTTCCGCGATCTTGCCCTCCGTCGCACCGCGACAGCGGACGAGGACGTATGCTGCGACTGACATCAGGGACCTCCTTGGCTCTCCCGGCGATGGTAGCCGCCAGCGCCGGCGGAGGCAAAGTTCCTTGGGACCTCCACATGGGGCCGGTAGAATGCAGGCCATGGATCCTGTGCGTGTTCGGTTCGCGCCCAGCCCCACGGGGTACCTCCACGTGGGGGGGGCCCGCACCGCCCTCTTCAACTGGCTCTATGCTCGGCACCATAAGGGGACGTTCATCCTCCGCATCGAGGACACGGACCGCACGCGGTCCACCGATCAGGCGATCGAGCAGATCTTCGCGTCCCTGCGCTGGCTGGGGTTGGACTGGGACGAGGTGTACCGCCAGACGGATCGCTTCGCGCGGCACCGCGAGGTCGCCGCCGAGCTCGTGCGCCAGGGAGCGGCGTACGAATCCGAGGGCGCCCTGTGGTTCAGGGTCCCCACGGACGGGGCCACCACTGTGCCCGACCTCCTCGCGGGCGACGTCACGGTCGAGCACCGCGAGCTCAGGGACCTCGTCATCCTTCGTTCCGATGCCACCCCCACCTACAACTTCGCGTGCGTGGTGGACGACCACGACATGGGGATCACCCACGTTATCCGCGGCGCCGAGCACCTCAACAACACCCCCAAGCAGCTCCTCATCTACGCGGCGCTGGGGTGGTCGCCACCCGCGTTCGCTCACGTCCCCCTCATCCTCGGCCCGGATCGGACGAAGCTCTCCAAGCGCCATGGGGCGGGGTCGGTCCTCGATTACGACGAGCGGGGGATCCTCCCCGAGGCGCTCGTGAACTTCCTCGCCCGCCTTGGCTGGTCCCATGGGGACCAGGAGGTGTTCTCCCGCGACGAACTGGTGGCCCTGTTCGACCTCCCCGGGGTGAACACGGCGGCGGCGGTGTTCGACGAGGAGAAGCTCCTCTGGCTCAACCATGAGTGGCTGCGGCGGCTGGACCCGTACCGGCTGGCGGACCTCCTCGCAGAGCGGATCGTCGCGCGCGGCGTCGCGGATCGGGCCGCGGTCGAGGCGGTGGGTCGGGACAAGCTTGCCCGGGCCGCGGTCCTCCTCCGCGAGCGCGGCAAGACGCTCGTCGAGATGGCGGACCGCGCGCGACCCTACCTCCCCGGCGCGATCGACCTTCCCGATGATGCCCAGGACCTGTTCGTCCCAGAGGTCGCGTCCGCCCTCCGCAAGTTGGCGACGCGGGTGGAGGGGCTCGCCGACCCCACCGCCCACGGGTTCGAGGCCGTCCTCAGGGGGACGGCGGATGCCGCGGGGTTGCCGATGAAGGCCCTCGCCCCCGCGGTGCGGGTCGCGGTGACCGGGTCACGGGTCGGGCCCGGGCTGTTTGAGCTGCTCGCCGTGGTGGGGAAGGAGATCGTCGCTGCCCGGCTGCGGGACGCGGCGGCGGAGGCAGAGAGGAGACGAGGATGAGGACAGCGGCAGTGATACTCCTTGTGTGCGCCGCCCTCGGGGGGGCGGTGGGGCAGGAGCTCCACCTCGTCCCTGCTCCTGATGATCTGTACGGGGACTGGGCGCAGGCGCTTGCCCCCCTTCGCCTGCGGGCAACACCCGCTCAGGAGGTGCGGTTCGACGGGCCGCCCCTCACCCTCGCCCAGTGGGGGGAGATCGCCCTCGGCACGGCCCGGTACGCGTTCCTCCTTGGGGTACGGGGCGGGGAGGAGGTCGACCTGTGGGTGGACGCGGACCGCGACCTGCGCCTCCTCCCCGAGGAGGCGGTGCCGGGCACGCGTGGTGCAGGGCAGATCACGTGGACGTTCGAGTTGCTTGCCTCCCCGGCGGATGGCGAGACCTACCCCTACCGGATCACCGTGCTCTGGCCGGAGGGGCGGGGGTACGTGTACCTCCTCGGCGGGGCCCCTCGCCACGGCGAGTTCGTGGTGGACGACACGCGTGCCACGTTCATCCTCGTGGATGGCGACCTGGACGGCGTGTTCGGCACGAAGGGCGACTTCTACGCCGTGGACGCGGATGGGGACGGGGTCGTCCACGGAGATCCGGACGGCCACGAGCGGTTCACGCTTGACGAGGCGTTCACCGTCGGCGGGAGGAGCTTCCGCCTGGCGTGGGTCGCGCCGGATGGGGCAGTTGTGGAGCTGGCTCCCACGGCCTACGTCCCCCCGAAGCCCCCCCTCCTCCCCGGTCACCCCGCCCCGCAGTTCTCGTTCTCCACCTTTCCCGCCGGCGACCCGATCGCCCTGTCCGACCTCCGCGGGAAGGTCGTGCTCGTGGACTTCTGGGCCACCTGGTGCGGGCCGTGCATGGCCGAGCTCCCCGGCCTCCTCAACCTCTATGCGGCGTACCGCGACGAGGGGCTCGAGATCGTCGGGCTGAGCCTGGACACGAGCGAGCGGGATCTGCGGGCGGTGCTGGCCTCCCCGGGCATCCCGTGGCCGGTGGCGTTCGAGGGGCGAAGCTGGGATAACTCGCTTGCCCAGCTGTACCGGGTGTACCAGATTCCCACGTCGTACCTCCTCGACCGGGAGGGGGTCATCCGGTACCGTGACCTCCACGGGAGCGAGCTGGAGCAGCGGGTGAAGGAGCTCCTGGCCGTTCCGCGCCCGGAGGCTGGGGCGGAGAGCGCGCTTCTGGCGGCCCCCCCGATCGGCCCCGCCCAGTCGATCCTCGACCTCGCCGCCCCGACCGAGGTCGGCCTGGCTCCCGATGCGGCCAGCTCCTTCCCCGTGAAGCTGACCAACGCTTCCCCCTACGATGCGGAGGAGGTCACGATCACCTTGACTGACCTTCCCGCTGGGGTCACGGCCCCTCCGATCGAGGTGGGTACGATCGCGGGGTTCGGGGAGCGGGAGGTGGAGGTCCCAGTCGAGCTCGCCGGGGCGGTCCCCCCCTTCTCCGGAACGATCGAGATCGTGTACCACTACTGCATCGGTGATTCCTGCTTCCAGATCCGGGATGTGGCGGGCGTCGCGTTCGCGCGTGGGGAGACCGCACCGCGGCCGTCCGGGGTCCCCGCGTGGTGGCTCCTCGTCGCCCTCGGGATCGGCTTGGTCCTCGCGGTGGTGCTGCGCGGTCGGGGGCTGTTCGTCGTCGCGCTCGTGCTGGCCGGGGTGGCGGGGGCGAGCCTCGCCGTGGGGATGCTTCGCGGACAGGCGACCCAGGCGTGGCGGATCGCAAGCGTCCTGTGCACGGCGTGCGTGGGGATCGAGGAAGCCCGTGCGGAAGCTCCAACCCTCTCCGCCGCGGCGCGGGACGCGCTGGCCGCGTTCCCCGGGTCGGCCCATCTCGTGGTGTTCTATACCCCGTGGTGCAAGTCCTGCCCCTACGCCAAGGCCCTCGTGACGGAGGTGGCGCAGGTCAGCCCGCGGATCACCTATGAGCTGGCCGACGCCGAGCAAGACCGAACCCGTGCTGAGGAAGCCGGGGTCGTGCAGTCGGGGAAGGCCATCGTCCCGGCGGTCCTCGTTGTGGAGACGGGGCGGGTCCTGTTCGGCACGAGCGACCTCGCGGCGCGGATCCTCGCCGCCCTCGGGGAGATCCGGTGACGCTGCGCACGCTCCGTCGGGGGACCCAGTCCCTGGGGATCCTCCTCGGCGTGTTCGGGGTCACGGGGATCGGGATGACCCACCTCCTCTTCCCCGGGCTCCACTGTTACGCCTGCCCGCTCGCGATCACCGTGTGCCCGATCGGGCTCATGCAGAACCTCATCATCTCCGGGACGGTCCCGTTCTA
>JACIWJ010000019.1 GCA_014361015.1 Candidatus Bipolaricaulota bacterium | reverse complement strand
CGAAGCGGAGGTTGAACTTCCCCCCGAACTCCTGGGCGATCCCCCAGTTGAGGAGGATCGCCTGGGCGTGGCCGATGTGGAGGTAGGCGTTCGGCTCGGGCGGGAACCGGGTGTGCACGCGATCGAACCGCCCCGTCCGCAGGTCGTCGCGGATGATCTCGCGGATGAAGTCCGTCGGCTCGCTCGCATCGCTGGGCATGGAACCGATCTTACCCCACCCGCCGGAAGGCGAAATCCCCGGGGCCAGGCCTCGCCTCACTCCCCCGTGAGGCGGACGATCTCCTCCTCGCTCTCCGTCCACTTCGGGCGCACCTTCACCTGGAGGGAGAGGAAGACCTTCTTCCCCAGGAGGAGCTCCAGCTCCTGGCGGGCCAAGGTCCCGATCTCCTTCAGCTTCTGGCCTCCGCTGCCGATGATGATCCCTTTCTGGGAGTCCTTCGCCACGTGGATCGAGGCGTAGATCTCGACGAGGGGCTTGTCCTCCCGCTCCGCGATGTGCTCCACCGTCACCGCGGTGGAGTACGGGATCTCCTGGAACGTGGTCTGGAAGACCTTCTCCCGCACGAGCTCCGCGGCGAGGAACTCCAGCGGGCGGTCGGTGGCCAGGTCGGGGGGGAAGAGGGGCTCGCCGGGGGGGAGGTGGCCGACGATCACTGCGAGCGCCCGGTCGAGGTTCGTCCCCCGGACCGCGGAGATCGGGATGAGGTCGGCGAACATCCCCAGCGCCTCGTAGGCGAGGAGCGTCTCGGGGAGGGAGTTGCCGCGCGCGCGGTCGCTCTTGTTGACGAGGAGGACCTTCGGGCAGGGAAGGGGCTTGATCTTGGCGAGCACGGTGACGTCGTACGGCTCCACGCCCCCCGTGGGCTCGACCATGTACGCCACGACATCGACCCCGGACAGGGCCCGCATCGCCTGGCGCACGAGGTGGGAGGAGAGCTTGTTCAGGGGCTGGTGGAGCCCCGGTGTGTCCACGAACACGACCTGGGCCTCGGGGGTGGTGAGGATGCAGCGGATGCGGTTGCGCGTCGTCTGGGGGCGATCGGAGACGATGACTACCTTCCGACCGAGGACGGCGTTGATGAACGTGGACTTCCCGACGTTGGTCTGGCCGAGGACGGCCACCGTGCCCGACCTATAGCTCATGGTGGCCGATCCTGCCCGCGCGCAGAGCCTCGCGCACGGCGGCGATCGCGTGGGAAAGGTCGCGGTCCTCCCCCGGTGGGGGGACGAGCTCGGTCAGCGTCGCGTAGGTGGGACGGGTCGCCGGGGCGAGGCCCTCCGCCCCGGCGAACACCACGGCCCATCGGGTGGCGACCGCCTCCAGCGCAACCTGGGACAAGACGTTCTCCGCGATGCGGAGGCACTTCCAGGCTGACGTCGCGCCCATCGCGTTGTGGTCCTCTTTGTCGCCTGAGGTGGGGATCGAGTCGACCGCCGCCGGGTGGGCGAGGACCTTGTTCTCCGCGGCGAGCGCGGCCGCGGTGTACTGGAGGAGCATCAGCCCCGAGCTCGTCCCCGGCTGCGGGGAGAGGAACGGGGGAAGGCCCCGCTCCTCCCCGGTGAGGAGGAGGGACAGCCGTCGCTCGCAGCTCGCCCCAAGCTCGGCCAGCGCGATCCCCAGCCACTCCGCGGCGAAGGCGAGGACCTCCCCGTGGAAGTTCCCCCCGGAGAGGGCCGTGCCGCCTCCATCGGGGAGGAGGAGGGGGTTGTCCGTGGCCGCGTTCATCTCCACCCGCAGCCTTCCCTCCACCGCCCACAGGGTCTCCACCACCGGCCCCAGGAGCTGCGGCAGGCAGCGCAGGGAGTACGGGTCCTGCACATCGCCCCGGTGCGAGTCGGTCAGGGCGCTCCCGGCGAGGAGCTCCCGCAGCCAGGACGCGACCTGGGCCTGCCCGGGGTGGGGCCGCGCGGCGTGGATCCGCGCGTCGAGCGCCTCCGTCTTTCCCCGCAGGGCCTGGAAGGACAGGGCGGCAATCGCCACCGCCGCGGTGAGGGCTCGCCATCCCCAGGTCCAGGCGAGGAAGAGGTGAGAAAGCATGTACGCCGTCCCGTTGAGGAGGGCCAGCCCCTCCTTCGGGGCCAGTTCTGTCAGGGGGGACAGCCCGGCCCGGTGGAGGGCCTCCCCCCCGGGAAGGATCTCCCCCTGGATGCGGGCCCATCCCTCCCCGACGAGGGGCAGGGCGAGGTGGGCCAGCGGCACGAGGTCGCCGGAGGAACCGACGGAACCCTGCTCGGGCACGAGGGGGTGGACCCCGGCGTTGAGCATCCCGGCCAGGAGGTCCACCAGCTCCAGCCGCACCCCGGACGCCCCCTGCAGGAACGAGTTCAGCCGGAAGAGGAGCATCCCCCGGACGAGCGGGTCGGGGAGGGACGGGCCGACCCCCGTGGCGTGAGAGAGAACGATGTTCTGCTGGAGCCGCGCCAGGTCCGTCTCCGGAATGCGCACCGTGGACAGGGCGCCGAACCCGGTGTTGACCCCGTACACCGGTTCCCCCCGGGCGAGGATCGCGAGGAGTGCGCGGTGCGAGGCGTCGATCTTCGCGCGAGCGGCGGGGGCGAGGGCGACCGCGGTCCCCGCGAGGATGATCGCCTCCGCATCCTGGGGCGTGAGATGGCCATCGAGTTCGACCACGAGGGGTCAGTATAGCCGCGGCGTTTCGCGCGGGGTAGCGAAGCGGGTGGGTATACTCCGGACATGGACCTCCTCGTCGGCGGGATCGGCCAGCTCGCCACCCCGACGGGCGCGGGGCCACGGCGGGGCCCGGACCAGGGCGAGCTCTCCGTGCGGCGCGATGCCTACCTCCTCGTGCGCGAGGGGAGGATCGCCGAAGTGGGTGAGGGGCGGCCGCCCCCCTTCGCCGGCCCGGCCCTGGATGCGGAGGGCCGGGTCGTGACCCCCGGCCTGGTCGATCCCCACACCCACGCCGTGTTCGCCGGGAACCGCGTGCAGGAGTTCCTCGCCCGGGTGCGGGGGGAGCGGTACACGGGCGGCGGGATCCTCACCACGGTCTACGCCACGCGCGAGGCGAGCGAGGGCGAGCTCGTCGAGCTCGCGCGGCCGCGGTTCCTGCGCATGCTCCAGCTGGGCGTGACCACGGTGGAGGTGAAGTCCGGGTACGGGCTCACCCTGGACGACGAGCTGAGGATCCTCCGCGCCGTTCGGCGGCTCGGGGAAGAGCTCCCGCTGACCCTCGTCCCGACGTTCCTGGGCGCCCACGCCTTCCCCCCTGAGCTCCCCCGGGAGGCGTACGTGCGCCTCCTCGTCGAGGAGGTGATCCCCGCCGTGGCCCGGCAGGGCCTGGCCCGGTTCTGCGACGTCTTCTGCGACGAGGGGTTCTACACGGTGGACGAGGCACGGGCGATCCTCGCCGAGGCGCGGGAGCACGGGCTTGGCCTGAAGGTCCACGCCGACGAGCTCGCCCAGGTGGGCGCGGCCGAGCTCGCCGGCGAGCTCTCCGCCGTCTCCGCCGAGCACCTCCTTCACGTTTCACAAGAAGGGATTCAGGCTCTGGCTCGCTCCGGCACGGTGGCGGTGCTCCTCCCGGGGACAGCGTTCGTGCTCGACGAGCCCTACCCTCCGGCCCGGGACCTCATCGCGGCCGGGGTCCCCGTGGCCCTGGGCACGGACTTCAACCCCGGCTCGTCGCCGGTCGCGTCGCTGCCGCTGGCGACGTCGCTCGCTGTCCTCCGGATGGGGCTGAGCCCCGCGGAGGCCCTGGTGGCAGCGACGCTGAACGCGGCGGCGGCGATCGGCCTCGCGGACAAGGTGGGTTCCCTCGAAGCTGGGAAGCGGGCCGACCTCGTGGTGTGGGACGTCCGCTCCTACGAGGAGATCCCGTACTGGATCGGACAGAACCTGGTCCAGGCCGTGGTTCGGGGAGGGAGGGTGGTGTGGAGGTCCTCGCCTACGCCAAGCTCAACCTGACGCTGCGCGTGGTCGGGCGACGGGCCGATGGGTACCACGAGCTCCAGTCTCTGGTCACGGCGGTGGACCTCGCGGACCGGATCACGCTTGTCCCGGCCCAACGCGGGATCGCCCTCGACGCCCCGCCCGAGCTTGGGCCTCCCGGGGCGAACCTCGCCTTCCGCGCGGCCCGCGCCCTCCTCCCCGGCGCGGGGCCCGGGGTGCGGATTACGCTGCGGAAAAGGATTCCAGCGGGGGCAGGGCTCGGGGGGGGGAGCTCCGACGCGGCGGCGGTCCTCGTTGGCCTGAACGAGCTTTTCTCCCTGGGGAAGACCCTCCCTGAACTGCAGGTGGTTGGGGCGGCCATTGGGGCGGATGTCCCGTTCTTCCTTGGGCCGAGCCCGGCGTGGGTGGAAGGGGTCGGAGAGAGGATCATGCCGCTCGACGTCCCGCTCCCGGCGGCGTTCCTCGTCCTCGTCCCCCCGTTTCGGTGCCCGACGGCGGACGTGTACCGGGCGTTCGACGAGTTGGGCCTTCCGCTCGCCCCTCCTGGCCCCCCGCCGACGGGAGCGGCGATCGCCAACGGCCTCTGGCCGGCAGCGGTTCACTTGTTCCCCGCACTCCCCGCGGTCCATTCCACGCTCGCCCGGGTCTCCCCAGGGGGAGCGGGGATGACGGGGTCCGGCTCCGCGCTGTTCGCCCCCTTCCCGTCGCGGGAGGACGCCGAAGAGGCCCGCAGGCGGGTCCGACCCCACGTGGAGGGGGATCTGTTCATTGCGTCCCCCACCCGGTGGGGGTACCGTATCGCGGGATGAGGATCGCCATCGACGGACCGGCTGCGGCGGGGAAGACGACCCTCGCCCGTTCCCTCGCCCACGAGCTCGGGTACCTGTTCGTCCCCACCGGGGCGATGTACCGCGCGGCGGCCCTCGCCCACCAGCGCGGGATCCCGGTGGAGCGGATGGAGATCACGGTGGGGGAAGGGGGGAGGATCCTTCTTCAAGGGGAGGACGTGACCTCGCTCCTTCCCCGGCCCGAGCTGGACGAGCTCTCCTCGCAGCTGGCGGTGGACGGTCGGGTGCGGCGGCGCCTCGTGGAGATCCAGCGCCGGATCGCCGCGAAGGGGAACGTGGTGATGGAGGGGCGGGACATCGGGACGGTCGTCCTCCCCGATGCGGAGGTGAAGGTTTACCTGTGGGCCACGGCCGAGGAGCGGGCCCGGCGGCGCCGCGAGGAACAAGGGGGGGAGTTCACGGAGGTCCTCGCGGCCATCCTCCGCCGAGACGAGCGGGACTCCACCCGCGCCGATTCTCCCCTCCGGCCGGCCCCCGATGCGGTGGTGGTGGACACGACTGGCCGGACCCCCGAGGAGGTGGTGGCGCTTGTCCGGGATATCGTCCTGGCGCGCCGTGGGCAGTTGGCTCGCTGATCGGGCGCGGGACGTCTTCTACGGGTTCCTCGTCGTCCTGTTCTGGCCCCCGGTGACGATGCTGTTCCGGTTGTCCGTGTGCGGGCGGTCCCACCTCCGCGCGCGGGGGATCGTCGTCGCTGCGCACCGGTCGTACTGGGACATCTTCGTCCTGTGCGTGGCGGGCGGTCCCCTGCGCCGGATCACGTTCCTGGCGCGAGAAGGCCTTCTGCGCCATCCCGTGTTCGCCCCGTTCGTGTGGGGGTTTGCCGTGGCGATCGATCGGGAGGCGTTCGGGGTGCGGGATTTCCGGCGAACGCTCGCCGCGGCGGGCCGGGCGAAGCTCCTCGGGATCTTCCCCGAGGGGACGACCCGGCCCGGTGCCCGCCCCAAGTCGGGCGCGATCCGGCTCGCCGAACGGCTGGACCGCCCCCTCATCCCGGTGAACATCGTCGCCCGTGGCCCGTATCCCCCCGCGCGGTTCCTGAAGATCCCGGTGCGTTTCCCCCGGATCGAGGTGCGAATCGGCCCTCCCGTCACGGTGGACGAACTGGGTCGTGATCTTCCCCCCGCTCTCCCCCGTTCCGATCGCCACCGCCTCCTCACCGAGCGGTTGATGGGACTCATCCAGTCGACGTGATTTGAGCTCCCCCTGAGGCGGGGATATGATCGCCGTGTTTGCCCAAGGGGGGTTCGCCGTGCGGTTTGCCTAAGATGCGGGCCCGAAGACGGGGAAACCAACGAGGTGGTCTCGGTATGGTGGAGTGGATCCAGATGGAAGAGGCGCTCGACGAGAGCGACGTGCGGCTGTTCAGCCGCGGGGACACGGTGCGGGGCCGTGTGGTTCAAGAGGCGGGTCAAGACATCCTCGTCGACATCGGATACAAGTCCGAAGCCGTCCTCCCCAAGCGCGAGCTCGCCCCTCACCACGAGGTGGCGCAACCCGGAGAGGAGATCGAGGTCCTCATCACCTACATCGATGAGGAAAACGGCACGGTGTTCATCTCCGAACGCCAGGCGTACTTGGCCAAGCGCTACAGCGAGCTCGAGCGGGCGTACAAGGCGGGCACGGCCGTCGCGGGGGTGATCCTCGACGAGGTGGGGGAGGCGGGGTACAACGTGAGCCTGGGCGGAATTCGCGCCTTCCTTCCCGCGTCCCATCTGGGTAAGGGCATCTCCACCAAGATCGAAAAGTTGAAGGGGAAGGACCTCGAGTTCCGGATCATCGAGTTCTCGCGCCGCAACCGGAACATCGTCGTCTCGCGGCGGGAGTACCTGAAGGAGCTCGAGGAGAAGGAGCGGGACGCGCTGTTCGCCTCCCTCACCCCGGGGTCGGTGGTCGAGGGGACGGTGAAGAGCATCGTCGACTTCGGGGTGTTCGTGGACGTGGGAGGGCACGACGGCCTCGTCCACCGCACCGAGATCTGCTGGAAGGACGTGCCCGTCCCGCCTCCCGACAAGTTCGAGCCTGGGCAGAAGGTCAAGGTGATGGTCCTCGAGGCGGACCGGGATGAGGGTCGGATCTCGCTGTCCATCAAGCGCCTCCGCCCTGATCCCTGGCAGGGGATCGCCGAACGCTACCCCCCCAAGATGCGCGTCAAGGGGAAGGTCGTGTCCGTGACCGATTTCGGGGCGTTCGTGGAGCTCGAGGAGGACGTGGAGGGCCTCGTCCACATCTCCGAGCTCGCGTGGACCACCCCCAAGCACCCCCGGGACGTCGTGAGCGAGGGGGACGAGGTGGAAGTGGTCGTTCTGGCAGTGGATCCGGACCGGAAGCGGATCAGCCTTTCCCTGCGGCGCGCTCTGCCCGATCCGTGGGACGACGTTGGCCATCGCTACCCGCGGGGGGCGCTCGTGGAGGGCAAGGTCACCAACGTGACCGACTTCGGCGCGTTCGTGGAGCTCGAGCAGGGAGTGGAGGGCCTCATCCACATCTCCGAGATCTCCTGGCAGCGGGTGGGGCACCCCAAGGAGGTCCTCGAGCCGGGGCAGAGCGTGCGGGCGATCGTGCTCAAGGTGGACGAGGAGGAACGGCGGATCAGCCTGTCATTGCGCGCGCTCCAGCAGGACCCGTGGGAGGAGTTCCTCGAGCAGTACTCGGTGGGGTCGATCGTGTCCGGCCCGGTGACCCAGATCAAGGATTTCGGGGCGTTCGTACGCCTCACCCCGGCGGTGGAGGGCTTGATCCACGTGTCCGAGATCTCCACCGACCGCATCGCGAGCCCCTCCGAGGCCCTCCGCCTCGGGCAAGAGGTGTCGGCGAAGATCATCGGGATCAACGAGTCCAAGCGTCAGGTGCGCCTGTCGATCAAGAAGATCGCCGAGGACGTGGAGGCCGTGGACAAGGACCGGTTCCTCACTGCTCAGACGGGGCGAGAGACGTTCACGCTCCGGGAGCGGCTGAAGGGCCTCACCGAGGGGGAAGAGGAGGGGGAGTAGGCACCACGACCACCGCCGCCGCGTAGCGAGCGGTGTGGGTGAGGGAGAGGGGATAGCGACGGCCTTGCCATACGAGGTGGGGCCGTTTCTGTTCCACGACCACCTCCATCTCCCGAAACGGTATGGGACGGCCGAGGGCCTTGCGGAACGCCTCCTTGGCGGCGAACCGCGCGGCGAAGCGCTGGGCGGCGAGGGGACCGCGTCCCTTCCGGGCGTAGGCGATCTCCGCTGGGGCGAACAGGCGCGCGAGGGCGCGTTCCCCGCACCGGGCGAGGAGGGCCTCGACCCGGGCCACCTCCACGAGGTCGATCCCTACGGCGAGCACCGCACGATCCGCGCCCGCTCGGCGGCGAGGATCGCCTCCACCCGTGCCACCGCCTCCTCCAGGGCGTCGTTCACGACGAGGTAGTCGAACTCGGGGATGGCGCGGATCTCCTCCTCGGCGATCGCGAGCCTCCTCGCGAGCGCCTCGTCCGACTCCGTCCCGCGGGCGCGGATCCGGCGCCGAAGCTCGTCCCGGCTCGGGGGGATCATGAACACGAGGACCAGCGGGTGGGGAAGGGCAGACCGACGGAGGGCGAGCGCCCCCTGGACCTCGACGTTGATCAGCAAGTCCTGTCCGGCGGCGAGGCGTCCCGCGACCTCGGCCCACGGTGTCCCGTAGCGGTGGCCGCCGTACGTGGTCCACTCGATGAGCGCCCCCTCTTCGATCATCCGGTCGAACGCCTCCTCCGATACGAACGAGTAGTCGCGCCCGTCCACCTCCTCCGGGCGGCGGGGACGGGTGGTGGCGGAGACGGAGAAGGCGAGGTTCGGATCGCGACGGAGGACCTCAGCGATCACGGACGACTTCCCCGCCCCGGACGGGCCGGCGATGACGAGGGCGATCCCGCGGCCCTCCTGGACCGTCCAACCCACGGGGAGGAACTCGTCTACGGGCGACATCGCATCCCCCGCCTCGTCATCGGTTCGCCCCTCGAGGAACGATCCTGCCCGCGCTTCATTCCACGTTCCGGGCCTGTTCCCGGATCCGTTCCACGGCGAGGCGGATCCGGCCCGCGGCCTGGGCGAGGTCCACGGACCGGGCTTTGGCCGCCAGCGTCCCCGCCTCGCGGCCCATCTCCTGGGCGAGGAACTCCACCTCCCGCCCCACCGGGCCCTCCGCCGCGAGGAGCTCCTCGAACCGGGCGAGGTGGGCCGTGAGCCGATCCAGCTCCTCCTGGACATCGCTCCGTTCCGCCCACAGGACGAGCTCCGTCGCCACCCGCGCCGGGTCGACCGCCACCCCCAGCTCCGCGATGCGCGCGGCGATCCGCCCCCGCGCCCCCTCCACGTCCTGGGGGGCGAGCCGCCTCGCCGCGGCGAGCGCGGCCCGGAGCAGGGTCCGCTCCCGGGCCAACGCGTCGCGGAGGGTGGCCCCTTCCCGCTCCCGCGCCGCGGCCACCGCCTCGATCGCTCCGTCGAGGGCCCGGGCGACGGCCGGCCACAGCTCCTCCTCATCCGGGGCCTCTTCGGCGAACACGCCGAGGGACAGGAGGTGGGCGAGGGACGGTCGGTCGGCGAGGCCGAGCTCCTCCTGAAGCCGCGTCAGATCGGAGAGGTACTGGCGGGCCGCGTCGAGCCCGAGGCGCTTCGGGCGAACGCCGTCCTCCCACCGCACGTACAGCTCGAGGGCCCCCCGTGCGAACGCCGCCCGCAACCGGTCCTCGCACCGCTGGGCGAGCGCTGGGAACTCGGCCAGCCCCCGCACCCGCACCTCGAGGAAGCGGTGGTTGAGGCTGCGCAGATCCACCTGCACGGCGTGGCCCCCCTGTGCCGCGCGGGCGCGGCCGAACCCGGTCATGCTACGCAACGTCGTCCACCTGCCGGCAGAGGACCGCGGCGTAGCCCACCACCTGGTCGAGGTGCCCCGCGACCTCGCCCGAGGTGCGGTAGGCGAGGAGCTCGGCCCCGAGGAGCCCCGCTTCGCGGGCCGCGGCGAGGAAGAGGGCGATCGCCCCCACCCCGCAGATCGAGACCCGGTAGCGGGCCACCGCCGCGAGGAACCCTCCCACATCCAGGTTCAGGATGGGGGCCAGCGCCCGCCGGTCCTTCTCCCGGGCCACGGGATCCGGCTCGTAGTGGGTGAAATCGCTCGAGGCAAGGAGCGCGATCGGCCGGTCGGTGAGGAGGGAGCCGAGGGCGCTCCCCGCGGCCACGGCCGCCGCCTGGCCCAGGTGCTGCACGACCACCGGAACGAGGGGCACCGTGCCGAACAGGTAGCCAACGAACGGGAGCTGGACCTCCACCGAGTGCTCGTCGCCGAACGGGGCGTCGTCGCGCTCGGCCCCCAGGGCTTGGGCCACGTCGCGGGACAGGTCGGCGGGCACGGGGATCTCCCCGAGCGGGGTTTCCCACGTTCCCGGCTCCCCAACAGTGATCGGTCCCCCGAGGCCGGTGTGGTTCGTGCCGAGGATGACGAGCGCCTCCGGGCGCCCGAGGGCGGCCAGGGCGCGGAACCCCGCCCCGGCCACCGCCCCCGAGTACCGGTAACCGGCGTGGGGGAGGATCGCCCCCACCGGCCCGGTGAGGGGCTCGGGGCGGGGAACGACGGGCCCGTCGCCGCCGAGGGCGGCCTCGACCTCATCGCGAAGCCGCCGGGGATCAGCCGGGTAGAACGTTCCCGCCGCGCAGGGCCAGCGCCGTCCCATCGACTCATTGTACCGAGGACCGAATCCCGCACGCAATGGTTGCCGCTCGCGCGGGCGAGGGCTAGAATGGCGGCGTCCTGGGAGATCGGCTAATGGTAGGCCGACGGGCTCTGGACCCGTTAGTGGGGGTTCGAATCCCTCTCTCCCAGCCAGCTCCTCTCCCCCCGCCTTTCGTGCCGCCGTCCTAACCGCCGAAGGGCCGGTCCACGCCAGGGAGAAGCCACTCCCTCAGGCCTCGCTCGAGGGGGGCGAGAAGCGCCGCCACCCGCGTGCGGACGGCGGCGTCGATCTCCCGCCGCACGCGCGCCAGCTCGGTCCGAAACGCACTCTCGTCGAGGGAGCGCGCGTTGGCGTCCACGTTGGCCAGCGCCGCCTCCGCTGCGGCGCGGACGAGCTGGACTGCGGTCAAGAGGTCGCTCCGCGCGACCCGGGGGCAGATCGGGGCCACCTCCGCCGCCAGGGAAAGGGCATCCGCCGCCGACCGCGCCGTGCCGAGGGGGACCTCCGCCGCGTGGACGAGCGCCCGCTGGACGGCGGCCGCGCGATCGGCCTTCTCCTTGGACGTGGAACGGGGGAGGGCGAGGGCTTCTCTCACCGTGCGGTACGCGGCGACGTCGTCGTCGGCCAGGTCCAGGAACCGCAGCCGCAGGGCGTGGGCCCGCCCGTGGAGCGAGGTCAGGGACGACGCTGCCCCCGGGTCCTTCGCCCGACGGAGGGCCAGCGAGGTCACCATCTGGAGGAGGGCGCTCCCCGCTGCCCCGGCCACGGCGGCCACGGCCCCACCTCCGGGGACCGGCTCGTCGGACGCGGCGGCGTCCAGGAACGCGCCGAGCGTCAGGTCGCGCAACCGAGGATCGGGCATCGCACCTCCGGCGGGATCTTATCCCACACCCCACCGTCCGGCGCGCCGCCGTCGAGCGCGGTGGACGAGGCCCCCGCCCCGGGGGTACACTGGCCCTATTCCACATTGGAATGAGGGAGCAGATGCGGATGGAGGAGCTTGTCCTCGGGCTGCTGAAGCTGGGCCCGGCCCACGGCTACGAGCTGCGGAGCCGGGTCCGCGCCGAGCTCGGGCCGGCGTGGCGCGTGGCCTCGAGCCAGCTCTACGCCTGGCTGCGTCGCCTCGAGGAGGGGGGGTTCGTCCGCGCGTCGACCCTCCCTGCGCCGGGCCGGCCGCCGCGCGTGGTCTACACCCTGACCCCAGCCGGGGAGGGCCGGTTCTGGAAGTGGCTCCTCGCCCCGCTCCCCCGCGACCGGCGCCGGCGCGGCGCACACCTTGTGCGCCTGTACTTTCTGGCGCGGTTCGCTCCGGAGCGGATCCCGGAGTTCGTGGACGCGCAGCGCGCCGTGCTCGAGCGGCGAGGGAGGGAGCTCCGCACGGGGAGGCTCCCCCGAGACCCGTTCGGGGAAGCGGTGCGTCGGCTGAGGTTGGCCCAGGTGGAGGCCGGATTGCGTTGGCTCGACGAGGTCGAGCAGCTGTTCGCGGTGAAGGAGGGTCGATGATCGCACGGGGGATGGTGATCGGGCTGGTGGCCCTCGCCGTCGGAGCGGCAGGGCAGGGTGTGACGGTGACGGACTGGGCGGGGCGGACGGTGGTCGTTCCCTTCCCGCCATCTCGGGTCGCGAGCGCGTTCGGCGTCGCCACAGCGTACGTGTACGCCCTTGGGGCGGGGGGCCTCCTCGTGGGGGCGCGCTACCTCGGGCTCCCCGAGAGCCCCCTCGGGGGGGAGGTGATGGAGCGGATCGATCCCGCGTACCGGGTCAAGGGGTTCCCGGGCGAGGTCTCGGTGGAGGTGCCCGTGGCGCTCGGGGCGGACCTCGTCTTCGTGGGGCGGAAGCACCTTCCGCTGGCGGACCAGCTGGCGGAGGTGGGGATTCCGGCCGTGGTCTGGGGGCCGGAGTCGTTCCCCGAGGTGCGGGAGGCGATCCTCCTCACCGGCGCCCTCCTCGGGCGGGGGGAGCGGGCGGCGGAGCTCGCCTCGTTCTGCGATGGGGTCCTGGCCGCGGTGGCCGCGGCCACCGAGAGCGTGCCCAGGGAGGACCGGCCAGCGGTCCTCATCGTGGGGGAGTCCGCGGGGCGCGTCGTCGGGGGCGGGATGTACCAGACGGGGCTGGTGGACCTGGCGGGCGGAGCGTCCGTGTCGCGGGACCTCCCCGGATCGTGGCAGAACGTGGGGCCCGAGCAGATCCTCCTCTGGGATCCGGAGGTGATCGTGATCGCCCCCTACGGCCCCGTCACGCCCGGCGACTTCCTCGACGACCCGCTGTACCAGGGGCTGAGGGCGGTGCGGGACGGGCGGGTGTACAAGATGCCCCAGCTCCTGTTCGCGTGGGACACCCCGATCCCGGAGTCCGTGCTCGGCGTCCTCTGGCTGGCCGAGCTCCTCCACCCGGGGAGGGTGCCCCTCGACTTCGCCGCGGTGGCCACCCGCTTCTATCGCGACTTCTACGGGGTCGAGCTCCGTCCGGCGGAGCTCGATCTCCTCGGGGGCCGCTGATGCGCGCGGCCCTGCTCGCCGCGGTGTTCGCCGTTTCCGCCGTGGGACAGCTGGTGGTGACGGACCAGGCGGGGCGGGAGGTGATCCTTCCCCCTCGGGTGGAGCGGGTGGTGGACCTCCACGGCGGTGCGAAGTGGGTCATCTACGCCCTCGGCGGGGCCGATCTCCTGGTCGGCGCCTACTTCGTCACCCCGCCGACCGAGCCGGTGGCCCAGGCGACACTGGCCGAGGTGGACCCGCGCCATCGGGAAAAGGAGCTCCCCATCCTCCCCACCGTGGACGCCCTCGTTGCCCTGCGGCCGGACGTCGTGTTCGCGAGTTCCGTCGTCCACGGGGGGGCGTTCGCCGACCTCCTGGCCGAGGTCGGGATCACCACCGTGCTCCTCTTTCCCGAAACCCTGGACCTCCTCGAGGAGGCGTTCGTTCTGATCGGGGCGGTGCTGGGGAGGGAGGACCGCGCCCAGGCCCTGGCCGCGCGGTTCCACGAGATGGTGGAGGGGGTGAAGTCCGCCGCTGAGGGCGTTGAGCACCGCCCCGACGTGTACTTCGCCGCGTACTACCCGCTCAATATCTACGCTGGCGATGTGATCCAGAACGTGATCACCGAGCTCGCCGGTGGCGTCCCCCTCGGGAAGGAGTTCGCCCCCTATCGCGCGGGGGCGTTCTGGTACCGGGCCAACGTGGAGCAGGTTGTGCTGTGGGACCCGGAGGTGATCATCGTCCCCTCGTACAGCCGGGCGAGCCGGGAGGAGTTCTTTTCCGATCCTGCGTTCAGTGGGACGAGGGCCGTCAAGGCAGGCCGGGTGTACCGGTTCCCGTCGTTCTTCGGGCCGTGGGACACCCCTAGCCCGGAGGTGGTCCTGGGGCTCCTCTGGCTCGCCGAGGCGCTGCACCCGGGGGCGACCGGCCTCGACCTCGTGGCGGAGGTCGTCCGGTTCTACCGGGAGTTCTACGGGGTCGAGCTCGCCCCCGACGCGGTGGGGGCGGTCCTCGGGAAGTGATGCGCCGGCGCCTCCCCTGGGCGTTCCTCCTCCTCCCCTTGCCCGTGGCGTTCGTCTCCCTCGTGATCGGGCGCTACCCGATCTCCCCGGGGGAGGTGTTCGCCTCCCTCACCGGCGGTGAGGTGGCGGAGGTGGTGCGGGCCCTCATCCTGAGGATCCGCCTCCCGCGGATCGGGGCCGCGGCCCTCGTCGGGGCGAACCTCGCCGTGGCGGGGGCGGTGTACCAAGGGGTGTTCCGCAACCCGCTCGTCGAGGGCCGGCTCCTCGGGGTGAGCTCCGGGGCGGGCCTGGGGGCGGCGCTGGCGTTCCTCCTCTTCCCCCAGCCGGCGGTGGTCCAGGCCCTCGCCTTCGCCGGGGGGACGATGGGGGTGGCCCTGACCGCGCTCCTCGGCTGGGCGTTCGGGGCGGGGGTGCTCGTCCTCGTCATCGCCGGGGTGCTGGTGGACTCGTTCCTATCCGCGGTCCTGGGGATCGTGAAGTACACCGCGGACCCCCTCGGAACCCTCCCCGCGATCACGTACTGGCTCTTGGGGGGCCTGAGCGGGGTCCGAGTGCCCGACCTCCTCCCGCTGGGGATCGCCTCCGCGATCGGCCTCTCCTTCTTCCTCCTCGCCCGGTGGCGGATGAACCTCCTCACCCTCGCCGACCAGGAGGGGGAGGCCCTCGGGGTGAGGGTCCGGCCGACGCGGTTCCTCGTGGTGGGGATGGGGACGCTCCTCGTCGCCTCCGCGGTCTCCGTGAGCGGGATCGTGAGCTGGGTTGGGCTCCTGGTGCCCCACGCCGCGCGGGCGATGGTCGGGCCGGACTACGCCCGGCTCCTCCCCGCCGCCGCCGGGCTGGGGGCAGCCCTCGTGGTGGCCCTCGACACGCTCGCCCGCACCCTCCTCACCGCGGAGATCCCCCTCGGGGTCCTCACCGGGCTCCTCGGGGCCCCGCTGTTCCTCGTCCTGTTCCTCCGGTTCCTCCGCGAGCGCGGGGGGTGGCGATGAGGCTCCGGGCCCAGGACCTCGTGTACGCCTACGTTCCGGGGCGGCCGGTTCTGCAGGGGATCACGCTCGAGCTCCGCTCCGGGGAGACGACGTTCCTTCTCGGGCCGAACGGGAGCGGGAAGACGACGTTCCTCGACCTCATCGGGGGCCTGCGGGCCCCGCTGGACGGGAAGGTCCTCCTCGACGAGCGGCCGCTGGCCTCGTTCTCCCCTCGGGAGCGGGCCCAGCTCGTGGGGTACGTGCCCCAGTTCCACGAGCCGCCGTTCAACTTCACGGCGTGGGAGGTGGTCCTCATGGGTCGGGCCCCGTACGTGCGCTGGCTCAGCCAGCCCAAGGAGCGGGACCGCCGGGCCGCCGACGCGGCGCTGACCGTCCTCGCCCTCGCGCCGTTCCGGGATCGCCCCTACTACACGTTGAGCGGGGGGGAGCGGAGGCTCGTCCTCGTCGCCCGGGGCCTGGCCCAGGGGGCGGCGTTCCTCCTCCTCGACGAGCCGGACGCCCACCTCGACCCGGCGAACCAGCACCGGGTGCTCCTCGCCGTGCAGGAGGTGGTGGGGGAGGGCCTTGGGGCGGGGATCACCTCCCACTCCCCGAACAACGCCCTCCTCTACGCGGACCGGGTCGCCCTCTTCTCCGCGGGCGAGGTCCTCGCCCAAGGGGTGCCCGCCGCGGTCGTGGCTCCCCCCCTCCTCGAGCGGGCCTACGGGATCCCGTTCGTCTCCGTGGGCGATGGCGACGGGCCGCGGGCCGTCCTCCCCGCCCTCACTTGAACAGCCGATCGACCTCCGCCAGGTACTCGGCGGCCTTTTCCTTGGCGTGGCGGTTCCAGAACGGCCAGTCCCCGATGGGAGCCTCTCGGATATAGCGCAGCAGGTCCTCGAACAGAACCCGATCCTTCGCCCGCCGCGCGTACTCCCAGGCGTAGGCGAGGTGGTTCTCGAGGTACGTCGGGTCCAGATCGAGCGCCCACTCGAAGTAGAGCTTGGCGTCGGCCAGCTTCACCCCGAACAGGAACCCGTAGTCCGAAAGGTTGGCCAGGAGCGCCCCCACCGCTTGCGGGGCCGAGCCCCCCCAGTACCCCGGGTCGAGCTCGATCACCCGGTCGTACATGATCCGGACCTTGTTGCGGTGGGGGATCGCCGCGAGCGGGTTCATCCGCCCCAGGATGAGGCCCAAGCTGTGCGCCGTCCAGAGGATCGTCGCCGGGTCCGTGGCCTGAGCCACCAACGCCCGCAGCCCGTCCTCCGACAGGCGGAGCCCCTCGTCGAGGCCCGCGAGCCCCAGGGAGCGGAACCCGTAGTCGGCGGCCGTGCGCAGCGCCGCTTCCTTGACGTTCTCCGGGACGAGCGTCGACCGCTCGTACCACAGCTGGGCCAGTTGCGCGAGCAGGGACGCGTTCCCCGGCTCCTCGGCGAGCAGGGCCTCCTGGATCGCGATCAGCCGCTCCAGGTTCCGCGCCTCGTACCGGACCGGAAACAGGGCCTCCGCCTCCGCGGTGGGGTTGGCCACCGACGGGGTCCACCCTGCCCACGCCACTGCCGCAATGGCCAGCAACAGAGCTTTTCGCATCATGGCCCCCAAGCCTAGCCCCCCCCGCCGGCGCGGGGGATCGGGGATTTGGCTAGAATGGGTTCCACGATGAGGGCCGTCGTGCTGTGCGGGGGAGAAGGGACGCGGCTCCGCCCGTTCACCCACACCCAGGCCAAGCACCTCCTCCCCGTGGCGGGGAAGCCCGTGGTCGAACACGCGCTGGCGGCAGTGCGGGCGACGGGGATCCGCGACGTGGGGATCGTGGTCAGCCCGAGCGTGGAGGGGCAATTCCGGGAACGCCTCGGGGACGGGAGCCGACTGGGCCTCTCCGTGACGTACATCGTCCAGCCCGAGCCGAAGGGGCTTGCCCACGCCGTCCTCTGCGCGCAGTCCTACGTGGGGAACGGCCCGTTCCTCGTCTACCTCGGCGACAACCTCCTCCAGGGGGGGATCACGGGCGTGGTGAACCTCTTCCGCTCCCAGAGCCCGGCGGCGGTGGTCACGTTGCGGCGGGTGGAGGATCCGCGCCGGTTCGGGGTCGCGGTGCTCGAGGACGGTCGGCTCGTCCGCCTCGTGGAGAAGCCGCCGAACCCGCCGAGCGACCTCGCGATCGTCGGCGCGTACGCGTTCACGCCCCTCGTGTTCCAGGCGGCGCGGGAGGTGAAGCCCTCGTTCCGGGGCGAGCTCGAGCTCACCGACTGCCTGCAGTGGCTGATCGACCACGGCCACCCCGTCCTCCCCTACGAGGCCGACGGGTGGTGGCAGGACGTGGGCCGGCCGGCGGACCTCCTCGTGGCGAACCGGCTTCTCCTCTCCCAGATCGAATCCCGGGTCGAGGGAGAGGTCGACCGAGGTTCGACCGTCGATGGGCCGGTCGTGGTCGAGCGCGGGGCGCGGGTCGTGGCGAGCCGGGTCGTGGGGCCCGCGGTCATCGGCGAGGAGGCGGTGATCGAGCGCTCCACCGTCGGCCCCCACGCGGCGGTCGGACCGCGGGCCGTGGTCCGCGAGGCCACGGTCGCCGACACGATCCTCATGGACGGGTCCCGCGTCGAGCAGGGAGCAAGGATCGTTGGAGCGGTGCTCGGCCGGGGCGCACGTGTTCATCTGCCGATGGGAAAGCCATCCTCGGCGTTCCTCGGCGACGAATCGACCCTCGAGGTCAAGGAGGAAGGATGATCCTCGTCACGGGCGGTGCGGGGTACATCGGAAGCCACACGATCAAGGAGCTCCTGCGCGACGGGCGGGAGGTGGTGGCGCTGGACAACCTGTCCGCCGGGCACCGCGAGCTCGTCCTGTGCCGCGAGTTCGTCCACGGGGACCTCGCCGACGGGGACCTCCTCCGTCACACGTTCCGGCGCTATCCGATCGAGGCGGTGATCCACTTCGCCGCCCACACGTCCGTTCCCGAGTCGGTGGCCGACCCCGGGAAGTACTACCGGAACAACGTCGGCTGCACCCTGACCCTCGTCGAGGCGATGGTCGAGGCCGGGGTGAGGACGATCGTGTTCTCGTCGAGCGCCGCCGTGTACGGGGATCCCGTCAAGATCCCGATCCCCGAGGATCACCCCACGGACCCGAAGAACCCCTACGGCCGAACGAAGCTCGTCGTGGAGGGGATCCTCCGCGACTACGCCGTCGCCCACGGGCTGCGCCACGTGTCGCTGCGGTACTTCAACGCCGCCGGCTCCGACCCCGACGGAGAGATCGGCGAGTGCCACGATCCCGAGACCCACCTCATCCCGATCGTGCTCGAGGTCGCACTCGGCGTGCGGCGGGAGGTGCAGATCTTCGGCACCGACTACGACACGCCCGATGGGACGGCGATCCGGGACTACATCCACGTGACCGACCTCGCCCGGGCGCACGTGCTGGCCCTGCGCGCGGTGGAAGAGGGGCGAGCGGAGGCGGCGTACAACCTGGGGACGGGGCGAGGTCACACCGTGCGCGAGGTCGTGGAGTGCTGCCGGCGGGTGACGGGGCGGGAGATCCCCGCGGTGGACGCACCGCGCCGGCCGGGGGACCCGGCGGCCCTCGTCGCCGACCCGTCGCGGGCGGAGCGCGACCTCGGCTGGGAGCCGCGGTTCACGGCCCTCGACCCCATCGTCGAGACGGCCTGGAAGTGGATGACCCGCCGCTCTCGTCCCAACCCCGGATCACCTCGGTAGCGACGGGGCTCGTCCCCGCCGTGGACCGGCCTCCCCGGGACCGGACGGCCGCGGTCCGCAGTCCGTTGCCCGTGGTTCGAAGAGACGGGCCTCACGTCCGCCCGCGGGTTCCCCAACCGACAACGACAGACCGTCAACCGGCGAACCGCCTCGATGCCGTCGGGGGTGAACCCCGCCGCTACAACGGCAGGGTTCCAGCGTCGCAGCTTGTCTGCGACGGCCCTTTCCCCGGCGCAGCCCCTCTCGAACCCAACCGCTGTAGAATACGACGGACCAACGGGCCTCTCGCCTCGGTGATCGCACATCGGCGGGCATGGCGAGCAGGACCGCTGGACGAGGAGGCGATTGTGGGTGTGAGCGAGTCCCGTCGGGGACCTTCAGGCGGGGGGCTTCCCGGCCTGACGCCCCCCCTTGAGGAGGTCACGGCCAGGCTGCAACGTCTCTTCCAGCGCGAGGGCGTGGCCTTGGGCTACCTGTTCGGTTCCTGCGCACAGGGCGCGATGCGGCCCGATTCCGACGTCGACATCGCCGTGGTGCTCGACGGGAGCGGTGAGGACTTGTACGAACGGTTCCGGCGGTTGATCGTCGGTGTGCGCGATGCGCTGGGGACCGAGCGCTTTGACCTCCTCCTCCTGAACAGCGCTCCGCCCACGCTGAAGTTCGACGTGATCACCACCGGCAAACTGCTCTACGCTCAGAGCGAAGAAAGGCTGAACGACTTCGAGGCCGACGCGTTTCGCCGGTACCTGGACACGGCCCACCTGAGGGCTGTGCAGGGCGAGTACCTCCGACAGAGGGCACGGGCATGGTGTTCCGAGAACAGACGGTGATCGAGCGGCTCACACAGCTCGACGGGGTCGTGGCCAAGCTTGCGCAGCGGGCCGACATGACCCGTGACGAGTATCGGGCCGACACCGACGCCCAGTGGATCATCGAGCGAGGGCTTGAGATCGGCTCCTCCATCGTCCTCGACATCGGCAACCACATTCTGGCCGGGGCGTTTCAGATCTCCGTGGACGAGTACGAACAGATCATCGAGCGACTGCGGGAGAAGGACGTCATCAGCGCCGGGCTTCACGCCGAGCTGCGGGGGTTGGGCGGGTTCCGGAATGTCCTTGTCCACGGGTACGCAAAGCTCGATCCGGAGCTCGTGTACGAGCACTACCGAAAGGCGCTTCGTACCTTCCCTCGGTTCATCGGAGAGATCGAGCGTTGGCTGAGCAGGCGCGCCGCATGACCCTCTTGCCGGCATGCGACCCCCCCGAGCCCAACCGCCACGGGGATAGCCGCCGGCGCCAGTTCAGTGGGTGGGGGGTTCGCGGCGTCGCAGCTCATTGGCAAAGGTCGTTTCCCGCGGCCCGTGGCGGCGGACCCCGTGTCCGCGGGTCGTTCCGGGAACGCAAAGGCCGTCGGGCACGAGGCCCGACGCTACGAAATCCCCATCCCGTTCCTTCCCCACCCACGCCCCGCGCCTCGCAGGCAGAGCATTTGCCCGCGATCACCCGGTCCGAGTAGCCTGGGGGCCGTGGAGCGGTAAGATCGCGTTCGACCCGAGGGGGAGATCGATGGACGAGTACGAGGTCGATCTAAGGGAGTACGTACGGATCCTGTGGAAAGGGAAGTGGATCGTGGCGGGGGTGTTGGCGGTGGCCCTGGTCGTCGCCGGGGTCGTCACGGCCCGGGCGCCGGTCGAGCACCGCGCCGAGGTGCTCCTCGCCGTGGAGACGCCGGCGGGGATGCCGAGCGGGTACTCGCTCCCCACGGCGGCACGGGTCGCGGAACGGGTGAAGGACCCCAACCTACTCTCCCGGGTTGCGCTGCCCGCCGGGGTCTCCCCAGCGTGGCTCGCCGCGGCCCTCGAGGCGCGGGTCCAGGGAGCGTTCGTCCAGGTTGCCCTGCAGGGCACGCGCCCGGCGGCGGAGATCGGGGCAATCCTCGCTGGGGTGGTGGACGCCCTGCGCGCGGACCTCGCGGCAGGGGTGGCCGAAGCAGCGGACCGCCGCCTGGGGGAGGTGGACGCGGCGCGGGCCGCCCTCCGGGCGCGCCTCACGGCGTGGGAGGAGGAACTCGACGAGATGCGCATGGCCGCTGAGGCCAGCCGGGACCGGCTGCGGGGGGAGATCGCGCGGGTGGGCAATGACCAGGAGCTGCTGGCCCTCAGCGTGGGGGACGAGGCCACGGTTCGGGGGTACCTCGTCCAGAAGGAACTCGATCTCCTCTACGCCCGTCTCCAGCAGGTTGAGCTCGCCCTGGACGGGATGGAACGGCAAGGGGAGGCGTACGTGGCGGGGGCGGCGTGGAGGAACACGGCCGAACAGCTCGCGGCCCTGGACGAGGAGGAGGCCGTCCTGCGCCGCATTCTGGAAGAGCCTCCGAGCCCCCTGTCCGTGGTCCGGGGTCCCGTCCTCTCCGGCCCGGTGCGGCCGAGCCTGAAGATGAACCTGGCGGTGGCCGGGGTCCTCGGGCTGTTCGTGGGGGTCCTGCTCGTCTTCTTCATCCGCGCGCTGCAGGCTCCGACGAACGGGCGGCGGGACCTCTCGATGGACGAGCGACCCGGCCCGACACCAGGATAGCGGAGGATGGGGGTGAAGTACTTCGGGACGGACGGCGTCCGGGGGGTGGCGGGGGTTGAGCTCACCTGCGAGCTCGCGTTTCGCCTCGCCCGGGCGGCGGGACGCGCGTTTCGGCCCCAGCGCGCGCTCCTCGCCCAGGACACCCGCCTCTCCGGCCCGGCGCTCGCCAGCGCCTGCGCCGCGGGGCTGGCGGAGGCCGGCTGCGATGTGGACCTGGCCGGCGTCCTCCCCTCGCCCGCCGTCTCCCACCTCGTCCCCCGGCGGGGGTACGGCCTCGGGCTTGTCGTCTCCGCGTCCCACAACCCGCCCCGAGACAACGGGGTCAAGCTCTACGGTCCCCACGGGCTGAAGCTCTCCCCGGAGGACGAGGCCCGGGTGGAGGCCCTCCTCGACGCCCCCGGCGGGGGTGGCCCCCCCGGCGCGGTGCGCGGCTGGACCGGGGCGGAGGCCGAGTACGCGGCCGTCCTCCGCGCCGCCGTCCCCGACCTCTCCCTCGACGGCCTGAAGCTCGTCCTCGACTGTGCCCACGGGGCGACGGCCCCCCTCGCCCCGCCCCTCTTCGCCGAGTTCGGGGCAGACGTCACCGTGATCAGCGGCGATCCGGACGGGGCGCGGATCAACGAGACCGGCGCCGCGGCGATGGCCGTCCTCTCCCGGGAGGTCCCCGCCCGGGGGGCGGAGATCGGGATCGCGTTCGACGGCGACGGCGACCGGGCCCTGTTCGTGGACCGGCGGGGGATGGTCGTCGAAGGGGACCAGCTCCTGGCCGCGCTCGCCCCCCATCTCCTCGGCTGGGGAGAGCTCTCCGCGCCAGGGGTCGTGTTCACCGTCCTCGCCAACCTGGGGGCCGAGGCGTACCTTCGGGAGGAGGGGTTCCGGGTGGAGCGGGTGCCAGTGGGGGATCGGAACGTGGCGTGGGCGATGCGGGAGCGGGGGATCGACCTCGGGGGCGAGCCGTCGGGGCACATCATCTTCCGCCGCCACGCCCCGACCGGGGACGGGATCCTCACCGCCCTCCTCGTCCTGCGGGCCCTGGCGCGGATTGGAACCGACCTCGCGTCCCTCGTGGCCCCCGTCCCGGTTTACCCCCAGGTGCGGGCCGACGTGCCCGTGGCCGACCGGGAGGCGGCCCTCGCCCGCCCGGCCGTGCAGGCCGCGCTCCGGGAGGCGGAGGCCGAGCTCGATGGCACCGGGCGCCTGGTCGTCCGCCCCTCGGGCACCCAACCGTTGATCCGGATCATGGCCGAGGGCCCCGACGTGGAGGCCCTCCGCGCCCTCGTCTCTCGGATCGCGGGCGAGATCGCCCAGGAGGGGAGATGACGCCGAAGGAACAGCTTCTGGAGAAGATCCTCAACCGCTCGGCCGTGGTGGGCGTGGTCGGCCTGGGCTACGTCGGCCTCCCGTTCGCCGTGGAGAAGGCGAAGGTGGGGTTCCGCGTCCTCGGGGTCGAGCAGAACCCGGCCCGTGCGGACAAGGTCAACCGGGGCGAGAACTACATCAGCGACGTTCGCGACGAGGACCTCCGCGACCTCGTCGCCCGGGGGCTCATCCGCGCCGACACGGACTTCGCCCGCGTCCCGGAGATGGACGTGGTCGTGATCTGTGTGCCGACCCCGCTCACGAAGAACCTGACCCCGGACCTCTCGTACGTGGAGGGCGTCACGCGCGAAGTAGCCCGCAACCTCCGACGGGGACAGCTCGTGAGCCTGGAGTCGACCACCTACCCTGGGACCACCGAGGAGGTCATGCTTCCCATCCTGGAGTCCTCGGGCCTGAAGGCCGAGGTGGACTTCTTCCTCGCCCACTCCCCCGAGCGGGTGGACCCAGGGAACAAGCGGTACACCACGAAGAACACGACGAAGGTTGTCGGGGCAATTGGGCCGGAGTCCCTCGACGTCGCCCTCGCCTTCTACGGGCAAACGATCGAGCGGGTCGTCCCGGTGTCCAGCGCCAAGGCCGCGGAGCTGGTCAAGGTGTTCGAGAACACGTTCCGAGCGGTGAACATCGCGCTCGTGAATGAGCTCGCGCTCCTGTGCGACCGGATGGGCCTCAACGTGTGGGAGGTCCTGGACGCGGCGTTCACCAAACCGTTCGGGATCATGCCGTTCTGGCCAGGGCCCGGGGTGGGAGGGCACTGCATCCCCCTCGACCCCCACTATCTTGAGTGGAAGGCCAGGGAGTTCAACTTCAACACCCACTTCATCGCCCTCGCTGGGGAGATCAACCGCCGGATGCCGGAGTTCGTGCGCGACAAGGCGCTGCGGGTCCTGAGCCAGCTCGGCGTCGCCCCGCGGCAGGCGCGGATCCTCGTCCTGGGGGTGGCCTACAAGCGGGATTTGGCCGATCACCGGGAGTCCCCGGCCCTGGCCGTGATCCGGCTCCTCCAGGAGTACGGGGCCGCGGTTGCCTACCACGATCCATACATCCCCAGCCTGCGCCGCGCAGGCCTCGACCTCGACAGCGTCCCCCTCACCGCGGACGAGCTTCAACGGAGCGATCTCGTGGTGATCGCCACCGATCACTCCTCGGTCGACTACGGGTTCGTGGTCGCCCACGCCCGCCAGGTCCTCGACACCCGCAACGCGACCCGAGGCGTGGCTGCGGGCCGGGACAGGATCACGCTGCTATGAAGGTGGGCCTGATCGGTGCCGGAGGGTGGGGGAGAAACCTCGCCCGGGTCCTGGCGGAGCTCGGCGCCCTGGGGGGGATCGCCGACATCGGTCCCGAGGCCCGCGAGGAGCTTCGGCAGCGCTATCCTGGGGTGGCGATCCACACTGACCACCGGGCCCTCCTCGCGGCGGAGGTGCCCGCCGTGGCCATCGCCACCCCGGCCGCCACCCACTTCGCCCTCGCCCGCGAGGCCTTGGACGCGGGGAAACACGTGTTCGTGGAGAAGCCCCTCGCCCTGCGGCGGGAGGAGGCGGCCGAACTGGCCGACCTCGCCGACCGCGCGGGGCGGATCCTCATGGTGGGCCACCTCCTCCTCTACCAACCCGCCGTGCGCTGGATCGGGGAGTTCCTCTGCTCCGGGGGCGTGGGCAGCGTGTGGAGCCTGCACCAAGAACGGCTCAACTTGGGGACGGTCCGGACGGTGGAGAACGCGCTGTGGAGCCTGGGCGTCCACGACGTGGCCGTGCTCCTCCACCTCGTGGGGGAGCGGCCGACTGCGGTGCGGGCGGTGGGCCAGGCGACCTTGCAGCCCGGGGTGGAGGACGACGTCCACCTCCACCTCGCGTTTCCCGATGGGGTCCACGCCCACATCCACGCGTCGTGGTTGTGGCCGGAGAAGCGACGCCGGCTCACCGTCGTGGGATCCAAGGCGATGCTCGTCTACGACGAGCTCCTCCAGCAGGTGACGCTCCACAGGAGGGCCATTGGGCCGGACCTCAAGCCCGTCGATCGGGGGAGCGAGGTCGTGTTCGGGGGCGCGGCGGAGCCCCTGCGGCTCGAGATGGAGGAGTTCCTGGCTGCGGTGCGGGAGGGCCGGCGGCCCCTCACCGACGGGCGGGGGGCGGTGGAGGTGGTGGGCGTGCTTGAGGAGGCGAGTCGCCAGTTGGGGGAGGGATGAGCGACTACTTCGTGCACGAGTCGGCGTACGTCGACCCGGGGGCCAAGGTCGGCCCGGGGACGAAGATCTGGCACTTCAGCCACGTGATGGGCGGGGCCGAGATCGGGGCGAACTGCAGCCTGGGGCAGAACGTGTTCGTGGCCAACGGGGTCCGGGTCGGGAACAACGTCAAGATCCAGAACAACGTGTCCGTGTACGAGGGCGTGGTGCTGGAGGACTACGTGTTCTGCGGCCCAAGCTGCGTGTTCACCAACGTGCGCACACCCCGGTCCGCGTTCCCCCGGAACCGCCCCGCGGACTACGTGCCGACGGTGGTCAAGCACGGGGCATCGATTGGCGCCAACGCCACGATCGTGTGCGGGGTGACGGTCGGGGAGTGGGCGTTCGTCGCCGCCGGCGCGGTGGTGACGAAGGACGTGCCGCCCTACGCCCTCGTGGCTGGCGTTCCGGCCAAGATCATCGGCTGGGCGTGCAAGTGCGGACTCCGCATCGAGTTCAGCGACGGTCGGGCTGTGTGTTCTGGTTGCGGACGCCAGTATCGAATGCGGGGCAGTCAGGTGGAGGAGGACGGTGCGTAGTGCATGGTCCATAGTCCATGGTCCATGGTGCGGGGTGCATAGTCCGTAGTGTGTGGTGTGCAGTGAATGCGGACCCGACGGAAGCGGACTCGGCTGAGGGCATGGGGGATGGCGATCGAACGGTTTGAAGACATCGAAGCTTGGAGGGCGGCCCGGAAACTGGCCAGTTCCGTGTACGCGGTATCCAGGAGAGCCGACCTTGACAAGGACTTCGGCCTGAAGGACCAGTTGAAACGGGCAGCCGCCTCGGTCATGGCCAACATTGCCGAAGGGTTCGACAGCCGCTCGGACCACGAGTTCGTCCGCTTTCTGAGTTACGCGTACCGCTCGGCCTCGGAGCTGCAGTCCCATCTGTACATCGCACTCGATCAAGGGTACTTGAGCGAGACCCAGTTCAACCAGTTGTACGGCGAAACGGTGGAAGTGAAGAAGTTGATCAACGGCTTCATCCGCTACCTCAAGCAGAAACCCGCCAGACCCGCAGCTCCCGCTGCCTGGGTAGCCAACCACGGACCAGCAACGACGGACTACGCACCACGGACCACGGACAACGCACCATGGACCACGGACAATGCACCATGGACTGAGGAGGCTGATCGTGCCCATTCCCATCCTTGACCTGACGCGCCAGTACGCGGCCATCAAGCCCGAGATCGACGCCGCCGTCCAGCGGGTGGTCGAGTCGGGGCGGTTCATCCTTGGC
>JACIWJ010000018.1 GCA_014361015.1 Candidatus Bipolaricaulota bacterium | reverse complement strand
GTGGACCACCAGATCATCGCCACTGAGCCCAAGATCCTCGTTGGTATATGTGGCTGCTCCCAACGTGATGGGCGCCGCCAGACCCACCGCCAACGCGACCAACAGAAAGCGTTTCATCGCACGACCTCCTCACCCAACCGGCCGACCCGGGTCCCGCTGGGAACCGCAAGCGACAAGTCCTCCCCATTACGCCCATCTGGGCACCAGGATCGCCCTTCCCCAGGCGTTGTCAATCGGATCTTCTCCTCGCAAGCGAGGCTTTTTGACACAGTGCCCAGTCTAGGTGACCCACATCACGCTGCGCAGGATCGGGGTTACCCAGGCCCCAGGCGTTTGTCCGCTCACCCGTGCACCCGTGTCCGATGAGGCCAGTATAGTGTCCAAGAACGGGTCGCGTCGGTGATGGGAACCACGCCCCGCAACGCCGCGACGGGTGACGGGAGGAATGCCCAACCGGTTATCCATTACCGGTCAACAGGGCTTGTCCCTGCCGAATGATGGAAGGCCGTCGCAGACGAGCTGCGACGTTACAGGCCGTACACCTCGCCGTACTTGCCCCGCACGTAGCGGAGGAACGGCTGGACCGACAGGCTGCTCCCCGTGACCCTCCGCACGAGCTCATCGGGCAAGTACACCTGACCATGGCGGTGCACGTTCTCCCGTAGCCACTCGCGGATCGGGAGGAGATCCCCCGTCTGCACCTTGTCCCAAAAGCCGGGGACCTCTCGCTCCGCAACGGCGGTGATCTGCGCCGCGTACAGGTTCCCCAGGGCGTAGGACGGGAAGTACCCGATCATCCCTGCGGACCAGTGCACGTCCTGGAGGACCCCATGAGCATCGTCGGGTGGGGTGATGCCGAGGTAGTCCTCCATCGCCCGGTTCCACCGCGCGGGGAGCTCGTCCACGGCGAGCTTCCCCTCGATCAGATCCACCTCGATCTCGAACCGGAGGCAGATGTGGAGGCTGTACGTGACCTCGTCGGCCTCGACGCGGATGAACGAGGCCCGTACCCGGTTCACGTGCCGCCACACGTCATCGGGGTTCGCGGTGGCCAGGGCTGGAAAGTGGGTGGCGAGATGGGGGTGGGCGAACCGCCAAAACGGGCGGCTCCGCCCGATCTGGTTCTCCCAAAATCTCGACTGGGACTCGTGGATCCCGAACGAGGCCCCGCCGGAGAGCCCGGTCCAGGCGAGCTGGGGATCGACCCCTTGCCCGTACAGGGCGTGGCCGCCCTCGTGCAGGGCCCCAAACAGGCCGGGGAACGGATCGTCCTCCTGGTAGCGGTTCGTGACCCGCACGTCGCCCGGGCCGACGCCGATCGTGAACGGGTGGACGGAGTCATCGAGCCGGCCTGCCCCGAAGTCGTACCCGATCCAACCGAGGGCCTGGCGGCACAGCGCCCGCTGGGCGTCGAGGGGGAACCTCCCCAGAGGAAGCCCGTCGGGCGGAGTGCCGCGCGCGAGCTCCCGAAGGAAGGCCACGAGCTCCGTGCGCAGGTTGCCCAGGAGCGGGCGGAGGGCGGAGGCCGTCATCCCCGGCTCGTACTCTTCGACGAGGGCGTCGTAGGGGCTATCCTTGTACCCGATCAGCCCGGCCATCTCCCGCACGAGGTCCACCACCGCGGCGAGATGGGGCCGGAACAGGGCGAAGTCGGACGCGGCCCTGGCCCTTTCCCACACGCTCTCCGCGCGGGTCGTCGTCTCCACGAACTCCTGGTAGAGGGCGGGCGGGATCGCGCGGTGTCGGGTGTAATCCCGCTTGCAGACCCGGATCAGCGCCCGGTCAACCTCGGACGACGCGCCCCCGCGCTCGGCGGCCGCGATGAGCTCCCCCATCCGGTCCGATACAGCCCGCTCGAACGCGAGCCGCTCCAGCCGTCCCAGAACCTTCGCCCGCGCCTCGGCCCCACCGGGGGGCATGTGCGTCCGCTGGTCCCACGCCGCCAGGGCGGCCGCGGAGCTGATCTCGTGGGTCTCCCGCACGTACTCGCGGAGCTCGTCGAGGGCGGCCATCACATGCGCTCCGTGCGGCCGGTGAACGCGAACCGGGCGATCCGCACCTTGGGAATAAGGTACGCCCCGAACCCCTCCCCATGCGTGATCAGCCGCTGCCCGCGACCGACAGCCTCGACGAGGGACAGGGCCCGCAACCCGGATTCCGTGATCCGCATGTCCTCCACCGCCTCCCTCACTTCGCCCTCCTCGATGAGGAACGTCCCATCGCGGGTCATCATCGTCATCACCCCCCGCATCGGGTCCACCGTGCGGGCGTAGTGGAACCGCGTGACGAGGAGCCCCCG
Organism: Candidatus Bipolaricaulota bacterium; assembly: GCA_014361015.1. Classification (GTDB taxonomy): domain Bacteria; phylum Bipolaricaulota; class Bipolaricaulia; order Bipolaricaulales; family Bipolaricaulaceae; genus Bipolaricaulis. Next base: position 24,086 of record JACIWJ010000018.1, on the reverse strand, counting down.
CTTCACGCCGGAGACGAGCTCGTCGTCGGCAGCCGTACCGGGCTCCATCACCACGTGCGTCGGCATCGGCGACCACCCCGCCGCGGGCGGGGGAAGGGCATGGCCGGTGGAGGTGGCGCCCAGGAGAGCCGCCGTGCGCGTGTCGTGCACCACCCCTTCCGCGACCCCCACCCGGAAGAAGTACACGCGCTGCTTGGGCATCCCCTCGAAGTCGAACGGCATCACCGTGGTCCGGGGATGCAGGCCATCGTCGTACACGGTCACCAGATCGGAGACGAGCTTCTGGCCGAACTTCCCGTCGAGGAAACTGCGCTTCTCGAGGAGCGCGCGGGCGGAGAACCCCATCGAGGAGAGCATCCCAAGCAAGGTGGCCATCGCTGGCTCCTCGAGGACGACCGTGTACTCCCCCGGCTCGAGCGCCCTCCTCACCTCCGACTTCCGCGCCTTGGCCAGGGCTTGCCCCGCGGCCTCCTCGGGGACGAACTCGGAGAGCCTGGAGCCGGAGAACTCGGCGTACCCCGACCCGCCGCTCTTGCCCATGATCACGGTCACGAACCGCACCGAGGATGTGCGGTGGTGGACATCGATCCCGCGCGTGGTGCGCACCCAGATCTCCCCTCCTCCCGTGGCGAGGGACCCCGAGGCGTTGAACCCGAGGGTTGCCGCACCTTGCACCGCGCGGGCCACGAGGGCTGCCCGCTCGGCCGGGCTGGCGTCCCACGTCGCCTCGTCCCACGCCGTGGCCTCCTCCACCGGCCGCGGGTCCGGCGGGGCGTAGCCGGCGGGGCGGGTCTGGGCGCGGGCCATCCCTGCCGCATCCCGCGCCGCCCGAGCGAGACCTTCGGCGGTGAGGTCGTTCGTGGTCGCCACGCCCGTCTTCCCATCCGCCCAAGCTCGGATGTGGACCGTGGTGTCCACCGCCGCCACGTTCTGGTGGATCTGGCAGCCCGTGAACCTCGTCAGCTCTTCCCGGCTCCGGATCGCGACCAGCTCCAGCTCATCTGCGATCCGCTTCTTGATCACTCCGTCCAGCAACGCTTCTACGTTCACCGTTCCCCCCTTCCGACATAGAGCCTGATCCGCTCCAACTCCATCTTCACCCAGACCCGCGCCTCCTCTCCCACCGGAGGGGCAGCGGGTGGCGTTTCAGGCGGGCCATCCCAGGCGGTCCCTCAAGCGAGCAAAGAACGATCCCGCGTTCGCCAGCCGCACGAGGAGCGTGGCCGCTGGGGCACGGCCCACCGTGACCGCCTCCCCCGCTTCGAGATCCGAGATCGGATCGCCATCCACGAGCACCCTCCCCCGCCGCCGGGCGCGGATCGTGACCGTCGCCCCTTCCGGCACGACGAGGGGGCGGATCCCGAGGCGGTGGGGGGCGAGGGGGACGAGGACAAACGCGGCCAGATCCGGATGGAGGACCGGCCCTCCCGCCGCGAGGGCGTACGCCGTGCTCCCCGTGGGAGTGGACACGATCAACCCATCCCCTTCCAGGGCCAGGATCTCCTCCCCTTCCGCCTCCACTGCGAGCGCGGTGAACCGCTCCGCGTCCGGCCCGACCACCGCGATATCGTTGAGGGCCGACCCTGAGAACCGCGCCCCTTGGACCAATAGCCGCCCCCGCCGCTCCACCTCGCACCGGCCGGCAGCCACCTCCCCCAGCGCGGCCTCGATCTCCCCCGCGCCACACGCGGCGAGGAACCCCAACCCCCCCGCGTTCACCCCGAGGACCGGCACCTCGCGGGGGTAGACGAGGCCCGCCGCCCGAAGGAGCGTCCCATCCCCCCCCACGGCCACGACGAGGTCCCCCTCCCCTCGCCCTCCTGGGGCGTGGACCTCCGCACCCACGCCGTGCTCGCGGCACCAAGTGCGGCCTCGCTCCACCGCGGCCGAGGCCGCAGGCCGCTCCCGGTTGTAGACGAACAGGACCCGCCTAAGTTCCACCGCGCGCCCCCACGAACTTCCACCGGCAGAGGATCCGCTCCAGGAGCTCGAGGACCACGTAGAACAGGAGGCCGAGGAGGGCCAGCCCGACCACGCCCGCAAGCGAGATGTCCCCCCGGAACGTGTAGTACTCGATGAACCGCCCCAAGCCCGCCCCAGGGCCGAGGAGGACCCCCAGCTTCGTCTCCGCGATGTAGAGCATGGTGATCCCCAGCCCCACCGATACCCGCGCCGCGGTGAGGACGCTGGGGAGGGTGGCGGGGAGGACGACGTGGCGGTAGATCTGCCACCGCGTCGCCCCGGCGGAGCGGACGGCGGTGATGTGGGACGGCACGACGTACTTCGCCGCGCCCTGGGCGGCGACGACGACCTGGAAGAAGAGCGCCATCACCACGACCACCAGCCGCACCACCTCCCCCAGCCCGAACGCGAGGTAGAGGAAGAGGAGGAGGGCCACCGGCGGCATCGGGTAGAGGAGGTAGATGAGGGGGGATAGGTAGCGGTCCAGTTTCGGCTCGAACCCCACCGCGAGGCCCAACGGCAGTCCGAGCACGAACGCCACAGCCAGGGCGATGAGGAACCGCAGGGCGGAAGTTCCGAACGCCGCGGCGAGGACGGAGAGCGTCTCCCCGGCCGCGATCGCGGTGTCCCACGGCGTGGGGAGGATCTGGCGGCCCCGCACCACCTCGAGGAGCCACGACACCCCCGCCCACACCGCGGTGATGACGACCATCGCCACGAGGTAGCGGAGGATCATCTTCGCGCCCTCCCTCATGGCCCGTTCCCCCCCAGGACCTGCCGCAGGTGGGCCACCTGGGCCACGAACTCAGGCGTCCCCCGGTACCCCGGCTCGCCCATCCCCGGGTTATCGACGACCTCGACCACCCGCGCCGGCCGCGACGACAAGACGAGGATCCTCTTCCCGAGGAATACCGCCTCCTCGATGTCATGGGTGACGAGAATCCCGGTGAACCCCAGCTCCCACCACAGGCCGAGGATGAGGTTCTGAATGTGCTCACGGGTGATGGAATCCAGGTTCGCGGTCGGCTCGTCCATCAGCATCACCCGCGGCTGGAGGGCGAGCGCCCGGGCGATCCCCACCCGCCTCTTCATCCCCTCCGATAGCTCGCTGGGGAACCGCTTCTCGAACCCCGCCAGCCCGAGGTCGGCGAGCACCTTCGTCGCTGGCTCCTTCCGTCCCTGGATGCGCAGGGAGAGCTCGGCATTGGCCCGCACCGTCTTCCAGGGGAGGAGCCCCGCGTCCTGGAGGATGAGCGCCACGTCGCGGCGCACCCCCCGCACCTCCTCCCCGTGGATCCGGACCCTCCCCGCGGTCGGGGTGAGGAGACCATCGATGGCGAACAGGAGCGTCGTCTTCCCACACCCCGACGGCCCAACGACCGCCACGAGCTCATAGGTATCCACCTCTATCGCCAGGCCCGCCACCGCGGGCACCGCTGCCCCGGCGCGGCCGTAGACGATGGTCAGGCCGTCGACCTCGATCATCCTGGCAGGGGAACGACCGCTTCGTCATACGGAAGCGCAGCGCGGAGGTACTTCTTCCCCACCGCCCACGTCAGCACGCGGTCGTACACCTCCCGTTCGAGGGGCCTCGGCTCAGGGAAAACAGGGATCTCGATCGCCGCGATCGCGGCCTCGATCTGGGCACGGACCTCCGGCTCCGCCGCCTCCGGACCGGCCCCGGGGAAGAAGAGCTCCACCGCCACGGGGAGGGCGTCCGTCACAACCTCGTCCCGCGTCGCCCCGTTCAACCGCTCCACCGTCCGCCGCAGCCCGCGCAGGAAGCCAGCGACCACCTCCGGCTCCCTGTCCACCACCGAGCGGCGAACGACGATGACCTCCGGGGGGAGGCGCTCCCCCGGAATCCAGCGCAGCGCCACGAGCTCCGGCTTCCCTGGGTAACCAAAGGTCAAAATGTAATCCACGTAAGGCTGAGGGAGGACCCCCACCGCGACCATCCCCAGGAGGACCCACGACGCGTTGGTGAGGAGGTTGTCCTGCCCGATGTACAGGTCGGACGGGACCGCGACCCCCTCCTCCTGGAACACGCTGTCCATCACGAACTCGAGGTCCGACTGGCGCGGAAGCGCGATCTGCAGCCGCTGGCCACTGCGGAGGCGGGCCAGGAGATCTTCCCAGGTCCCGATGCAGGAGAACGTGGTCGGGGTGAGGATCGCCAGGTGATCGGCTCCCGCCGGGGGGGCGTAGGCGATGGCGAGGATCCCTGCCTCGCGGGGAGCGCTCGCCACGAGGAGGAGCGCCGCGGTGAGGTCGGAGACCATCACGTCGACCTGGCCGGCCTGGAAGGCGAGGATCCGGTCCCGCTGACTGGGAAGCGGGATCATCTCGATCTCGACTGCCTCCTCATCGAACAGGCCCCATACCTCCCCCATCACGATCGGCACGGCGCCGAGCGCCGGCGGAAGCGATACTCGGAGGGGACCAGCGAGGGAAACCAGCGACCACGCGGCGACCACCGCGAGTACGATCGGAGTACGCATGGTGTCGCATTGTACGCGCGCGCCTGTGGCCCAGCAATCAACGGCCCTGGTCCGGGGTGGACCGTTTTGCCTCACGGAGCGCCGACGGGGAGCGGGAGGCCCCTGGGCCGCCGAGGGGACCGGCGGCTCCACGGTGCGCTTCCCGTACCCCATGGCCCGTCCCATCACCCCTCGCGCGGAGCACCGCCATCGCGCAGGCCGTGGATGAGCCCATCGGCGGCAGGGCCCATGATCTCCGGGACGTACCCCCCCTCAAGGACAGCGAACGCGGGCAGCTTCCGCTCCCCGAGCACGTACCCGATGTCGTAGAACGCATCCACGTCCAACCCCAACGAAGCCAGCGGATCCTCCCGGTACGTGTCGAACCCCGCCGAGATCGCGAGCTCGTCGTAGGCCGACCCGGCCGCAGCCAGGGCCTGCTCCAGGGTCTCCACGTACAACGCCCGCCCACAGCGAGGGGGGAGGGGGTAGTTGAGGCAGTTGCCGCGCGACTCGTGACCCGTGCCGGGGTAGTTGTAGATGCGGTGGAGCGAGATGTAGGTCACGGCCGGGTCGCCGTAGAACACGGCCTCAGTGCCGTTCCCGTGGTGTCCGTCGATGTCCACGATCAGGGTTCGCTTCCCGGACCGGCGCACCGCGATCGCGAGGTTGTTGTAGTAGCAGAATCCGCCCAGGAACGAGGGCCCCGCGTGGTGGCCCGGAGGGCGGAGGATGGAGAACCCACGGCGCTGCTGGGCGAGGACGGCCCCCCCGGCGGCGAGGCGCGCGTAGAACCCGATGTTGGGGTAGGGCGGGCAGTCTGGATCGCGGAAGTCCCCGCTCTCGACGCGGCGGACGTGGTCCGGGGTATGGACGGAGAGGAGCTCCTCGTCCGTCGCGGGGCGAGGTTCGACGAACGGGTACCCCCGCCGGGCCAGATGGTCCTGGAGCATCCGCACCCGCGCCGGCCCCTCGGGGTGCCCCACCGCGTGGTACTCGAGACACCTCTCGTCGAAAATGATGTCCATGGCTGAGCATTATGGGAGCCCCGCCCCTGCTGGGCAACGCGTCGTCCTCGCCTCGACCTCCCCGCGGCGGATCGCCCTCCTCAAGGCGATCACCGCCGAGTTCACCGTCGTCGCGCCGGACGTGGCGGAAGGGGAGATCCGCGCGCCGCAGGACCTCCTCACCGTCGCCCGCCGCAAGGCGGAACGCGGGCGGGAACGTCACCCACAAGCGATCGTGATCGGGGCGGACACGGGGGTGTTCCGGGATGGCCGGCCGTACGGCAAGCCGCGCAACGTGGATGAGGCGCGGGCCACGTTGGCCGCCCTCGCGGGAGGGTGGCACTCCGTGTTCACCGGGCTCGCCCTCCTCGCCCCGGGCGCCGAGCGCGCGGATTTGGTGGAGACGCGGGTCCTGGTCAAGCCCCTCAGCGAAGAGGAGATCGCGTGGTACCTCTCCCGCGAGGACGTCCTCGACAAGGCGGGGGCGTACGCGATCCAGGGAGGGGCAGCGCCGTTCGTGGAGCGGATTGAGGGCGACTTCTTCAACGTGATGGGCCTTCCCCTGGCCCACCTCTACCGGCGGCTGCGGGAGCTCGGGTGGCGGCCGGGGAGGGAGCGATGACCCACCCCCTCTACCTCGACCTCCCCACGGCCGAGCTCCAGGCCCGCGCGGAGGGGCTGCAGGCCCTTGCCTCCCCATGCGGCCTCTGCCCACGGAAGTGCGGGGCCCACCGTGCGCGGGGGGAGCGCGGGTTCTGCCGAGCCGGACTCACCCCGCGGGTGGCGAGCTTCGGCCCCCACTTCGGCGAGGAGGACGTGGTGGTCGGGGAAGGGGGATCGGGGACGATCTTCCTCTCCGGGTGCAACCTTCGCTGTCTGTTCTGCCAGAACTACGCGATCTCTCAGCTCGGTGAGGGGGAGGAGATCGCCGTCCACGACCTGGCGCGGATCATGCTCCGGCTGCAGGAGATGGGGTGCGAGAACGTGAACCTCGTCACCCCCACCCACCAGGCGCCCCAGATCGTGGCCGCCCTCGCCCTGGCCCGCGACGAAGGCCTGCGGTTGCCCCTCGTGTGGAACTGCGGCGGGTACGAGTCGGTGGACGCGCTGCGCCTCCTGGCGGGGATCGTCGACATCTACATGCCCGACTTCAAATACGGGGACAACGCGGTGGCGGCCCGGCTGTCGGGGGCGGGGGACTACGTGGAGCGGGCCCAACAGGCCCTGCGCGAGGTGCACTGCCAGGTGGGAGACCTCGTCGTGGAGGACGGGATCGCCGTGCGCGGCCTCCTCGTCCGCCACCTCGTCCTCCCCGACGGGCTCGCCGGCTCGGAGGCCGTGCTCGCGTTCATCGCCCGCGAGATCTCGCCGCACACGTTCGTCAACGTGATGGCCCAGTACCGACCCGCCCACCGGGCACGGGAGTACCCCCCGCTCGCCCGCCGCCCCACGGCCGCGGAGTACGAGCGCACCCTCGACATCGCCCGTCGGTTAGGGCTTCACCGCGCAGGTCCGCACTGACTTGAATCCCAGATCGATTTGGGCAATGATCCCCGCGACGAGACCCACCCAAGGAGGGGTTCATGCGTAACGTGCACAGCAAACTGTTCACCCCTGGACCGACCGAGGTTCGCCCGGAGATCTTGCAAGCCATGGCCACTCCCCAGATCTACCACCGCTCCCCGGAGTTCCGCGAGCTGTACGCGGAGCTCCAGCCCAAGCTCCAGAAGTTCCTGTACACAGAGCAGATGGTGCTCCTGTTCACCTCCTCGTCCACCGGGGCGATGGAAGCGGCGGTCCAAAACTGTGTGGGGAAGAGGTGCCTCAACCTCGTGAACGGGGCGTTCTCCAAGCGGTGGCACGAGATCACGTCCGCGTGCGGGATCCCGTGCGAGGCGCTCGAGGTGCCATGGAACGTGGCGATCAAACCGGGGATGGTGGAGGAGAAGCTCGCAACCGGGGAGTTTGATGCGGTGACCCTGGTCTACAACGAGACTTCGACCGGGCTCATGAACCCCCTCCCGGAGATCGCGGAGGCTGTGCGGAAGTTCCCCGATGTCCTCCTCCTCGTGGACGCCGTGTCGGCGATGGGGGGCGTGAAGATCGAGTTCGACACCCTCGGCCTCGACGTGTGCTTGGCCGGGGTCCAGAAGGCGCTCGCCCTCCCGGCCGGGCTCGCCGTGTGCGCCGTCTCCGACCGCGCCCTGAAGCGGGCCGAGGCGATCAAGCCCCGTACCTACTACTTCAGCTTCCCGGTGATGGTGAAATCCCACAAGAAGAACGAAACCCCTGCCACCCCGTCCATCCCGCACCTGTTCGCCCTCAGCGCCCAGCTCGACGCGATCTTCGCCGAGGGCCTCGACCGCCGGTTCGCCCGCCATCGGGCGATGGCGTCCGCGGTCCAAGGTTGGGCCAAGCAGCACTTCGACATCTACCCCGAGGAGGGGTACTGGTCGCAGACGGTGAGCTGCATCACCAACACCCGCGGCATCTCCGTGGACGATCTGAACAAGACCCTCGTCCGCGAGCACGGCATGCGGATCTCCAACGGGTATGGCGACCTGAAGGGCAAGACGTTCCGCATCGCCCACATGGGCGATCTCACCGTGGCCGACGTCCGTGGGCTCCTGGCGACGATCGACGTTGTCCTCGGGCTCTAGGGGGGGAAGATGCGTGTTCTCATCTGCGACCCATTGGCGGAGAACGCCCTCGCCCGGCTCCGGGAGGGAGGGGTCGAAGTGACGGTGAAGACGGGAATGTCGCCGGAGGAGCTGGCCCACGAGCTCGCCCAGGGGTACGAGGCGATCGTCGTCCGCTCCGCGACGAAGGTCCGCAAGCCCGCGCTCGATGCCGCGGTGGGCCTCAAGCTCATCGTCCGCGCCGGGGTGGGGCTGGACAACGTCGATGCCGACCATGCGCGGGCGAAGGGGATCGAGGTCGTGAACACCCCCCGGGCGAGCTCGGACTCCGTGGCCGAGCTCGCCTTGGCCCACATGTTCGCCCTCGCCCGGTCCCTTCCCCAGGCCACCCAGTCCGTCCGCGACGGGAAGTGGGAAAAGAAGGCGTTCGTGGGGATCGAGCTTCAGGGGAGGACCCTCGGGGTGGTGGGGATCGGGCGGATCGGCCAGGCGCTGGCCCGGCGGGCGCTCGCCCTGGGGATGAAGGTCATCGCGACCGACAAGTTCGTCACCCAGTCCCCCCTCCCCGAGGTGCCGCTCATGCCGCTGCCCGACGTCCTCGCCCGGAGCGACTTCGTCTCCCTCCATGTCCCCCCCGACCCGGCGGGACCGGTGATCGGGGCGGACGAGATCGCCCGGATGAAGGACGGGGCGTACCTCATCAACTGCGCGCGGGGCGAGGTCGTGGACGAGGGGGCGCTGCTCGCCGCCCTCCGGTCGGGCAAGCTCGCCGGGGCGGGGCTCGATGTGTTCGCGGTCGAGCCGCCCACGAACCTGGAACTCATCCGCCACCCCAACGTCACCCTCACCCCCCACATCGGGGCCCAGACAAGGGAGGCCCAGGAGCGGATCGGGGGCGAGGTGGTGGAGATCCTCCTCCAGCGCGCGCGGGCGGGTTGACGATGGCCGTCATCCACCCGTTCCGCGGTCTCCGCTACAACCCCGCTATCGTGGGGGACCTGTCGCAGGTCGTCACCCAGCCCTACGACCGGATCGGACCGGACGAGGAGAGGGAGTACCTCCGCCGTTCCCGTTACAACTTCGTCCGGCTGATCGGGACGAAGTCCCCGCCGCAGAATGAAGCCGAGTACGCCCGCCGCGCGGCCCTCCTCCAGACATGGATGCACGATGGGATCCTCGTCCACGACGAGAGGCCCGGGATCTACCTGTACCGCCAGTCGTTCACCCACGGCGGACAGAGCCTCGTCCGCACCGGGATCATCGCCCTCCTCGACCTCGCCCAGAGCGGCGCGAAGGCCCACGAGCACACCCTGCGCGGCCCCAAGGAGGACCGACTGAAGCTGTTTCGGGCCACGGAGGCCCACCTCGAGCACATCTTCCTCCTCTACCGCGACCCCGGCCGCCGAGCGACGAGCGCCGCCGAACGGGCGATCGCTGGCCGGCCCCCCGATGCCACGGCAAAGGACGACTTCAGGAACGCCCACGAGCTGTGGTACATCGCAGACCCGGACACGGTGCAGGTCGTCCAGGATGCACTCCTCCCGCTCGAGCTCTACATCGCCGACGGGCACCACCGGTTCGAGACCGCCCAGGCGTTCATGCGGGAGTGCCTGGCCAAGGGGTGGAAGCCCGCATCCCCGCAGAGCTTCACCGCGCTGCCCGTCACGTTGGTCAACGTAGACGAGCCGGGGTGCGTCATCCGCCCCACCCCGCGCGTCGTGCGCGACCTGCCGGCCTTCTCATCGCAGCGGTTCCTCGCCGCCGCCCGCGGGGAGTTCGCCGTCGCGAAGCTGGGGTCGCTCGCCCTGGCGCGGGAGTTCCTGGCGGCCGCCCGGGGGAAGGCGCACGCGTTCGTCCTGTACTCCGAACAGACCTTCTGGTCCCTCACCCTGCGCGACGAGCGCCGGCTCGACGACCTCATCGGCGGCGACCACCCGCCAGCCTGGAAGAGGCTCGACGTGGCGATCCTCCACAAGGCGCTCCTCGAGCCGCACCTCGGGATCGACGACGAGGCCCTGGCCCGCCAGATGAACGTCGACTACGCCCACACGGATGAGGAGGCGATCGCCCTCGTGGACGCGGGGAAGGGGCAGGCCGCGTTCCTCCTCAACCCCACCCGGGTCGAGGAGGTACTGGCGATCGCCGACCTCGGGGCCTCGATGCCCCAGAAGTCGACCGACTTCTACCCCAAGCTCCTGTCCGGGCTCGTGGCGATGACGATGGAGATCGAGAAACCGTGATCCGCGGGCCGTCACCTGCCAGACGGACAGCGGACCCCGAACCACGCTAGACGCGGGTGACGATTCCCAGCAGGGCGTGCAGGGTCGCCACGAGGAGCGTGGCATACGCCAGCCGCCGGTGGACCTTCACCGGCCGTCGCTTCTTGAGGACCCGGGACAGCCCCATCGCCCCCGCAGTTACCAGCAGAAGAACGTAACCGACGAGGCCCAGGTAGAAGATCACCGGGTACGGCCCCAGGTTGTGGTAGGCGATGTCACGGAGCGTGTCCATGTCAGTCCTCCAGCTCCATCTGGATCGACCCACGAGCGGTGTGGATCGCGGTGAAGCTCGTGGAGCTCCGGTGGTAGGCGAGGAGCACGGTGTACGCCTTGCCCGGAACAAGGGACTTATCCTCGGGATCGTCGCTGTCGAGCGGGATCACGAACTCGACGACGGTCTGGCCGCCGGAGACCGTGCCCGCGGCCCGCAGGACATCGTCGCGAGCGTCGCGACGATGGGATGTCGTCCCCGTTCCGAAGTGGTCCTCGATCGCGATCCCCGCGGGGGTCACGGCAGCGATGATGTAGTTCGCGCCTTGCATCCGGTTCACGGGATCGAACCCCGCAGAGACCCAGCCCGTGCCCGGGCTGCGCAGCGCGGCGAACAGGACAACGAGGCCGTTGCGCCAAAACAGCGTGGCCCCGCTCCGAGGATCTTCGGCCGACTGGCGGTACTCCCCATCGCCAATCGCACCGTCCGTGACTGGTACGGGCGTCCCGGACCAGGCCACCACGTAGTCGGCGGCGCGGATCTGCCCATCAGGGGAGAACCGGAGGAACGAATCGACGACCACCGTCCCCTCGGAAACAGCGAACTCCACTGTGCCGTAGACCAGGCTCGCCTCGGCCACCGCGCGGACGACGCCCCTCAGCGCGTGCCCCTGCACAGGGAACGCCGCAAAGAACTGAGCCCAGGCCGCCCTCACGTCTGAGCCATAGTAGAACCCATCCCATCCTGTGCCCAGGAACGTCGCGCCCCCATCGGCAGCGAACCCCGCCACCGCCGCCTCGACTTCCCCGCTGCCCACGGCCTCCCAGTGCGCGAGGGCCCACTGCGCCAGATCGTTGCCCGTCGGTTGACCCACCGCGACCCAGCCCACGACCACCGCGCACATCGCGATCAAGAGACGTCGCATCGAGATCATCCTCCTGGAATCACTGAACGAGTCGACTGTACCTCTTCACCCCACCGGATACCACCGTCTCAATCCAGAACAGGGTAGGAAGAGGGCGGGGCGGAGGTTGGGACCTCCGCCCCTTGGGTGGGATCGCCGTGGATGTGTGCCACGGCGGGGGTGGCAGACCTGCATTGCCTAGCGAACTGGGCTCCATGCGCACGCGGGCCGTGATCGAGGTTGACCTCGACCACGCCCAGACAGGGATCTGCTCGCTCTCGCTTGCGTCACAGCGCGATGATGGCCTCGTCCCCTGGACGTACCGTGCAAAACCTATGGACTTCCTGTGGAGGCGAGGTCCCGGGGATCCGATCCGGTCCGTCGACCACCGCGGGCCCACGGTCGCTCGGCTGGTCGCCCTTGTGGCACCGTTGCCGAAGCGAAGTGGATGAAGCAGGATTGGGTCGGAGGCCGAAAGGGATGAACCGCACCCAAGCTCTGCGCGCCCTCATCGAGGGAAACCGCCGCCACGCCCGCGGCGCCCATCATCATCCACACCAGGACGCTGACCGCATCGCCTTCCTCGTCTCGGGCCAGAGCCCGTGGGCCGCGGTTCTCGGTTGCTCCGACTCGCGCGTTCCCCCGGAGATCGTGTTCGATCAGGGCTTGGGCGACCTGTTCGTCGTGCGCACGGCCGGCCACGTCTGCGACGCCACCGTCCTGGCCAGCCTGGGGTACGCCGTCCGCCACCTCCAGGTCCCCCTCGTGGTCGTCCTGGGGCACACCGGCTGTGGTGCCGTGCGCGCAGCCATCGCCCATCGGCCCGACGAGCCCGAGGACTGCCTGTGCGCTGCGATCCGACCGGCGATCGAGGGGGCACGCCTCTGCGCGGGCGACCTCTGCGATCAGACCGTGCGCCTCCACGTCGAGGGGATGGTCGCGTACCTCCGCCAGGCCCTGTCCGGACCAGAGGGCCCGGGCGTGGTGGGCGCGGTGTACCACCTGGACTCAGGGCGCGTCGAGTTCCTCACCCCGGGTGACCTCACTCCCCGGTCGGGCCTGCCTGGCTGACGTCCTCGTCCTGCTGCCGCACGATGCTGGGCCCCGTCCGACACCACGGCGCGCGATCGGACAGCCTCGACGGCCCTTGACTTGTCCGCCCGCCGGGGTAGGATGCGCCGGGAAATGGGACGATGTCTCATATTATGAGACACCCGCCCCCCCAACCGAGGTGATCCGTGTGGCGAAAACGTTGACGGAGAAGATCCTCGCCGAGCACATCGTGGAGGGCACGCTCGACAAGGGACACGAGGTGGGCATCCGGATCGATCAGTGTTTGACCCAGGATTCCACCGGAACGATGGCGTGGCTGGAGTTCGAATCCCTCGGCCTGGACAAGGTCCAGGCGGAACTGGTGGTGTCGTACAGCGATCACACGTCACTTGGGTTCAAGGGTGAGTCCACCGACGACCACCTGTTCCTCCAATCGATCGCCTCTCACTACGGCGCCAAGTTCTCCAAGAACGGGAACGGGGTCTGCCACCAGGTGCACTACGAGCGGTTTGGGATCCCCGGGAAGACGCTCCTCGGCTCGGACTCCCACACCCCGACGGCTGGCGGGTTGGGGATGCTCGGGATCGGGGCCGGCGGCGCCGACGTGGCCGTGGCGATGGGCGGAGGGTTGTTCTACCTCACCGTGCCCAAGGTGCTGCGGGTGATCCTCACCAGCAGGCTCCCGTGGGGGGTCACGGCCAAGGACGTGGCCCTCGAGATCCTCCGCCGGATCTCGGTCAAGGGCGGCGTGGGCTACTTCATCGAGTTCGCCGGCCCCGGGGTGAAGACCCTGTCCGTCCCCGAGCGGGCGACGATCACGAACATGTGCACCGAGACCGGCGCCACGTCGTCGATCTTCCCCTCGGATGCGGTGACAAAGAAGTTCCTGGAGATGCAGGGTCGGGGCGCGGACTGGCGCGAGCTGTCCGCCGATCCCGACGCAAGCTACGACGCGACCCTCGAGATCGACCTCTCGTCCCTCGTCCCCCTCGTCGCGATGCCCGGGAGCCCGGACAACGTGGTCCCGGTGACGGAGGTCGCCGGCACGAAGATCGACCAGGTCTTCATCGGTTCGTGCACGAACGGATCGTACCGCGACATCAAGGTCGTGGCGAAGATCCTTGAGGGCAAGCACGTCGCCCCGGAGATCGACGTCGTCGTGTCGCCGGCCTCGCGGCAGGCGTGGGAGATGCTCGTCAAGGACGGAAGCTTCCTCGCCCTGACCCGCGCCGGAGTCCGGCTCATCGAGCCGGGGTGCAACGCGTGCATCGGGATCGGGTTCGTCCCCGGCACGAACTCCCTGTCGCTGCGCACGGTGAACCGAAACTGGAAGGGCCGCGGGGGGAACGAGCTCGGGAAGCTCGCCCTGACAAGCCCGGAGGTGGCCGCGGCGTCGGCCCTGAAGGGGGCGATCGCCGACCCGCGCGAGCTTCCACCGGTCACGGTGCGGGTCACCAAGCTCGTCGTCGATGACGTGATGATCGTCGAGCCGCAGGGCCCGTCCGTTCCCATCCGCCGGGCCCCGAACATCGTGAAGATGGCCCCCCCACGTCCTCTGCCGTCCGTGCTCAGGGGCGAGGTCCTGCTCAAGGTTGGGGACGGGGTCTCCACCGACGCGATCCTCCCTGCCGGCCCGCTCACCCAGCACCTGCGCTCGAACCTGCCCGAGATCGCCAAGTTCACGTTCCACTACGAGGACAAGACGTTCGCCGCCCGCGCGGCGGAGAAGGGCGGGGGGTTCATCGTGGGTGGCGAGAACTACGGCCAGGGCTCGTCCCGCGAGCACGCGGCGCTCGCCCCGTGGCAGCTCGGGATCGAGGCCGTCATCGCCAAGAGCTTCGCCCGGATCCACAAAGCGAACCTCGTCAACGTGGGGATCCTCCCCCTCGTCGGCGACCCAGCGGGGCTGGACCAGGGCGACGAGCTGGAGATCGACATCTCCGACCTCTCGCGCCCGCTCGTGGTGCGCAACGTGACCAAGGGGACGACGATCCTTGTCAAGGCGGAGCTCTCCGCGCGCGAGCAGCGGATGGTCAAGGCGGGCGGCCTCCTCGCGCTGGCCGTGGCACGGCAAGGAGTGCCCATCGCGTAGGGGCAGGAGTGGAGACGCGGTTGAACACGCTCGAGAAGTGCCTACGCATCCTGACCCTGTTCGGGGAGGTCCGTGCGGAGCTGAGCGCCGCCGACATCGCCCGCTCGTTGGCCCTCCCCCGGAGCACGACCTACCGCTACGTGCTCGCGCTCAAGGCCCACGGGCTCCTCGAGGAGGATCCGCGGACCGGTCTTCTGCGGCTGGGAGGGAGGCTCCTCCAGCTGGCAGGGGGGGTGCGCAGGCGCGGGCTGATCGAGCTCTCTCGTCCCGTGATGGAACGCTTGGCAACGGAGACGGGCGAAACGTTCATCCTCGCCGGACTCCATGAGATGAACGGGATCTGCCTCGAGCGGGTGGAGGGGCACCACGCGCTGCGGGTCTCCCACGAGCGAGGGGCGATCTTCCCGCTCCACGCCGGGGCGACGGGGAAGGTCCTCCTCGCCCACCTTCCCCAGGAGGACCAGGAGCGGATCATCGCCCAAGGCCTCCCCCGGTTCACCGAGACCACGATCACCGATCCGAAGGCGCTCCGGGCTGAACTGCAGCGGATCCGTCGCCGTGGATACGCCGAGAGCGACGGGGAGGTCTTGCCCCACACCTATGGTCTGGCGACGCCGATCCTCAGCACCACGGGCCGCATCCTCGCCGCGCTGGGCGTATCCGCGCCGAGCACCCGGCTTGACTCCACGCGCAACGCCCCGGTGCTGGAGAAGATGACCGCCGCCACGCGGGCCCTTGCCCGCGAGCTCGCGGTCCACGACGTGACCTAGGAACCGACAAGGAGGTTCAGCGTGACAAAGAACGTTCAAGTCCCCGCAGGGGGTCAACCCATCACGATGACGGCCCGCGGCCTCGCCGTGCCGGATCGCCCGATCATCCCCTACATTCGCGGCGACGGGATCGGGGTCGACATCACCCCGGTCATGATCCGCGTCGTGGACGCGGCGGTGGAGAAGGCGTACGGAGGGAAGAGGAAGATCGCCTGGATGAAGGTCTACGCCGGAGACGAGGCGATCGAGCACTACCACCCCGGCCTGTCCGAGGACGAGATCAAGGCGATCCCCCCCGACGAGCGGCAGAAGCTGTACCTCCCCCAGGAGACGGCTGAGGCGATCCAGAAGTACCTCGTGGCGATCAAAGGGCCCCTCACGACCCCGGTCGGGGGCGGGATCCGCAGCCTCAACGTCACCCTCCGCCAGCTCCTCGACCTCTACGCCTGCGTGCGGCCGGTGAAGCACATCGGGACCCCGGCCCCGGTTCGCGAGCCGGAGAAGGTGGACATGGTCTTCTTCCGGGAGAACACGGAGGACGTCTACGCGGGGATCGAGTGGAAGGCCGGCTCACCGGAGGCGGACAAGGTCATCGCCTGGCTGCGGACGGAGATGAAGGTGAAGTCGATCCGTTTCCCCGAGAAGTGCGGGATCGGCGTGAAGCCGATCAGCGAGGAGGGCTCGAAGCGCCTCGTCAAGGCGGCGATCGAGTACGCCATCGCCGACAGGCGGACGAAGGTCACCCTCGTCCACAAGGGGAACATCATGAAGTTCACCGAGGGGGCGTTCCGCGAATGGGGGTACGAGGTCGGGAGGACCTACCCCCAGATCGTGACCGAGGAGGAGGTCGCCACAACCTACGGCGGAAGGGTTCCGGCCGGCAAAATCGTCCTCAACGACCGCATCGCGGACCAGTTCTTCCAGCAGATGCTGCTACGGCCCGACGAGTACTCCGTCGTCGCCACCACGAACCTCAACGGCGACTACATGACCGATGCCGCGGCGGCCCAGGTGGGCGGACTCGGGGTGGCGCCGGGCGCGAACATCAACTACGCGACCGGCCACGCCGTGTTCGAGGCCACCCACGGCACGGCCCCCAAGTACGCCGGCCAGGACAAGGTGAACCCGGGAAGCCTCATCCTCTCTGCCGTGGAGATGCTCAAGTACCTGGGCTGGCGCGAGCCCGCCGAGGCGATCCTCCGCGCGATGAGCGCCGCCATTGCCTCCAAGCACGTGACCTACGACCTCGAGCGGCTGATGCCGGGGGCGACCCTCGTCTCCTGCTCCCAGTTCGGGGACGAGATCGTGAAGCGCCTGTAGGGAGAGAGAGATGGCCCAGAAAGGAATCCGAGAGTACGACGCGAAACGGATGCTCGCCCGGGCGATCGGGGAGTACTCCGGCGGCCGGTTCGCGTTCGATGACCGCCTCGTCCTCGTCACGCCGGAGACGGACTTCGGGAGACTGGAGAAGGACCACCCGTGGCTCCGGACGGAGAGGCTCGTCGTGAAGCCCGATCAGCTGTTTGGGAAGCGGGGAAAGAACAACCTCCTCCTCCTCGACGCCGACCTCGAGGCCGCGGTGGCGTGGATCGCCGAGCGGATGGGAAAGGAGGTGACGATCGAGGGCGCGCGCGGGAAGACGACCGGCGTCCTGACCCACTTCCTCATCGAGCCGTTCGTCCCCCACGATGCGGAGTACTACCTCGCGTTCACGAGCTCCCGCGACGCGGACACGATCCACTTCTCCCCGCAAGGTGGGGTGGACATCGAGTCGGTGTGGGACACCGTGGTCTCGATCGACGTCCCGGTGCTGGCCGACCCGGCGAAGGTCGAGGTCCTGTCGAAGCTGCCGAACGTCCCGGACAAGGAGACGGTGGCCGCGTTCGTCCAGGCCCTGTACCGGATCTACGTGGACTACCACTTCACCTACCTTGAGTTCAACCCGATCGCGTTCTCCCGCGGGAGGCTCCTCCCGTTGGACACCGTGGCCAAGCTCGACGACACGGCGGCGTTCCAGTGCGCGGACAAGTGGGGACCGATCGAGTTCCCCCGTCCCTTTGGCCGGCCGATGACGAAGGAGGAGGCGTACGTGGAGACCCTCGACGCCAAGACCGGGGCGTCGCTCAAGCTCACCCTCCTCAACCCGGACGGACGGGTGTGGCTCCTCGTCGCCGGCGGCGGGGCGAGCGTGATCTACGCAGACACGGTGGTGGATCTGGGGTTTGGAGGGGAACTCGCGAACTACGGCGAGTACTCCGGCGATCCGTCGACCGAGCTCACCTACGAGTACACGAAAACCCTCCTCGATCTCATGACCCGGAGGCCGGATCCCCACGGGCGACCCAAGTACCTCCTCATCGGGGGCGGAATCGCCAACTTCACCGACGTGGCGAAGACGTTCACCGGGATCATCCAGGCCCTCGAGGAGTACAAGGACAAGCTCCGGAAGAACCACGTGAAGATCTACGTCCGGCGCGGGGGGCCCAACTACAAGGAGGGCCTGGAGAACATGCGGAGGCTGGGGGAACGGATCGGGGTCCCGCTCGAGGTGTACGGGCCGGAGACCCACATGACGCGGATCGTGTCCCTCGCCCTCGAGGAGGCCCAGCGATGAGAGCCGACTACGAGCTCTTCACAGCGGAGACCCAAGCGTTCATCTACGGGGAGCAGCTGCGCGCGGCGCAGCGGATGCTCGACTTCGACTACCTGTGCCGGCGGGCGAAGCCGTCGGTGGCCGCCCTCATCACCCCTGAGCGCGGCGGGTTCGAGAAGCTGTTCTGGGGGACGAAGGAGATCCGCATCCCGCGGGTGAGGAGCCTCACCGAGGCGGCGGCCCACTTCCCCGAGGCAGACGTCCTCGTCAACTTCGCCAGCCAGCGCTCGGCGTACGACGTGACGGTGGAGGCCCTGGAGATCCCCACGATTCGCACGATCGCCGTGATCGCGGAGGGGATCCCCGAGCGGCAGTCGCGGCGAATGGCCGCCCTCGCCAAGGCGAAGGGGAAGTGGATCATCGGTCCCGCCACCGTCGGTGGGGTCAAGGCGGGGTGCTTCAAGATCGGGAACGCCGCGGGCACGATGGAGAACATCCGCGAGGCGAAGCTCTTCCGCCCCGGCTCGGTGGGGTTCGTGTCCGTGTCCGGCGGGTTGTCCAACGAGGCGTACAACATCGTCGCCCGAGCCACGGACGGCCTGAACGAGGGGATCGCGATCGGCGGCGACGCCTACCCTGGGTCGACCCTCCTCGACCACCTCCTCCGGTTCGAGAAGAACCCCGCGATCAAGCTCCTCGTGTGCCTGGGGGAGGTCGGGGGGACCAAGGAGTACGAGATCGCCGAAGCGGTGAAGGCGGGGAGGATCACGAAGCCCCTCGTGATGTGGGTGTCCGGAACGTGCGCCAAGGTCCTTCCCGGCCAGGTCCAGTTCGGCCACGCCGGGGCCAGGGCCGACAGCGCGGCGGAGACCGCCGACGCCAAGAACGCCGCCCTTCGCGAGGCAGGAGTCATCGTTCCGGACTCGTTCGACGACTACGGGCTCCGGATCAAGGAGACCTACGAGCGGCTGGTGAAGGCGGGGACGATCGTCCCCGCCGCCGAGGTGACGCCGCCCAACATCCCCCTCGATTACGCCCAGGCGCGGGCCGAGGGGCTCGTGCGCAGGCCCACGAACTTCATCTCCACGATCTGCGACGAGCGAGGCGATATCCACAACTACTGCGGGGTCCCGATCGACCGGGTGATCGAGGAGAAGTACGGGATCGGGGGGGTGATCGGGCTCCTGTGGTTCAAGAAGGACATCCCGCCCTACGCCCGCGAGTTCATCGACATCGTCCTCCAGATCATCGCCGACCACGGTCCCGCCGTGTCCGGGGCCCACAACACGATCGTCGCCGCTCGGGCGGGCAAGGACCTCATCAGCTCCCTCGTGTCGGGGATCCTCACCATCGGTCCCCGGTTCGGCGGGGCGGTCAACGGCGCGGCGGAGCACTTCCTGTACGGGCTGCGCAACGGCCTCTCCCCGCGCCAGTTCGTGGACGAGATGAAGAAGCGCAACGTTCGGATCCAGGGGATCGGCCACCGGCTGCACTCCTTGGAGAACCCCGACGCGCGGGTCGAGCTGATGAAGGCGTTCGCCCGGAAGCACTTCCGGAAGACCCCCCTCCTCGACTACGCCCTCGCCGTGGAGCAGGTCACGACCCAGAAGAAGGGGAACCTGATCCTGAACGTAGATGGTTGCATCGGGGTCCTGTTGGTTGATCTCCTCACCGAGCTCCGGTTCAGCGACGAGGAGATCGACGAGATGATCCGGGCCGGGCTGTTCAACGCATTCTTCGTCCTCGGCCGCTCGATCGGGCTCATCGGCCACTACTTCGACCAGGTGAGGCTCGACCAGGACCTGTACCGTCACCCGCTCGACGACATCCTGTACGACGTTCCAAAGGCGCCGGAGAAGGTCGGGTAAGGCGTTCGGGCGAATCTCGCCCCTCGGCGGGCGCCGCTCGCCGAGGGGCTTCTCTCCCCCGGCCCAGCGCTTGCGCCGCATGTCCAGGGCTGCGGGCTATACTGGTCCACAACCATGGGCCCTACGACACCAGACCGACGCGTGGCCGCGATCCTCGCCGAGCTCTCCTCCCTGGGAAGCGAGGCGAGACGGGCAGGGATGGCGCGGTACGGGATCAACGTCGAGCGGGCGTTCGGCGTGTCGGTGTACGAGCTCAGGAAGCTCGCCGAACGCCTCGGGACCGATCACGACCTCGCCCGCGCTCTGTGGGAGACGGGGAACCACGAGGCGCGGCTGCTCGCCGTGTTCGTGGACGACCCGGCCCAGGTCACCCCCCAGCAGATGGAAGCGTGGGCCGCGGACTTCGACTCGTGGGACGTCTGCGATCAGGCGGCGACGAGCCTGTTCGACCTCACGCCCCACGCCTGGGGCCAGGCCGCAGAGTGGGTGCGCCGGGACGAGGAGTGGGTCAAGCGCGCCGGGTTCGCGCTCATGGCGGGACTCGCCGTCCACGACAAGGGCGCGCCGGACGAGGCGTTCGCCCAGCTCCTCCCCCTGATCGAGGATCGGGCGTTCGACCCCCGCCCGTACGCCAAGAAGGCCGCCAACTGGGCGCTGCGGAACATCGGCAAGCGGAACCGGGCCCTCAACGAGGCCGCGGTCGCCTGCGCCGAGCGGATCCGGGCCGAGGCGAACCGACGCGCGGGAGGGGACCGCGGTGGGGACCCCGGCGCGCGGGCGGCCCGCTGGGTGGCCTCCGACGCCCTCCGCGAGCTCACGTCGGAGCGCGTCCTCAGTCGCCTCCGCGACAAGGAAGCCAAGACCTACCCTCGTTCCACCCGCCCCCGGTAGGCAGCGGATCTGTGGGCTCGGGCCTCATGCCCGGCGGCGATCGAACGCCCGAGGCCGCCGCAGACAGGCTGCGATGCTACGCCGTCCGATCTCGCGAGGGACTCGGGCCGCCATGCTCGGTCAGCCCGTCGAGCCAGCAGCGGGTCTCCGCGGGCGAGCGGAGGCGGATCACCCTGAGGCGGGCGTGCTCGGGGCGGGCGAGGAGCTCCGGGTACTCCCGCTTGCGCCGTCGGTGCGTCCGAATCGCCCACAGGAGGATCGACTCGCGGGAGAAGAACGACATTCGGATCGACTCGCGGTTCCCGTTCCACAGCTCCTCCCGCCGGAGAGCGCGGCGCAGCGTGCGCCGCAGGAGCTGGCCGAACACGCGTCGGAACGGGTAGTCGAGCCAGACTACCGTGTCCGCCCGACCCCACACGAGATCCCGGACCTTGCTGTAGTTCCCGTCCACCACCCACGCTGGGCCGCGCGTCCGCTCGTCCACAAGCTCCCGCAGCTCGGCCAGGGGGCGGTTCGTCCACCCCGGGAGCCACGCCAGCGCATCGAGCTCGACGAACGGGATCCCCAACCGATCGGCGATCGCCCGCCCGACGGTTGTCTTGCCCGAGCCGCTCGTCCCGACCACGCTGATCCGCTTCCCCAGCATCGAGTGGACCGGAGTCCTCCTTGAGCCCATCTGGCGTGTGTCGGTCCCCCCCTGGCTAACCGCCCCACAACCTCTCTGCCAGCTCGTCGGGAGTGAGACTGAGATGGCCTGCGACATCCTTCACAATCCTGCTCAGGGTTCCGATCTTCAGCTCCCTGTGGCGCGGGATGGTGACGTGGTGTCCCCCTGCCTCCCCCACCCGCGTGAGACGGACATGGCTCCCAGTCTGGCGGGTGACCCTGTAGCCCAGCGCCTCAAGCCTGGTGACAAGCTCGTCGCCGGCAAGATCCCTGGGGAGTCTCAAGGGGCGAGGACTTCCTCTCGGACCAGATGAAGGCGGATGACCCTGGGAAGGTCGCCCTCGGCGAAGTGGCAGCGTACGGCGTCACGCACAGCCTGCTTCAGCTCCTCCATGGTATCGGCCTGGGTGTAGATCGAGTGGCCAAGCGCCCAGGCCTCGAACCCGCCCTCGGGCGCCTCTTCGGCCAAGAACAGGATCTCGGAACCCTTCACGAGCCATCACCTCCGGACAGAGCCAACGGTGATTGTACGCCTCGGACTGGGACCCTGCTCAGCAGTCCGAGTGGGGATTGGGCGCGAAGGCTTCGGCCACGCGCAGAAACCCGGATCCCCGCGGAGGGAACCGTGGCCCGTTGTCCGTCTTCCGTGAGCCGAACGAGCGCGTACGGACAGCGGATTACGGATAGCGGACGACGGAACTGTGCCGCAGGTCCGCGGACCACCGGATTCCCACACAGGCTGCCCTCCTGTGTCAGAACTCGGCGACCTCCAGCGGGGCCGTCCCCTGTGTGGCGCGCCACACGATCGAGGTCCCCTTGGCGAGGCGGAACAGGGAGAGAACGTCGTACCCGAACTGCTCCACGACCGGCTTGAGGAACGTGAACACGTCGTTCACGATCCGCTTCTTGAGGTCGAGGTCGTCGAGGTGCTCCATCGCCCCTCGCACGCGGACCTGAACGCCGGCCTTCGGGTCCCAGTAGGCGAGCTCGACCGATGGGTTCGCCACGAGCTGTCGGTGGACGTCCTTGTTCACACCGGTGCAGAACGTGAGCCCCACGGGCTCGATGAGCGCGGTGTGCATCGCCCGCACCCGGGGCTGGCCGCCGTCCACGGTGGCCATGAACGACGCGGGGTTGGCCTTCACGAACTCCAGAACCTGATCGCGGGTCATGTGCCATCCTACAGGGCGAGCCAACCAGGCACAACCAGACCGCGTTAGCCGCTCCTCCTCTGTCCAGGGCAGGACGATGGCGCGTCTACCTCGCAAACTGAGCCTGTCCGGCTCGCGCCCTCCGCTCGGCGCGGAGCATGAGGAGCAGGAGGAGGCCCGTGCACACGATCGCCCGCACCGCGTACACCGTGGCCAGCACGCCCTGGCTCGACAGGAGCGAGAAGGCGGGCGCGACCAGGAGACCGATCCACATCGTGAACGACTCGGTGTTCCGCTCCGCCCGCCACAGCCGCCGCACGACCGGGAAGTAGGCGATCACGAGGATCGCCTGAATCGCGCTGTGCGCGACCGCGTGCTCTCGGGTGACGGCCCACGCGATCACGATCGCCGTGACCGCAACCAGGCACCCCAGGTCGAACCGGGTGAACCGCGTGCTTCGGTCGCCGTAGAGGGCGATCCACACGGCTACGGTCCCCACGAGCAGGATGTCGGCGGTGTTGAGGATGTTGTCGAGCGGGCTGTAGCGGCCCTCGCCGAGGTAGGTGAGGAGGCTCCCCACCGTGGCGACCGTGAAGAACACCCACATCGCGAGCGCGGGGCTGATCCGGCCCCGGCGGACGAGCCAGCAGTAGCGGACGCCGATCCCAAGGTTGATCGCGCACACGGCGACGAGTGAGAGCGTTCTCATGGGATCGGCCCGCGCACCCTACGGCCGGCCCTCGCAGGTCGAGCGCGGGTCGGTGTCGAGCCGGCGGACGAACTCGCCCCACGCCGCCGCGTCGCCGTGGAGGTGGAACGCGAGCCACGGAAGGAGGTACGCCACGGTGACCGCGTTCTGCAGCTCCGATCCCAGCGTGGAACCCCGCGGGCCAAGGAGCGCCGTTCCCTCGGCGATCCGGCCGAAGTAGCGGCTCGCCGGATCGCCCGCCAGAGCGCGCATCGCCGCCGCGACGAACAGGAGGTCCCGGGCGTAGGCGTCGATGCCGATCGCCGGACTCGCCGACAGCCTGTCGGGGAACGCCACGCTGTACCCGTGCGGAACGAGGGCCTCCCGGATGCAGGCGTAGTCGGCGTACGACTGCTGGTGGCCGTGCCCGAACACGACGAGCGGGAAGGCGCCGTCGGCCACGGCAGGTTTCTTGTCGGATCCCTGGTGAGCTTGCCCCGGTGGCCCTCGTTTCTGCTCCCCCCTCCCCACGCCTCCACCTGTCAACACTACCCTGAAACCGAACAGGCGAGGCCAGGGCGGGCGCTACAATCAGGGGGCGATGGCTCGCCCAAGAAGGGGGATCCTGTGACCTGGCACGAGGCGTACCGCCGGCATGTCCTGGACCCGTGCTACGCGCACAGCGCGGGGGGCAAGCACTCCCTCTGGACCGAAGCGGAGGATCTGTGCACACTCCTACCGTGGATCTCCAAACGGGACCGGACCAGCCAGCAGTCGCGCCCGCCGCGCACCGGGCAGCGGGGGGACAATCACCTTCCGCCGCGCCTGGGCA
>JACIWJ010000017.1 GCA_014361015.1 Candidatus Bipolaricaulota bacterium | reverse complement strand
TGCCCAGTCGCCAGTCCGAGTCGCATTCGGACCCACCTGGCGAGGGTGGTCCGCCCGTTGCTCGTCACGTGTGGTGGGGCTGTGTGTGGAGACCGCCCCCGGGGTCCCTCGTCGCGCCCCGGAAGGCCGTCCTGCGCAGGTGTACGGCTCCGTCGCGCTCCCGAGTCTTTTCCCCGTCCCGGGGCGCTACTTTGGTCTGGACCCTGAGGCCAGGACGCGCAACAGCTTCGGCACAAACCGGAACGGTGCTCCCGCTGCTGCGACCTGATCGACGGTCCCGGCAAGGTAGACGTCCAGCTCCGGACAGTAGAAGAGCCAGGCCCCGGTCGCGCCGCTGTGCCCGATCACAGCCGGGGCGGGACGTAGCGGGGACAGAAGCCGGGGGATCTGAAACCGCATCATCCCCAGGCCGTACTGGATGGGCCAGCCGGGCGAGGTGCGCACCGGGTTGAGCGAGAAGCCGAAGGTGTGCCAGCGCTGCGTCATCGCGATCGGGTCCACGGTGATCCAAAACGGGTTGATGACGCTCTCGGTTCCCATGCGTTCCTTGGCTTCCCCGCCGCGCTGGGCACCACGATGGGGCGAGGGTCGCGGCCGCGTGTTCGGCACCCCGCCTCCCGCGCTGGCTCGCCCGCGGGCATGGCAGCTCCCCATCGCGCTCCGGGCAAACGCGCGGCGGGGCGAGAGGGGACGCCCCGTCCGGGGGAGGGGGGCGGGGATGACGGCGTCATCTCCCGAACCGCGGTTGGGAGACCCCCCCTGGATCACCCGCGGCCAGGGGAGATCTCCCCGTCGCAGACTGTGGCTGAAACAGCCAGTTCGGGGTCGAGGAGGACGAGGTCGGCCCTGGTACCGACGGCGAGGGACCCGAGCTCGGCGTCCAGTCCGAGGACGCGCGCTGGGTTCGTGGTCACGAGCGTGAGGGCGCCCTCTGGCGAGAGGTGTGCGAACCCGACCGCGTTCCGCAGGGCCTGATCGAGCGTCAGGGCCGAGCCGGCGAGGGTTCCGTCGGCGAGGTGCACTTCCCCGCGCTCCAGGCGGACCTCCCGATCCCCCAGGCGGTAGCTCCCAGCGGGCATCCCCGCGGCGGCGGTGGCGTCGGTGACGAGACACAAGCGGTGCAGCTCCCCCCGCCCGCGGAGGAACTCCACGGCCAACCGGAAGAACGCGGGGTGGAGGTGGATCCCGTCGGGGATCAACTCAAGCGAAGCGGTCGAAAGGAGCGCCGCGCCCACGGAGCCGGGGGCTCGGTGGTGGAGCCCGGCCATCGCGTTCCCGAGGTGGGTTACGTGCCGCGCCCCGCGGACCAGTGCCGCCGTCGCCTGTTCGTACGTGGCCGCGGTGTGGCCGATCGAGGGGACGGCCCCAATCGCCCCGATCTCGGCGACGAGGTCGAGCGCACCGGGGAGCTCGGGGGCGAACGTGACGACCTTGATCTGGCCCTCGAACCCGGCCGCGAGCCTCCGGAACGCGTCGCGGCCCGGTGGGAGGAGCCAGCCCGCGTCGAGCGCGCCCGCCTTCTCGGGGTTGAGGAACGGGCCCTCGAGGTGGATCCCCAGGATCCCGGGGATCCCGATCACGGCGGCCATCGCCCTACGCATCCGGTCCAGGGGGCCGGGGACGATCGTGGCGAGGAGGCCGGTCGTCCCGTGCTGGGCGTGGAAGCGCGCGATCGCCCGCGCGGCGGCGGGGTCCCCGTCCATGAAGTCGGCCCCCGCGCCCCCGTGGACGTGGAGGTCGAGGAACCCCGGGGCGAGGTACCGCCCCGCGGCGTCCAGCTCCGGCACGGGCCCGGGGCTTCTCACCTCGCCCAGGGCGACGATCCGGCCGTCCTGGACGAGGCAGTCGCCCTCGCGCACCCCGGTCGGGGTCACGAGCCGCGCGTTGCGGATGAGGAGGGTCCCGGTCTTCTCCATGGCTCGGACGCCATTCTACGCCCCGTCGGCCGTGGACTGCGATCCGCCCTCCGTTCTCCGCTGACACGGGTCGACCAAGCCATGCCCCCAGGAGGCGGAGCGGGGTACGAGCGGCAGCGCGGTCAGGGCTTACCCATCACCGCGGCGGCGAGGTCTGGTTGGGCCGGAATCCCTGTCGGCTCACGCCCTGGGCCCTGTCAACCCCCGTCCCGCACGAGGAGCCGCACGTAGTCGCGAACGTTCGCGACCTTCTCCAGCCCCATCGTTGCCTCGATCAGCTCCTCCCGCTGCCGCTCGGGGAGCGCGGTCCCCGCGTTGGCGCGGAACTTGGCGAGGAGCTCGGCCGGGGAGAGCGGCCGCTCCGGCTCGCCCTTGGCGAAGTCCTCCACCCGGCGGAAGGTCCGTCCGTCGGCGAGGGCGATCGTCACGATCGCCCGCTTCACCTTCGGGAACAGGGCGTCGATCTCGGGGTTCTTCACGACCTTGATCTTCCCGAGGAGCTCCCCCACGAGGGGGTCGCGCAGCGCCTCGTCGGTGAAGTCGCTCGGCAGAACGTTCCCCTTGGCCAGGGCCACGGCGATGCAGTAGGGGAGGGAGTGATCAGCTGTCTCCTTCGTCGTGGGGCGGTACTTCTCCGGGTCGGACAGGATGTCCGCGCCGCGGGTCGTCGTCTCCACGAGCACCTCGCGCACCTCCCGCGGATCGATCCCGTGCTCGCGGGCCAGCTCGAGCACCGCGGTGATGGGCTGATGGGTGAGGGCCTCGGTGGGGAACGCCTTGTAGGCGCACTCGGTGATGAGGAACCTCTCCCCCAGGCCGGAGAGGAGCGCCTCGGCATCCCATCTCACGTTTCCGATGACCTGGAACAGCCCCTCTTTCCCCTCGAACACCTCCACCGGCCCGGTGTAGCCCTCGCGGGCGAGGAGCGCTGCCCGCACCCCGGCCTCCACCGCCATCGGATCGGCGGTGTTCTTCATGTTCGTGAGCTTGCCGGCCACGACCCCGCCGAGGGTGAAGTGGCTCGACCCGGAGATCCCCACCGCGGCCACGAGCTCGTCCACGGATAGGCCGAGCATCCGCCCCGCGACGAGCGGGCTCGCGAACTGGGTCAGGCTGGCGTGGTGCCACCCCACCTCGCGGATCCCGGGGTGGGCGGCGAGGCAGAGCCGCATCTCCACCTCGTAGGCGAGGACGATCCCCACGAGGAGGTCCTTTCCGGAGCGGCCGAGCATCTCCGCGGGGGCGAGGGCGGCGGGGATGATGTCGGAGGGGTGCGACGGGTCCTGCTTCCAGTAGATGTCGTTGTAGTCCAGGGCCCGGATGAGGAGGGCGTTCATGAGGGTGGCCAGCGGGAGGTTCGTGCGCGTCCCGAACCCGATCACGGTGGCCTGATCCGCCCCCCCGAGCTTCTCCACGTAGCGGTGGGCGGCCGCCATGTCGGGGAGGTCGAGCGCGGCGAGCGCACACCCCACCGAGTCGAGGAGGAACCGCTTCGCCTCCGCGCGCGCCTCGTCAGGGATCTCCTCGTAACGGAGGGTGCGGGCGAACTCGGCCAGTCGTCGGCTGATCGATGCCATCGTCTCCTCCCTACTGGGCGGCGCGGGCGATCGCCTCGGCCATCTCGTCCGTGGTCGCCGTCCCGCCCATGTCGTACGTGCGGACCTTCCCCTCGGCGATGACCCGCGCCACGCCGCGCTCGATCCGCGCCGCTCGCTCCCCCTCGCCCAGCCAGTCCAGCATCATCTTCGCGGCGAGGATGGACGCGATCGGGTTCACCTTGCGCTGGCCCGCGTACTTGGGGGCCGAACCGTGGGTGGGTTCGAACACCCCGAGCCGATCCCCGATGTTCCCCGAACAGCCGAACCCGAGCCCGCCCACCATCTGGGCGCAGAGGTCGGAGATGATGTCCCCGTAGAGGTTCGGGGCGACGAGGACGTCGTAGTTGAACGGGTTCTTGAGGAGCCACATGCACAGGGCGTCGATGTTGGCGTGGTCGAACGTGATCTCCGGGTAGTCGGCCGCCACCGCCCGCGCGGCCTCGAGGAACAGGCCGTCGGTAGCCCGGACCACGTTCGCCTTGTGGACCGCGGTGACCTTCTTCCGCCCGTGCTGGCGGGCGAACTCGAACGCGGCGCGGGCGATCCGCTCCGACCCCCGGCGGGTGTTGATCTTGCACGAGATCGCGTACTGGTCGGGGGTGAGGTCCCGGAACGGGGCGAACGGTTTCGCCAGCCGGCTGAGGGTCTGAGCGAGCTCCGGCGGCACGGGGCGGAACTCGACCCCGGCATAGAGGTCCTCCGTGTTCTCCCGGAACACGACGAGGTCGATCCCCTCTCGGTAGTTGAGGGGGCTCCCCGGGTACGCCTTGCATGGCCGCAGGCACACGTAGAGGTCGAACAGCTGGCGCATGCGCACGATGGGCGACCGGTAGGTGAGGCCCTTGCCCCGCAGCGCGGGGGAGAGCTCGGCCTCCGCATCCTGGGCGGGCTTGGACGTGATCGCCCCGAACAGGGCGGCGTCCACCTTGTGGAGGAGGTCGATCGTCCGCTGGGGGAAGGGGTCCCCTTCCTCGCACCAGAACCGCCACCCGATGTCGCCCGGCACGTACTCGGCGTCGAACCCCACGGAATCGAGGACGAGGCGCGCCGCCTCCAGCACCTCGGGCCCGATCCCGTCCCCGGGGAGGTACGCAATCCGGTAGCTGGCCATTCATCCCTCCTTGGCGAGCCTGTCCCGGAGGTAGGGGATCAGACCCCCGGCGGCGAGGATCTGCCGCACCACATCCGGGAGCGGCGGGAACGGGTGCCTCTTCCCCGCGTGGATGAGCACCCCGTTCTCGGTGTCGATCTCCACCCTGTCCCCGGACTGGATCGCGTCCACTGCGTCCGGGATCTCCAGGACGAGGAGCCCGGAGTTGATCGCGTTGCGAAAGAAGATTCGAGCGAACCCCTTCGCCACCACTGCCCCGACCCCGGCCGCGGCAAGGCACGTCGCCGCCTGTTCGCGGGACGAGCCGCACCCGAAGTTGCGACCGGCCACGATCACGTCCCCCGGCCTCACCTCGCGCGCGAACGACGGATCGAGGTCCTCCAGGGCGTGCTTGGCCATCTCCTCCGGCTCCATCCGCGCGTAGGTGTACCGGCCGGGGAAGATGACGTCCGTGTTCACGTTGTCCCCGTACTTCCAGGCGCGTCCAACGATCATCGCTCCTCCTCCACGAGCCGCCGGGGGTCGGTGATCTTCCCCGTCACCGCGGCCGCCGCGGCCACCGCCGGGGAGCCCAAGTACAGCTCCGCGTCCGGCGATCCCATCCGCCCCCGGAAGTTGCGGTTCGAGGTGGCGAGGCAGGCCTCACCGGGGGCGAGCACGCCCTCGTGGGCCCCGAGGCACGGGCCGCACCCGGGGTTGAGGACGAGGGCCCCCGCCTCGGCGAACAGGCCGAGCAACCCCTCCTCGGCGGCGCGCAGCCACACCTCCCGCGAGGCGGGGACGATGAGCATCCGCACCCCGTCCGCCACCGGGTGGCCGGCCATCACTTCCGCCGCCAGGCGCAGGTCCTCGATCCGCCCGTTCGTGCACGTGCCGACCACCACCTGGTCCACCCTCTTCCCGGCGATCTCCGACACCGGCACCACGTGGTCCACGTCGGGGGGACAGGCCACCTGGGGCTCGAGCCCCCCCACCGCGAACCGGATCGTCTGCTCGTAGCGGGCGTCTGGATCGGGGAGAACGGGGGTGAACGTGCGGTCGGTGCGCGCGGCGAGGTAGTTGAGCGTGGTCTCGTCGGGGGCGAAGAACGCGTTCTTGGCCCCCATCTCCGCGGCCATGTTCGCGATCACCATCCGATCGGAGACCGTCATCCGCTCCGCGAGGGGGCCCGCGAACTCGACGGACCGGTAGAGGGCCCCATCGGCACCGAGCTTCCCGATCACGTGGAGGATCACGTCCTTGGCGGTGACGAGCTCGGGCAGGGCCCCGTCGAGCTCGATGCGGAGGGTCGTCGGGACCTTGAGCCACAGCTCGCCGGTCGCCCACACGGCCGCCATCTCCGAGCGGCCGATCCCGGCGGAGAACGCGCCCACCGCTCCGTAGGTCGGGGTGTGGGAGTCCGCCCCCAGGGCGAGGTCCCCCGGACCGACGAGGCCCTCTTCGACCACCACCTGGTGGCACACCCCGCGCCCGACGTCGTAGAACCGGATCCCCTGCTCGCGCACGAACTCCCGGATCTCCTTGTGGTTCTGGGCGTAGTCCACGCTGGCGGCGGGCACGACATGATCGAGGATGACCACGAGCTTCTCCGGCTCCTTGACCCGCTTCCGGCCGATCTTCGCGAACAGCTTGGCGATCGCCGCCGTGTTGTCGTGGGACATCCCGAGGTCCGGCTTCACGGTCACGATCTGTCCCGGCTCGACCGCGGCCAGGCCCGCCTTCTGGGCGAGGATCTTCTCGGCGAACGTCTTCCCCACCGTCCCTCCTTTACGGAATCGCGTCGAACGTGATGAAATCGGCGTGGTGGACCACCGCCCCCTCCGGGGAGCGGGGGTAGGGGTCCCCCTCCTTGGAGTGGACGGCGATGATGTGCACCACCTCTGGGGGGAGCCCCGCCGCGTAGGCGAGGGCCG
Source organism: Candidatus Bipolaricaulota bacterium (assembly GCA_014361015.1). Taxonomy (GTDB): domain Bacteria; phylum Bipolaricaulota; class Bipolaricaulia; order Bipolaricaulales; family Bipolaricaulaceae; genus Bipolaricaulis. The sequence goes on along the minus strand of JACIWJ010000017.1, from coordinate 20,508 downwards.
CTCCGGAGAACGGGTGGCGCAGGGCCTTTCCCGATCGGGACTTGCGGAACTTCCCCTCCACCTCCTCCACCTCGACGAGCTTCCCCACATCGTGGAGGAGGGCCCCGGCGAGGAGAACGTCCCGGTTCAGGGGCACCCGGTCCCCAAACACCTCCTGGAACGTGTCGCACGCCGCACGGGCGATCCGCGTCACCGCCCGCACGTGCTCGACGTAGCTCACCCCCGATGCCTTGAGGAGGGTGAACGGGATCCTGTTCAGGTCCGCGGGAACCCACCCCCCCTCGGCCAGGGCGCGGGCGTACGCAGCGAGCACCCCCGCCCGTAGGTCCGCATCTTCGATCCAATCCACCTCCGGCAGAAGCTCCCTCAGCTCGTCGGTCATCTCCAACCCTCCACCTTTCGTACGACGTCGATCACCGTTCCGTCCCGCCACTGGATGACACCCACGATCTCGTCTCCGAACACGGGCTTCTTCCCCTCCCCCACCAGCCGATCCGCGGCCTCCTTCATCTCGGCCAGCGTCCGTACGGGGAGCCCCGCCCGACGGAGGTCGGCGGCGAGATCAGGGCGGCGCGGGTTCACAGCGATCCCACGCTCGGTGACCACGAGGTCCACCACCTCGCCCGGGGTGGTGACGGTGGTCACGCGGTCGCGGATCATCGGCACCCGGCCCCGCAGGGTGGGGAGGGTGATCACCGTTACCCCGGCCCCGCTCGCCACGTCCTGGTGCCCACCGATCCCGTGGAGGAGCTGTCCGTCGGAGTGGGTGTTCACGTTCACGTTGAAGTCGAGATCGACCTCGGTTCCCCCCAGGAACGCGAAGTCGAGCATGTACGTCGCGCACCCCAGCGAGTTGTAGTCCGCGTAGAACCCCGGGGTGATCGGCTGGTGGCGGGGGTTGACCCGCAGGGACGTGATCGCCTCCTCGTCGAACGCCTGCCCATCGAGGATCGTCCCCACGAGGCCCTCGTTGAGCATCGCCACGAGGTACCGCGTCGTCCCCCCGATCGCGAACGCGGCCCGGGTCCCCGTTGCCCGCATCCGGCGTGCGAGGAACTCCAACGCGGCGAGCGAGATCCCGCCTGCGCCAGCCTGGAACGACATCCCGTCCCGCACCAGCCCCGCTGCCTCCACCGCCCGCACCGCGAGCTCGGCGATCTTGAGCTGGGTCGGGGAACGGGTGATGCGGAGGGTGCCCGTGACGATCCCCGCTGGATCGCCCACCTGGTCCACCACCGCCACCTGGTCCACGTACCCCTGCTCCACCGTGGGAGGCACCGCCGGGTAGGGGACGAGGTGGTCGGTGACGACCACCACGTGGTTCGCGCACCAGGAATCCACGACCGAGAACGAGATCGGGCCGCAGGCATGGGGGCCATGGATCCCGTTGGCGTTGCCCCAGGGGTCCGCCTCCGAGGCGGCGATGAACGCGACGTCGATCTCGACCTCGCCGCACGCCACGGCCCGCCACCGGCCGCCGTGGGAGCGGAGGATCGGGGGCTCGCGGAGCTTCCCCCCCTGGGACACGAACGCCCCGATCGGACCGTTCATCGACCCCTCGATCCGGGTGAGCACCCCGTCCTCGATGTGGCGGACGAGGGGCTCGTGGCAGGGGAACAGGGCAGTGGGGAACAGCCTCAGATCGCCGATCCCCAGCCGGGCGCAGGCCTCGACGACCTGGAGGACGAGCCTGTCCCCGTCGCGGAAGCAGTGGTGGAAGGAGATCGTCATCCCATCGCGGAGGCCGGAGCGGCGGATCGCGTCCTCGAGCGACGGGGCGACCTTGTTCGCCCGGGGATGGATCGTCTTCAGGGGTCCCCCGGCCCGACGCCCCGCGGGGACGGTGGCGAACGCCCCTTGGTAGGGTCGCAGCGGCCTCCCGGCCACCGTGCCCGGGATCTCTCTCCCCACCGCGTTAGTCGGCATCGGTCCCCTCCGGGAGCTGTTCGAGGATCCTCTTCGCCCGTTCGAGGACCGGGCGGTCGATCATCTGCCCTTCGTGGGCGACCACCCCCCGCCCCTCGTTCGCGGCCTCTTCCACGACCCCGCGCGCCCAGGCCACCTCGGCGGCGCTCGGGGCAAACGCGTCGTGGACGATGGCGATCTGGTGGGGGTGGATGACCCCCTTGCCGTCGAACCCCAGCTCCCGCGCCCGTCGCGCTTCCTCGCGCAGCCCCTCCTCGTCCTCCACGTTCGGGAACACGGTGTCCGATGCCTGGACCCCGGAGGCCTTGGCGGAGGCGACGAGCTGGGATCGGGCCCAGAGGAGGGCCTCCCACGATCGCTGCGCCCCCACCTCGCGTGTGTAGTCCTCGGCACCGAAAGCGAGGCCCACCACCCGCTCCGAGGCTCCCGCAATGTCCGCCGCGGCCAGGACCCCCCGCGGGGACTCGATGATGGGCATGATCCACAGCGTCCAAGGAACGGAGTACAACCCCTCGACGGAGGAGAGGAGATCGGCGAGCGCCAGCACTTGGGAGGGGTCCTCGGCCTTGGGAAGGCAGATCCCGTGCGGATGACCGGCCGCGACGAGCGCGATGTCGTCGGCCCCACCTGCATTGAGGGGGTTGATGCGCACCCACAGCTCCGGCGCTTCGAAGCCCATCGTCGCCAAGGCCCGCCGTACGAGGAACCGGGCGCTGTCTTTCTCGGAGGGGGCCACCGCGTCCTCGAGGTCGAGGAGGAGGCAGTCCGGCCTGAGCGAGTCCGCGAACGCCAACAGGCGCGCGTTCCCTCCCGGGACGTAGAGGCGGGTTCGGCGCGGCCGGTTGCGGGATGTGGGCGGCCGGTCCGGAGGGGGGAGGGGAGACCGGAACGGCTCTTCGCTTCCCACGGACCGGGACAACGCCGCCTCGAGGCGGGCGAGGATGACGTGGTCGTACGCCCCGGCCTCCTCGACCTCGACGTGGGCGCCCTCCACCCCGTACTCGTTCAGGGCGTCTCGGACCAAGGAGGCGATGTGCTCCTCGTACATCGGGCCGGTCCTCGTCCGCACGGAGACGGCGAGGCCCCGTCCCGGCCGCACCCGGACGAGGGCATCGGATCGCTCCTCCGTTCCCGCGAGCGCTTCTCGGCTGGGGCGCATCTCACCCCCCTCCCCTTGCCTGCTCGGCCCCGAGCGGGGCGCCGTCACCGGTCGCCTGGCGGATCTCAAGGATCCCCTGGGGACGGAGGGCGATGGGGCGCGCCCTTCGTCCTCGTTCCTCGCGCCTGGCGATGCGTTCCGATCCCGCACCGGGGGAATTGTACCATCCCGGCGGCCGGAGGCACACCGCTTTTGGGGGCCGGGCTCCCGGGGGGGAGCCCGGACGGGCCATTCCCCGTCGCCACGGGCGAGTCCATCCCCCACCAGGGGGGAACGGACGTCGCGGGGAGTGGGCGCGCGTCGATGCTCCGGACACCGCCTGGGATGGGGATCGCTATAATGGCCCAATCCTGAAGTGGGAGGTGTGCGATGGAGAAGTGGGAATGCACCGTGTGTGGATGGATCTACGACCCGGCGAAGGGCGATCCCAGCCAGGGCATCTCCCCGCGGACGCCGTTTGAGGATCTTCCCGAAGACTGGGTCTGCCCGGAGTGTGGTGCGCCGAAGGACATGTTCGAGCTCGTGGGCTGATGCGGTTCGTCATCGTGGGTGGGGGGCTCGCCGGGATCACCGCGGCTCGGACCCTCCGTGCGTCCGACGCGGGGGCGGAGATCAGGGTGGTCGAAGCGGAGCCCGTTTCCTACTACCTGCGCCCGGGGCTGATCGAGGTCCTCGCGGGCCGGAAGACCCTCGCCGAGATCACCCCCTTCCCCCGGGCGTGGTTCGAGCACAGGAGGATTCTCTACAGGTCGGGGTTGGCCGCCGTGGAGCTCGATGTCGAGGGACACCGCCTGACCCTCGCCTCGGGGGAGAGGGTGGCGTACGATCGGCTGCTCCTCTCCTGCGGGGCGGCCGCTGCCCAGCTGGAGCTTCCTGGCGTAGCGCGGGAGGGCGTGTTCACCCTTCGCTCGGCAGCCGATGTGGAACGCATTCGGGCGAGGGCTCAGGGGGAGAGGGTGGCGGCGGTGATCGGCGGAGGATGGCTCGGGCTCGAGGTCGCCCGCGCCCTCCACGACCTCGGCCTTGCGGTGACCGTGCTCGAACGGGGGCGATGGCTCCTCCACCGCCAGCTCGATCGGGAGGGGGCGGAGGTCCTGACCGCGCTCCTTGCCCACCAGGGCGTCCAGGTTCGCGTCGGGGTGGAGTGCGCGGCGATCCTGGGGCGGGAGGGGGGGACCGCGGTCCGCCTGGCCAGCGGGGAGGAGCTGGCGGTGGGGCTTGTGGTGATCTCGGCTGGCATTCAACCGCGCACCGCGCTGGCCGCCGCGGCGGGGTTGGCCACGAATCAGGGGGTGATCGTGGATGACCACCTCGCCACGTCGGCCTCCGACGTCTACGCGGCAGGAGACGTTGCTGAGTGGCGGGGCCGGATCTACGGGATCGTCCCCGCCGCGCGGGAGCAGGGCGAGGTGGCGGCGCGGAACATGCTCGCTCCGGGGAGCGTCCGCTACCCCGGGACCACCCCGTCGAACAGGCTCAAGGTTGCTGGAGTCGACCTGGTCTGTATTGGAGACGCTCAGCCTCGGGGTGGCCCGCGGCGCGAGCTGCGGCGCGCGGATCCGGAGGGCGGGCGGTACGTGAAGTTCGTGCTCGGCGCGGACGGGGAGCTGGCGGGGGCGATCCTCCTCGGGACGGCGGACATCGCCCTCCGCGTGGAAGAGCTCGCGCAGGCCGGCGTGCCGGTCGAGGAGGATGAGCTGGCCCAGTTGCTCGGGCCGTTGAGCTGAGGCCCGGCCGCGGCCATCCGGGCGTTGGCTTGGGGTCGTTTGTGGTGCCCCCGCGGCGTGCGCCGCTGGTTCTCGGTGGGTGGGTCTCCACCGTTCTGCCACAGCCTTGGCTGAGGCGCTCCACGGCGGGGCGTATCCTATCCCTCACCCTAACGTTCAACCGAAGGAGGATGGAACCATGACCAGACGATCCAAAGCAGTGGTGATGGGGCTGGTGGCCATCGCCGCGGCCACGGCGGTGGCGTTCGTGGTGCTCGGCCAGGCCGATCCCTGGGCGGCGGCGACTGCGCCGCGGGAGGGCCTGCTGGCCAAGGTGGCGGCGAACCTGGGCGTGAGCGCAGACGACCTTGTGGCCGCGTTCACGAAGGCCCGCCTGGAGATGATCGACGAGGCGGTTGCGGCGGGGCAGATCACCCCGGAGCAAGCCCAAGCGATGAAGGATCGGATCGAGGCCCGGCAGGCGCTGCGCGATGTCCTGGACGAGGCCGTCGCTGCGGGGGAGCTCACCCGCGATCAGCTTGCCCTCGTTTGCGGGCCGGGCCGCGGGATTGGGGGTCGCGAGGGGGGCATGCTCCGCGGGTTCACCGGGCGGATGCCGCTGGCTCGGAGGTGCCGGTAGGGGGGCCCTGCGCGGCGCTCTAGGCCACGCGGCGGGGGCCTCGGCCCCCGCCGCGTCTGCCCGGGCCAGCCACGGTCACTGCGGGGAGGGTCCGTTCCCCGACTGCGCGTCGGCCGCGGTGAGGCCGAGCGCCGGGCGGTAGAGCTCGAGGTAGTCCCGCATCATCCGCCGCGCCGAGAAGCGGGGAGCAACGGTCTTGATCGCTTCCTTCATCACCCGTACGAACCGGTGGGGGATCCCGTCCGGCCCGCGATCGTAGTACAGGGGGACCACATCCTCCTCGAGGAGGCGGTACAGGGCGTCGGCGTCGGCCGCGGTGCGGTCGCCCTCGATCTCCTCCCCCCCGAACGCCCACCCGTTCGTCCCGGTGTACCCCTCCAGCCACCACCCGTCGAGGGTGGACAGGACAGGTACCCCGTTCACGGACGCCTTCATCCCGCTCGTCCCGCTCGCCTCGAGGGGCGGCAGCGGGGTGTTCAGCCAGACGTCGACCCCGGCCACGAGGTACTTGGCGAGGTGCTGGTCGTACCCCTCCACGAACGCGATCCGCCCCGCGAACCGGGGGTCGAGGGCCAGGCGGTACACCTCCTGGATGAGGCGCTTCCCGTCGAGGTCAGCAGGATGGGCCTTGCCGGCGAACACGAGCTGGATCGGCCGCAGGGGGTCGGTGATCAGCCGCCGCAAGCGGTCGAGGTCGTGGAGGAGGAGGGTCGGCCGCTTGTAGGCGGTGAACCGGCGGGCAAACCCGAGGGTGAGGATCCGCGGGTCGAGGAGGGTCCCCGCGGCGACGAGGCCCGCCGCATCGACTGCCCCGCTCTGCCACCGCCGCCGGGCCCGCCCGTCGATCTCCGCGACGAGCGCCCCTTTGCGTTCCTCATGGATGCGCCACAGTTCCTCGTCTGGGATCCCATCCACCCCTTCCCAGGACGCCGGGTCGTCGGGGCGCTCCCGCCAGCTGGGCCCCAGGTAGCGGTCGAACAGCGCCTGGACGCGGAGGGGCTCGATCCAGGTTGGGAGGTGGACCCCGTTCGTGATGGGCTGGATTGCGACGGGCGTTTCGTCCCAGCGGACTCCGGACCAGATCTTGGTTGCCACCTCGGCGTGGCGCCGGCTCACCGCGTTGGTGGCCCGGCTCATGCGCATCGCGAACGCGGTCATGTTGAACCCCGCTCCGCGGTCCGCTGGGTCGAGCCCGAGGGCGAGGAAGCCATCGCGAGGGATCCCGGACCGCTCGCAGTACGGCAGAAGGTGCCGCTCGATCAGCGGGAACGGGAAGAGGTCGGTCCCGGCGTGGAGGGGGGTATGGGTGGTGAAGATCGTCGTCTCCCGCACCGTGGCGACGGCCTCCGGCCAGCTCTTCCCTGCGGCAAGGTGCGCCGCGAGCCGCTCCAACGAGGCGAACGCGGGATGCCCTTCGTTCAGGTGCACCGCCGCCGGGATGGTCCCCACCGCGCGCAACGCCTGCATCCCACCGATCCCAAGCACGATCTCCTGACGGAGGCGCTGCTCGAGGTCACTGGTGTAGAGGTCCTGGGAGATCGCCCGGTCCCACGGTTGGTTTTGCTCCAGATCGGTGGTGAGGAGGTACAGGGGGACTCGCCCGATCTGTGCCCGCCACACCCCGACGCAGACCGGAGGATCGAACGGGGGCACGGGAACGACGAGCGGATTTCCCTCGCCATCGAGGACGGGGCGGATCGGGTAGCAAAAGCCATCGAGGGGCTCGTGGGCCTCCTCCTGCCACCCATCGTCGCGGATCCGTTGCCGTACATAGCCATGGGAGTAGATGAGGCCGACCCCCACGAGCGGGAGCCCGAGGTCGCTCGCTTCCTTGAGGGTGTCCCCGGCGAGGATCCCCAGCCCTCCAGCGTAGACGGGGAGCGACACGTGGACCCCGAACTCCGCCGAGAAGTAGGCGACCGGCCCCGGGGAGGGCTCGTCCGTGGGAACCTCGGTCTCCGCCCGGAACCGCTCCATCACCCGGTCGTACAGGGCGAGGAACCCCTCGTCCTGGGCCGCCCGCGACAGCGCCTCCGGCGAAACCATGTCGAGCATCCGCACCGGGTTGTGCCCGCTCTCGCGGTACGCCTGGAGATCGAGGGCCCGCAGGAGCCTCCGCGCATCCGGGTTCCAGCTCCACCACAGGTTGTAGGCGAGGTCCACCAACCCCTGGATCCGTTCCGGCAACTTGGGATCACATCTGTGCTTCATCGTTGCGCCTATTGTAGCTCCTGCCGGATTGCGCCCCCAGGCCGCGGGTTGTGGGGGGAGGGATCGATCCCTATCATGACGACCCGAGGCGGACGGGATGAGACAGGTGCGGATCGTGGCCGGGGAACCGACCCTCCTCACGGAGGAGGACCTCTGGCTGTTCGCGGAGGGCTCGCACAGCCGACTGTACGAGGTCCTCGGCGCCCATCCCCTGTCCGTGCGGGGCAAGAACGGGACCCTGTTCGCGGTGTGGGCCCCCGACGCGGAGGCCGTGTCCGTGGTGGGGGACTTCAACGGCTGGAACCCGGAGCGCCACAGAATGCGGCCCCACCGGCAGTCCGGCATCTGGGAGTGCTTCGTGCCCGGCGTGGGGCCGGGGGCCCTGTACAAGTACCACCTCGCCTCCCGCCATGGGCCGCACCTCCTCAAGGCCGATCCGTTCGCATTCCATTCCGAGGTTCCACCCTGCTCGGCATCGGTGGTGTGGGATCTCGCCCACCGGTGGGGCGATGCCGACTGGCTCCGGGCGCGCGCGCCGCGCAATGCCCTCGACGCCCCGATCGCGATCTACGAGGTCCACCTCGGTTCGTGGCGGAGGAGGGACGACGGGCGTTCCCTCACGTACCGCGAGCTGGCCCCGCTCCTCGCCGCGTACGTGACGGAGATGGGGTTCACCCACGTCGAGTTCCTTCCGGTGATGGAGCACCCGTTCTACGGATCGTGGGGTTACCAGACGACAGGGTACTTCGCCCCCACGTCCCGCTACGGGACGCCCCAGGACTTCATGTCCCTGGTGGATCATCTTCATCAGAACGGGATCGGGGTGATCCTGGATTGGGTCCCATCCCACTTTGCCACCGACGGACACGGGCTCGGGACCTTCGACGGATCGCACCTCTACGAGCACGCCGATCCCCGGCGGGGGGTCCACCCCGATTGGGGAAGCTTCACGTTCAACTACGACCGGCACGAGGTGCGGAGCTTCCTCCTCTCGAGCGCCCTGTTCTGGCTCGATTGTTACCATGCGGACGGGCTGCGCCTGGATGCGGTGGCGTCGATGCTGTACCTGGACTACTCGCGCAAAGACGGGGAGTGGGTGCCCAACGAGTGCGGAGGGCGGGAGGACCTCGCTGCGATCGCGTTCCTCAGGAAGCTGAACGAGGAGGTGTACCACCAGCACCCCGATGTGCAGACGATCGCCGAGGAGTCAACCGCGTGGCCGATGGTGTCCCGACCGACGTGGATGGGGGGGCTCGGGTTCGGGATGAAGTGGGACATGGGGTGGATGCACGACACGCTCCTGTACATGGCCAAGGACCCCATCCACCGCGCGCACCACCACGACAAGTTGACGTTCCGCATGCTGTATGCTTCCCACGAGAACTTCGTTCTCCCCCTATCGCACGACGAGGTCGTGCACGGAAAGGGCTCGCTGCTTGCGAAGATGCCGGGGGACGACTGGCAGAAGTTCGCCAACCTCAGGCTTCTCCTTGGTTACCTGTACGCGAGCGCGGGGAAGAAGCTCCTCTTCATGGGCGGGGAGCTCGGCCAGGGGCAGGAGTGGGACCACGAGAGGGCGCTGGAGTGGGCCCTTCTTGACCACGCCCCTCACCGCGGCATCCAGCGGTGGGTGGCGGACCTGAACAGGCTTTACCGCGCCGAACCGGCCCTCCACGTGCGGGATTGCGGGGACGTCGGGTTCCAGTGGGTGGAGCCGAGCGACGCCTCAGCGAGCGTCGTGGCGTTCCTGCGCTGGGGGCGGACGGAGCGCGACGTGGTCCTTGCCGTGGGGAACTTCACCCCCGTCGTGCGGTTCGGGTATCGTGTTGGGGTGCCGTACCCCGGCCGGTGGATGGAGCTCCTCAATGGGGATGCGACCGCCTATGGAGGAAGCGGGCAGGGGAATCTGGGGGGGGTCGAGGCCGACCCCCTCCCGGCCCACGGGTTTCCTCATTCCCTCTCCCTCGCCCTCCCTCCGCTGGCGATGCTCTTCTTGAAGCCCGCTACAGGTTGATCTCCACCACGGCCCGTTCCCGGGCCGCGGCCAGCCAGGCCTGCCAGTATGCGCTCTCCTTCTCCGTACGCAGGATCATCGCGATCTGATCCCGGACGTCGGACAGGGGAAGAGGGTCCCCATCCTCATCCACGAACCGCTCCGGATCCTCGTTGTAGGAGCTCTCGATCTCCTCCTCGCTGACCGCGATCTCCGCCAGCACCGCGGCCTTCAGCGCGGCCAGGAGGAGCTCCTCTCGGTGCTGGCGGGCGAGGTCGTCCCGGAACCGGTCGAGGCTGTCCCCTTGCGAGAGGAGCTCCGCCGCGAACTCCTCCTCGGTCAGGGCATAGTAGAGGTAGATCTGGTTTAGGGTCTCCTCCGTTCGCCGCTCGACTTCCCCCTCGTCGACGGTGAGGCTCCGCGCCCGTGCTTCCTGGAGTTGGACACGTTGAAGGATCAGCTTCTCCAGCACGTCCCGCTCGTAGCGGGCGAGGAAAACCTTCCCCTCCTCGGTCAGAAGGAGGGATTGGGCGAACGCCGGGAACTGCTGGGAGAGGGATAACAGGATCTCCGCAAGTCCGGTTGCCCGGTCGAGCTCCTCCCGAGTGATCGGCTCTCCGTTCACGTACGCCACGGGCTCGCTCGCCACGGCGAGGGCGCCCCAGACCAGGCCCGCAGCGAGAAGGATCTTCATCATGACGTGGCTTCCTTGTCCTCGGGGACCAGCCCGATCCGGCGCACCGCCCCGCGGAGGTTCTTGGACAGCCGCCGGTACTGCTCCTCCAGGTCCGGGGTCACTGAGCGCGGCGTCTTGTCGAGGGCTTGCTCGAAGTGGCGCATCGTGACCACGGTGGCGTCGAGGGCCTCCCGGAGGGCAATCCGGCCCGCCTTGCGGCACACCTCGGCGAGGTCGGCCCCGGTGTAACCGGTGGTGCGCGCGGCGAGCTTGTCGAGGTCCACGTCCGGGGCGAGGGCCATCCCGCGGGTGTGGACACGGAGGATGGCGAGCCGGGCTTGCTCGTCCGGCACCGGGACGTAGATGAGCTCGTCGAACCTCCCCGGCCGGAGGAGGGCCGGGTCCACGAGGTCCGGACGGTTCGTGGCCCCGATCACCACTACCCGCCGCAGCTCCTCGAGGCCATCCATCTCGGCAAGCATCTGGTTCACGATCCGCTCGGTGGCGTGGGGCTCGCCGGGGGCCGTCCCGCGGCGGGGGACGAGGGCATCGAGCTCGTCGAGGAACACCACCGCCGGGGCGACCTGCCGCGCCCGCCGGAACACCTCGGCGATCCGCTGCTCGCTTTCCCCGTACCACTTGGAGAGGAGCTCGGACCCCTTGGCGGTGATGAAGTTGGCCTGGGATTCGTTGGCTACCGCCTTGGCAAGCGTCGTCTTTCCCGTCCCGGGGGGCCCATAGAGGAGGATCCCCTTCGGGGGTGTGACCCCCAGGCGGCGGAACGCGTCGGGGTTGGTGAGGGGAAGCTCCACCGCCTCGCGAAGGAGCTGCTGGACCTCCTCCAGCCCCCCGATGTCGGCCCAGGTCACGGTGGGCACCTCGACCATCACCTCCCGCATCGCCGACGGGCGGACCTCCTTCAGGGCCCGGTCGAAGTCCTCCCACCGCACGACGAGCTCGTCGGCCACCTCCTTGGGGATCCCCTCCTCGTCGAGGTTGATCCTGGGCAGCAGTTTCCTCAGGACGTTCATCGCCGCCTCGCGGGCGAGCGCCGCGATGTCCGAGCCCACGAACCCGTGCGTGAGGCCGGCGAGCTTGTCCAGATCAACGTCTGGGGCGAGGGGCATCCCCCGCGTGTGGACCATCAGGATCTCCTTGCGCCCATCCCTGTCGGGAACGCGGACCTCGATCTCGCGGTCGAACCGACCCGGCCGCCGGAGCGCGGGATCGATCGCCTCCACGCGGTTCGTGGCCGCGATCACGATCACGTTGCGCCGCTGGCGGAGCCCGTCCATGAGGGTGAGGAGCTGGGCCACCACCCGTCGCTCGACCTCGCCCGTGACCTCGGCCCGCCGCGGGGCGATCGAGTCCAGCTCGTCGATGAAGATGATCGCTGGCGCGTTCTTCTCCGCCTGCTCGAAGATCTCGCGGAGCCGCCCCTCCGATTCCCCGTAGAAGCGGGACATGATCTCCGGGCCGGAGAGGGCGATGAAATGGGCATCGGTCTCGTTGGCAACCGCCTTGGCGAGGAGCGTCTTCCCCGTCCCCGGCGGGCCATAGAGGAGAACTCCCCGCGGGGGCTCGATCCCCAGCCGGTCGAACAGCTCGGGCTTCTTGAGGGGGAGCTCCACCATCTCGCGGATCTTCTGGATCACATCGCGCAGCCCGCCGATGTCCTCGTAGGCCACCTCCGGCACATCCCGGCCCCGCTCCGCGACCTCGACGTGTTCAGGGAGGAGCTCGATCCCCGTGTCAGGGGTGATGCGCACCAGCCCCCCGGGCTGGGTGCTCACCACCTTGAGGTGGATTTCCCCCAGACCGAACGTCGGTCCCATTTGCTGCGCGAACTCTCGGAAGATGCGCTCGAACAGGAGATCCCCTCCGAATGGGCTTCCCTCGGCACGGGCCGCGGTGCTCACGACGTCCCCCGTCCGGACGACGCGGCCGACGAGGACGGCCCGCAGGCTGTCCGGATGGGCGACGAGGTGGAGCCCCTTCCGGGCGGGAGCGAGGGTCACCTGGGTCGCGGGCTTCCACTTCGCCTTCCTCACTTGAACGGTGTCGCCAACCCCCACACCCGCGTTGGCGCGGATGAGGCCATCGATGCGCACGATGTCCAGTCCCGCATCGGCTTGGTAGGCCACGGCGGCGATCGCGCCGGTGACACGGGCCCCCTCGAGTTCAACCGGCTCGCCGGGGGATATGCCGAGGGACGCGATGTGCTCCGCCGAAAGGCGGGCAATCCCCCGCCCCACATCCGGCTGATGGGCTTCGGCCACCTTCAGTTTGAGTTCCACCTGCTCTTCCTTTTGCGGCATCCCGGTCCCCCTCTGGGTGCTAGATGGTAGCGCGAGCGGGCGGGAAGCGCTACGGAGGGGGCTATAATCACCGGCGTGCGCCTGTTCTATTGCCTCGAACTTCCCGATGCGGTGCGGGACGATCTCGCCCGCCTGTCCCAGGAGCTCCAGGTCCGGGTCCGGGGCGGGACGTGGGTCGCTCCGGAGAACCTCCACGTGACGCTGCGCTTCCTGGGGGAGGTGGGGGAGGACCTCCTTCCCTCCTTGGAGGGGCTCGGGAGGGAAGCTGCCCTGAGGGTGGAGCCGTTCGAGTTGTTCCTCGATCGGTTCGGGGCGTTCCCTCACCCCGGCCGGGCGCGCGTGCTGTGGGTTGGGCCGATCAGGGACAGCGCCCCGTTCGCGATCCTCGCCCAACAGATTGAGGAGGGCGCCCAGGCCCTGGGGTTCCCGCCCGAGAGGCACCTCGCCCACCCTCACGTGACCCTGGCGCGGCTCCGCATCCCTCAGGATCTCGCCTCCGTGATCGGGGGGACGGCTCCGCCTGTCCTCCAGGCGCGGCTGGACGCGCTGACCCTGATGCAGTCAGACCTCCGGCCGAAGGGACCCTTGTACCGGCCGGTCGCGCGGTGGGCGTTGGGAGGGGGGGGCCGTGCCGTATGAGATCCTGGACCATGAGGCCGACGCCGGGGTGCGGGGGATCGGGGGGACCCTCGACGAGGCGTTCGCCGAGGCCGCGCGGGGGATGTTCTCGCTCATGGCCGATCTGGATCAGGTGCAGGAGAGGGGCGAGGTGACGATCGACGTGAGGGCCGACACCCTGGAGGGTCTCCTCGTGGCGTGGTTGGGGGAGCTCCTGCGGGAGCGGGACGTGCGGCGGATGCTCTTCTCTCGGTTCGAGGTCCGGATCGGGCCGGTGGGGGGGGAGTGGCGGCTTGAGGGCCGAGCGTGGGGGGAACCGATCGCCCCTCGGCACCGGCTGGGGGTCGAAGTGAAGGCGGCGACCTACGCCGGCCTGCGCGTGGAGAAGAGAGGGGAGGCGTACATCGCGCAGTGCATCGTGGACCTGTGACGGAGGGGAGATGGAGCTGAAGAAGATCGACGATTTCGCGTGGGAGATCCCCAAAGCGGGGGAGATGCGGGTCCCGGGGTGGGTCTTCGTGTCAGAGAAACTCCTCCGGCCCCTCCTCTCCGGCAAGGGGGAGGGCGAGGGCGAAGGGGGCGGGCAGGAGTGGAACGCGCTCGTCCAGGTGAGGAACGTAGCTTGCCTCCCCGGGATCGTGATGGCCTCGATCGCCATGCCCGATGTCCATCCCGGCTACGGGTTCCCCATTGGGGGGGTCGGCGCGTTCGATCCCGACGAAGGTGTGGTGGCGATGGGCGGGGTCGGGTTCGACATCAACTGCGGGGTACGGGCTCTCGCGACCCCGCTCACCCGGTCCGACATCGAGGGCCGGAAGGAGGAGGTGGCCGACGCGCTGTTCGCCCACGTCCCCGCCGGCCTGGGGTCGGAAGGGAAGATCCGCCTGACCCTGGAGGGGGTGGACGAAGTCCTGGAGAAGGGAGCCGCCTTCGCCCTCCACCGCGGCTACGGTCTCCCCGAGGACCTCGAGTACATCGAGGAGAACGGGCGGATGGAGGGCGCGGACCCAACCGCGGTGTCCAAGAGGGCCAAGGAGCGCGAGTTCCGCCAGATCGGGACCCTGGGCTCGGGGAACCACTACCTCGAGGTGCAGTACGTGGAGGAGATCGCCGACGGCGAGGCGGCGCGGGCCTACGGACTGGAGGAGGACCAGATCCTGGTCGCGATCCACTGCGGATCCCGCGGGCTGGGACACCAGATCGGGCAGGACGCGCTTCCGGAGCTCGAGCGGGCGAGCCGCAAGTACGGGATCCCGATTCGAGAGCGTGAACTCGTCTGCGCGCCGATCCGGTCTCCGGAAGGGGAGAAATACCTCGCGGCCGTGTTCGCTGGGATCAACTGCGCGTTCGCCAACCGTCAGGTCATCGCCCACCTCGTGCGGGAGGCCCTCGCCCCTCTGTTCTCCCTCCCACCGGGCAAGATCCGGACCCTGTACGACGTCGGGCACAACAACGTGAAGTTCGAGCGCCACCGGGTGAACGGGGAGGAGGTGCGGCTCCTCGTCCACCGCAAGGGCTCGACGCGGGCGTTCGGGCCCGGGCGGCGGGAGAACCCGGAGCGGTACCGGGAGGTCGGTCACCCCATCTTCGTCGGGGGGACGATGGGCACCGCCTCCTACATCCTCCGGGGGACGGAGGTGGGGATGGAGAAAGCCTTCGGATCTGGGGTCCACGGGGCGGGGCGCGCGATGTCCCGCGCCAAGGCCAAGAAGCGCTGGCGGGGCGAGGAGCTCGTCCGGGACCTTGCCAAGCAAGGGATCGTGGTCCGCGCCCACTCCTATGGGGGGGCGGCCGAGGAGGCGCCCGGGGCGTACAAGGACGTGGACCTCGTGGTGGAGGCAGCGGTGGGGGCCGGTCTGAATGCCCTTGTGGCCAAAATGCGGCCCCTCGTGTGCATCAAGGGGTGACGGATGAACCGGCTCTTGCTCGTGGTGGCGGTTGTGGCGTGGGGCGTCGGTGCGACCGCGGCCTCCCAGGGGCCTGTGACGACGTGGAACGTGCGCTGGTTGTCGTCGGCCGCGTTTTCCCCCGACGGCGCGTACCTCGCCGTGGGAACGCACTACGGCGTGATCCTCTACGGGACAGACACGTGGGAGGAGTGGGCACGGCTGCCGTTTCCTGACACGACCGTGTTCGCGCTGGCGTTCTCCCCGGATGGCGCGATGTTGGCCGCGGCGGCTGTGAACGAGGTCCGCGTGTGGAGCGTCAGGGATCAGGAACTCGCCGTCACCGTCCGCGGGACGTTCGGGCGGGCGCTGGGGATCGCGTTCGGCCCGTCGGGGACCCTCCTCATTGGCGGAAGCGACGGCACCCTGTCGCTGTGGAACCTGGACGGAGGGGGGCCGCTGTGGGTCAAGACCCCGCACACGGTTCCCATCCAGGAGGTGGCGTTCTCCCCCGATGGGTCGCTTGCGGTTTCGGCGGGCCATGACCGAGCGATCCTCTGGGACACAGCGACGTGGACCGAGATCCGTTCACTTCCTGGGAAGGCGTGGGACGTGGCCTTCACCCCAGACGGGTACTTCGTTGTTGTGGGATGGGGCAAGATCCTGCGGGTCTGGGATACCGCAGTGGGCTTCCTCTACCACAACGAGCTGTGGGGGCACGAGAGCTGCGCGATCACGGTGGCGGTGTCGCCCGATGGGCGGCTCCTCCTCTCCGGATCGCTCGACGAGACGGCCCGGGTCTGGGACGCGGAGACGGGGGAGTGCCTGGCCGTGCTCGGCGGGCACGGGGCGGTCGTCCAAGCGGTCGGGTTCTCCCCGGATGGATCCTTCATCGTGACCGCGTCCGACAACGGGGTGGTCCACGTTTGGGACGTGGCCGAGGTCCTGGCCGGACGGTGACGATCGAGGAGTGGGACCGGGGAGACGTCCCCCTGACCGCGACCACCTCCGCGGAGCCCCGCTGCGGGCGGATGATCGGGAAGGGGAGGGCGCGGTCGCTCGCGCGAGGCGGTGCCGGTGGGGAGACCGCCGTATTCTTCCTCCTGGCGGGGAGGACGTGAACCCGTGAACCGTGGTCCGTCGCGGGTCCCCTGGAGCCCCGGATGATGACTCGTGTACTGGCCTCGTCACTGGCGTTCCACCCCGAGCGGCCAGACCGGGTCGTGGATCGTGCGTTCGAGCTGGGCTTTGCCGGGGTGGAGTTCCTGTGCGAGCCGCCGTGGCACCCTGCGGCGTGGTCGGGGGAGCTCGTGCGCCGGGTTCGAGCCACTGGTGGCGGGTTCTCGCTGCACGCGCCGGTGGCGGACGTGAACCTCATGTCCCCGCATCCTGCGGTGCGGGCCGTCGCCGAGGAGGAGATCCTGGCGACCGTCCGCCTTGCGGCGGGGATCGGCGCGGGGGAGGTGACGTTCCACATCGGGTACCGACCCCTCGCCGGGATCGGGGCTGACCCTCCGTGGGGGGCGGCCCGGGCCGCGCTGCGGCGTCTCCACCGCGCCGCCGAAGGGCTGGGGGTCGCACTCTGTCTCGAGAACGACCCGCGGCTTCCCGGGGCGTACCTGTGGGACCTGACCAAGTTTCGGGAGATCCTGGGTGAAGTCGGCCTTGCCGGGACGCTCGACCTCGGCCATGCCTGGATCTCCCACCGGGCGGAGGCGTTCGCCCATCTGCCTGCCCTCCTCCCCCATCTGAGGGTCGTCCACCTCCACGACAACCACGGGCGCGACGACGAGCACCTCGCCCTCGGCGCCGGCGCGATCCCCTGGGACCGGGTGTGGGGGGCGTGGGGCGAGGTGCCACTGAAGGTCATCGAGGTCCACGATCCGGCGGCCGCCGAGCGGAGCCGTCGCTGGATCGCGGCTAGGGAGGGGTAGGACCGAGGCGGGGGGAGGATGGCGGGGAGGCCGACGTTCGAGGAGGTGGCGCGCTTTCATGGCCACGTGTGTCCCGGGCTGGCCCTCGGCTACCGCATGGCCGTCGCCGCGCTCGACGCGCTCGGCGTGGAGCGGGCGGAGGATGAGGAGCTCGTGGCGATCGTGGAGAACGACGCCTGTGGCGTGGATGCCGTGCAGTACCTTGCTGGCTGTACGTTCGGCAAGGGCAATCTCGTGTTCCGAGACCACGGAAAGCACGTGTACACGCTCCTCTCCCGGCGCTCGGGTCGGGCGGTGCGCGTCGTGGGTCACCTGCAGGGTGCGCCCCCCGAGCTTCGGGAGGAGCGCGCTGCCTACATCCAGTGGATCCTCCAGGCGCCGCTCGAAGCGCTGGTGTCCCTCCGCGAGGTCCAGGTAGAGCACCCGCCCCTGGCCCGGATCCGCAGCTCCGCCCCCTGCGCTCGGTGCGGGGAGCGGGTGATGGAGACCCGGCTCCGGAGCGTGAACGGGCGGCTCCTGTGTATCCCCTGCGCGGAGGAAGAGCAGCGGGCAGGGGACGTCCACGCCTGATGTTCACAGCAGGAGCCGACCCATGACGAGAGGGAAGCGAGTCCCCGTCCTGACCGTGCGGGGCGGCTTGGTGGCGGTGGGAACGTGCGCCGGGCAGGGCCAGTTTCGGGCCCGTGTGCCACAGCTTGTAGAGGCCGGGGCGATCCTGCCCCCCCTCCACGCACGCCGGGCCCTCCCGGAGGTCTTCCCCCCGGTGTTCCTCCTCAGGGCGGGGCGCCTCGCCTCACGGCCGTGGGGGGAGAGCGGCCCCTGTTGCGTGCTTTCCCCGCGCGGCGGAACTGGGACCGGGACGATGGACAAGCCTACCGCGCTTCTCCTTGCTCACGTGGTGGCCCCCGGCGGAGGAGGTGGGGGAGGGGCCGGGGAGACCCCTCCCCCAGGGGAGGCTGGCCCTCGCTAGGGGCAGTTCCCGAAGCACAGCTGCAGCTTGAAGTGCCATTGCCCATCCGGACCGAGGTACCAGCACCACCCGGGTCCGCTCGGGCACTCGCCGATGAAGAACGTCCAGCTCCCGGAGGACAGGCCGAAGAACCATCCCATGCCCGGGGTCACGTACGTGAACCCGGAGCAGGGCGGACACGGGGTGATGCCCCAGCACGGTGGGCAGGGCGAGTAGCCAGGGGCTGGGGAAGCCACGATCTGGAACGTCGTCCACGCTGTGGTGCAGCAACCGCAGCTCGGCTCGGGCACGAGGCCGAGCACCGCCACCTGGCCGGATTCGAGGTCCGGACCGAGGAGGGGGTAGGGATCGGAGTACGTCCCCATCGGCACAGGGAGGGGCCGTGTGCAGGCGACGAGCTGGAGCGTCTCCGTCCCGGTGGGGGCGGCCACCCGGAGCTGATACGACGGCTGATCGGGAAGGACATGGGTCCCGTCCTGACGGTACGCATTCGGCGACCAGAAGTTGGGGAAGATGAGCCGCACCCGCCCGGTGGGCTCGATGTCGAAGATGTACACGTAGGCGGCTTGGGGGATGGAGAAGTAGATCCGCGCTGTCTCCCCGATCGTGTACTGGGGCTTCTCCGTCCAGATCGAAGCCGAAAGGCCGGGAACGGGCACGGGAACAAGCCCCAGGGGCGACGGTCCCGACTGGGCGACCCCCACGGTGACCCCCGCCAGGACTGACAGAAGGAGCCATCTCCGCATCGTGATCACCTCTACCCGATATACACGCCCCGCCTGGGTGAGGTTCGCTGGCTCGCGGGGGGATGGGGGGCTATCATCCCCGCATCATGAGGGACAAACCGCTTGGGATCCGACGGATCACCGGCGAGCGCCTCCGACGGGCGGTGACCGCCGGGGCGCGGAAGGTGATCGCCCAGGCCGATCAGCTCGACCAGATCAACGTCTTCCCTGTTGCCGACTTTGACACGGGGAAGAACCTCGCCGTGACGATGGGGGCGATCCTCCACGTCCCCCCGGGGCTCCCCTGGCGGCCGGTGGGGGCCATGGCCCGGGACCTGGCCACCGCGACCCTGCGCGGGGCGCGCGGCAACTCGGGTGTCATCTTCGCCCAGTTCTTCCACGGACTGGCGGAAGGACTGGGGGGAGCGAGCGTGGCGGACGTGCCGCTCTTTGCCCGGGCCCTCGCCCGGGCCGCGGCCCGCTCCCACCAGGCGCTGGCCGAGCCGAAGGAGGGGACGATCCTCACCGCGATCACCGCTTTTGCGAACCGCGTCGAGGAGCTCGCCGGGGACACGGAGGATTTCGTCCCCCTCATGCAGAACGGGCTCGTTGCCGCGGAGCTGGCGCTTGCCAAGACCTCCTCGTTGCTTCCCATCCTCCGTGACGCTGGTATCGTCGATGCCGGGGCATTGGCGTTCGTGCGGTTCGTGGAGGGGATCGTCCACTACATCGCCACCGGGAAGATGGAAGAGGTATCCCTGGTTGGGGCGAACCCGCCCCTCGATCGACCGACCGTGAAGTACGACCCGGAGGCGATCACGTTCCGGTACTGCACGGAGTGTGTTGTGGAGGGGGACGGGATCGAGCTGGAAGCGATCCGGGAGGTCCTCGGGTCGCTCGGGGACTCGGTGGTGGTTGCGGGCTCGCCGGAGTTCTTCCACCTGCACGTGCACACGAACGCGCCGGCCCGGGTGCGGGAGCTTGCCGCCGCGTTCGGGACCGTGGCCCGGGAAAAGGTGGATGACATGTGGGTCCAACACGCCGAGTCCGCCGCCGAGTCCGTCAAGGCTGGATTGGCCCTCGTCGTGGACACGTCGTGCGATCTCCCGGAGTTCCTCATGACCCGCCACCGGATCGCCATCGTCCCGGTGCGGGTCCGCGTGGGGACGGAAGAGTTCCGGGACCGAACTGAGCTCACCGTGCGCGGGTTCTACGAGCGGGTGCAGTCTGGTGCGGAGACGAGCACGTCCCAACCGCCACCGGCGGACTTCCTGGACGCGTTCGTGCACCTTGGGCGTCGGTTCCCGAGCATCCTCGCCCTCGTTCTGGCCAAGGGCCTGTCCGGCACGTGGAATTCCGCGTCTCAAGCGGCCCGGGAGGCGGCGGGGACCGGGTGCGGGATCGAGGTGGTGGACTCGGGGACCCTCTCCGGGGGGTTGGGGCTCGTGGCGTGGGCGGTGGCGCGGGGGATTGAGGCGGGCCTCCGCCTGCGCGAGGCAGCGCAACTGGCGCGGGAAGCTGCGAAGCGGGTTGTGTTCTGGGCAGCGCTCCCCGATCTCCGGCCCCTGGCGCGGTCGGGGCGGGCCCCGTGGGCGGTGGGGTGGCTCTCCGAGCGAACGAAGCTTGGGTTGGTGGCTGCGGTGGGGCAGGGCCGGATTCGCCCAGGGGGGGCCGGGGGGGGGCGGGGCGGGCTCGTGGCGCGGTTGGCCGCCTTGGGCGCCAAGGCGGCCCGAGCGATGGAGGTCC
>JACIWJ010000016.1 GCA_014361015.1 Candidatus Bipolaricaulota bacterium | reverse complement strand
TCTGGCGCTGGAGCACCGTCTTCTCGTGGGCGGTCTTGGCGGCGGCGAGCCGCTTGTGTAGGTCGAGCATGATCTGGACAAGGCTCACCATCTTGTCGTGCCGGGCCTTGTCGGCAGGATCGGAGAAGTCTATCCGTGCTACCGGAAACCGTAGAAGAGCGTCCTTCTTGATCTTGGGGAATGTTCGCTTCTGATCGAAGAAACTCTGTCTCCAATACCACGCGCCAGCACGGGATACGAGCAGGCCCAGAACGAAGCGGAGGTCATACTCGGTCTGCTTGACGGGAAAGATGTTGTAGATCGTGTTGAGCGTGTAGACACCCGCAGGAAGCAGAGTAGCAACAGGAACCTCGCCAATCTGTCTGACACCAATGCGTTCTCTTTCATACACCGCTTCCTTCCCACCGCTCTTCACTGCTTCAGGACGGAAGTCAACGTACTCGCGACGAGGTATGAGCAGGTACCGTTGGATGTTCGCCCCATCGATAGCCGGTCTGAAACTGGCACCTTGGGGAGCCGGCGCCACGTAGCGCTTTCTATCGTGTGTCTGGATGCCAAAGTAAGCAGTTGCGAACGCTCCCAGTGGTGTGGATCGCTGCTCGATGCGTGTCACAAGCTCGCTGACCGCATTGCCGACCGGCACAGAGAAGTGCCTCTCGGGATGAGCTGCCCATGCCGCCTGCGGGAGCTGCACAGTCTGATCACGGCCTCCCTTCTGAGGCGTTATGGATACGGTGGCGCGGTGCCCAGGATCCGGCGCATTGCACCTTCGGAGCACCGTGATCGTTGTATCAACACTGGCCCCTGGGAAGACGGGGTACAGGAACACACGCAGCAACTCGACTTCGGCACTCTCGAGGATCAGACTGCGTAGCGCGCGGGCGTGCTTGTTCCGCAAGTATGAGCTTGGCGTAATGTAACCGACGCGTGCGCCCAGAGCGGCCAGCTGTAGAGCACGCTCAAGGAACACATGGTAGGTATCGATCTTGAACTGCGCGGACCGATAGCCGCAAGAGAGGTACGCGAATACGCTTGGCTGTTTCAACGTCTGAAGGAGCACATACGGCGGGTTGCCGATCACGGCATCGAAGCCGGGGGCGTCCCCGGAGAACACGTCGGGGAACTCGGCGTGCCAGTCGAACGGGTTGATCCGGTGCCGCTCCTCCTCGTCGAGCAGGCTGTACTCGGCCTGGGCAAAGAAGTCGGGGCCGATGAGGCTGTTCCCGCACTTGATGTTCGCCCCAAGGTCGGGAAGCGCCCGCTCCTGGAACAGCCGGTAGAAGCTGTCCAACGTCTCCCGCGTCTCGCCCTCCAGCACCTTGAGGAGCAGGGAGAGCTTGGCCACCTCCACGGCCTGGGGGTCGATGTCCACACCGTAGATGTGGGCGAGGAGGATGCGCTTGCGCTCGGCGGTAGTGAGGCGCCACTCACCCCCTGGGCCGCGGTACAGGCGCGGGTTGCGGCCCTTGGCATGCCTCTCGGGGCCATCCTCGACGTACTTCTTCCGGTACCAGTCGAGGAGGTACTGGTACGCGCCCAGGAGGAACGACCCCGACCCGCACGCGGGGTCGAGCACGCGCAGCGGGCGGTGCTTGGCCGACCTCTTCCACGCCTGCGTGAACCCGCCCACCTCTTGGGGGGTCTTGCCCGCCAGGAGCACCCCCACGGTGTGCTCGACGATGTAGTCCACGATGTAGGTCGGGGTGTAGTAGACCCCGCCCGCCTTGCGCACCTCGGGCTTCTCCTCGACCACGGCGCGGTGGCCGGGGGTGAGGCGGATGACCTTCCCCAGGAACTGCTCGTACACCTGGCCCAGGATGTCCGCCGGGAGGACGGAAAACTCGTAGGGGCTGTCCGGGTAGTAGAGGCGGCGCAGGATGTCCTTCAAGACCTTGTCGTCCACCACGAGGCCGAGGGTCAGCTCGTCGGGGGGCTCGGGCCGGCCCCGCTCGGGGCGGAAGTGGAACAGCCCCGAGTTGTACCGCTCGTCGGCGCGGCGGAAGAGCTCCCCCAGCCGGGGGTAGACGTTCGGGCCGTTGAGCAGGGCCTGGAGCCGGCCGTAGGGCTCGATCCCGCGGTCCTCGCAGATCCGCAAGAAAATGACCCGGTCGATCGTCCGCTGGACAGCGAAGTTGAGGTCGCGCTGGGTGAGGCCGGGGTTGCGCAGGGCGAGGTTGCGGGCGAGCTCCTCCCGCCAGCCCTCGATCTCGGCGAGGAACGCGTCGTCCACCTCGGCCGTGCCCCGCTTGGCCTTCGTCGACTCGGCGTACCGGTCGAACGAGCCCTTGAGGACAGCTTCCTTGGCGAAGATCCCCGCGAGCTCGTCCCACCGGGCGTCGTACTCATCGCAGGTGAGGTAGAGGACCCGCGCCCTGCTCGCGGGATCGCTCCGCTCGGGCTTGATCCGGCAGTCGTAGGCGGCGAGCTCGGCAAAGTTGGTGAGGATGGACAAGGGAAGCTTGGCCGACCACGCGTAGCGCCGGAGCTGGAACGCGGCCGCGGCGTCGTCCCGGATCCGCACCCCGGGGCGCTTCGTCTCCACGAAGAACTTGCGCACCCCGCCCACGCGGAACGAGTAGTCGGGGGCCTTGGTCAGACCGCCAATCACAATCGCGTCCTCGTGGACCACGTCCTTGTACGCCTCGGCGTAGCCCTGGACGTTGGCCACGTCCCAACCGAGCGCGGTGAAGAACGGGTCCACGAACTCTCTCCGGGTTTGGGTCTCGTTGTACGGTCCGGACACGTAGGAGGCCCGGTTCTCCTGGAACCGCTGGACCAGGGCGCGCACTTCCCTCGGTGCGGACATCTTCCGTGCCCCTTGAGGCTAACCCTTTGTAGCGTGACACCTCCCTGCGGGCAAGCTGGGGACCGGGCCTACTCCCCCTCGGCGAGCGCGCGCAGCCGGTAGAGGAAGTCGAGCGCCTCGCGCGGGGTCAGTCGATCCGGATCCACGTCCCGCAGCGCCCGCACCGCCGGGTGTTCCTCTGAACCGAAGAGGGGAAGCTGCGCCCCCGACGCCGGCCGGGCCGGGGAGGGGACGCTTTCCACCTCGTCCAGGGCACGCTGCGCCTCGCGGAGGACCTCCTCGGGAAGCTCGGCCAGCCGGGCGACGTGGATCCCGTAGCTCCGCTCCCCCACCCCGGGGAGGATCCGGTACAGGAACACGACCTCCCCCTTCCACTCTCGGGCCGCGGCGTGGAGGTTCACCACCCCCGGGGTTGCCTCGGCGAGCCGCGCCAGCTCCCGGTAGTGGGTCGCGAACAGGGTCTTGCACCCCACCCGCTCGGCCAAGTGACGGGCGATCGCCCAGGCGAGGGCCATCCCGTCGTGGGTGCTCGTCCCCCGCCCCAGCTCGTCCAGGATCACGAGCGACCGCGACGTGGCCCCGTTCAGGATCTCCGCCGCCTCGGTCATCTCGGCCATGAACGTCGACAGCCCTCCCGTCAGGGCGTCGGACGCCCCGACCCGGGTGTAGATCCGGTCGAACACGGGAAGCTCCGCCTCCGCGGCGGGGACGAACGACCCCATCTGGGCGAGGAGGGCAATGAGCGCGACCTGGCGAAGGAACACGGATTTCCCGGCCATGTTCGGCCCGGTGACGACGGCGAGCCGGACCTCCTGCCCGAGGTCGAGGTCGTTGGGCACGAACTGGGTCACCTCCTCCACCACCGGGTGCCGCCCCTCGACGACGCGGATTCGGGACCGGTCCGTGAACCGGGGCCGGGTGTACCGGTTGCGCCGGGCCAGGTCAGCGAGCGAGCGCAGGGCGTCGAGCTCGGCCAACGCGTCGCCCACCGCGCCAAGCGCGGCGAGCGCTTCCTCGACCCGACGGCAGAGCCCGGAGAAGAGCTCCCGCTCCCGCTTCGCGATCCCGTCCTCGGCCGCGGCGAGCCGGTCGGCGAGAAGGTCGAGCTCGGCGGAGCTGAACCGCTCGCCGTTCGCAAGCGACTGCCTCCGCCGCCAGTCGGAGGGGACCTTCGCGAGGTGCGGCCGGGTGACATCGAAGTAGTAGCCAAACACCCGGTTGTACCCGACCTTGAGGGTGGGGATCCCCGTCGCCTGGCGGGCCTCCCCCTCGAGGGCGGCGATCCGGCCCCGCACCACGTCGGCCTCGCCACGCAGCGCGTCGAGGGCCGGGTCGTAGCCGTCGCGGATGACGGGGCCGAGGTCGAGGGAGGGCGGAGGTGGATCGGCCAGGGCCCGCTGGACGTCCGCAGCGAGCGCGGCCGGTGCGGCCCGGAGCGCGGTCGCCAGGGCCGCCAGCCGCTCCGGGACCGGCGCGGGGAGGGAGGCAAGCGCCCCGGCGAGCTCCGCCGCCGCGTCGAGGGTGCGGGCAAGCGCGGCGAGGTCGACCGGGGAAAGGCCTCCGGTGACGGCCCGTGCCCGCAGGCGGGGGAGGTCGCAGCACCGAGAAAGCGCGGGGACCAAGGCCCCGTCGAGCTCAGACTGGAGGAGGGCCTCCACCGCGTCGAGCCGAGCCTCGATCGCGGGCCGGGAGGCGAGCGGGGCGAGCACCCACCGCTTGAGGAGCCGCCGGCCCATCGCCGTCTTCGTCCGGTCGAGCAAGGAGAACAGGGTGGGCCCTCCTTCGCCGCGGAGCGGGGCCAGGAGCTCGAGCGACCGCTGGGTGAACGCGTCGAGGACGAGGGTCCCGCCCTCGAGCCCCCGCACGGGGGGGCGGAGGTGGGAGAGATCACCCACCGTCGCCTCGAGGTAGGCGAGCAACGCCCCCGCCGCCCGGGCGGCGCGCGGGGCGTCGGGGAGGGCCTCGGGGAACCGCGCCGCCAGGCGGTCGCGGCTGAAGTCCGCCGCTGGGCGGTCGGTGAGTGTGCCCACGATCTCCCCAGTGGGGCGCCACCCGTCGGGGAACACCCACTCCGCCACCGGCAACCGCGCGGCCAGGGCCGGGAACTGGGTGGACGGGATCTCCTCCGCCCCCAGCTCCCCCGATGCCGCCTCAACCCACGCCACGCCGAGCCTCTCCCCATCCGGCCACACCGCGGCGAGCAGGACGTCCGTCGCCGCGTCGAGGGCCCCGTCCTCGATCACGGTCCCCGGGGTGAGGACGCGAACGACGTCGCGCTTGAGGAGGCGCTTCCCTTGGCCGGGACGCTCGAGCTGGGGGCCGAGGGCGACCTTGTGCCCCCGGCGGAGCAACCGCTGGACGTAGAGGTCCGCCTTGCGCACGGGAACCCCGGCCATCGGTACCCCATCCCGGCTCGTGAGGACGATCTCCAGCTCGCGGGCCACGACCTCGGCATCGTCAAGGAACGTCTCGTAGAAATCCCCGAGCTGGAAGAACAGGATCGCTTCCGGGTGCCGCGCCTTGAGCGCCTGGTACTGCCGCATCACCGGGGTCAGCTCCATGCCGGGGAAGTATACCCCTCCGACGCACGGGCCCGGTTCAGGCCCGGCGGACGAGGGCCTACAGCCCGTACAGGTTGAACGTGTACATCAGCTCAACCGCGAGTTGCTGCCAACCCATGTCGGTCGTCGCGTCCAGGCCAAGGACGAGTCGGAAGTCCCCCCCCAGGGAGACGTGACCTTGGAACGTCACCAGCCCCAGACCGAACGGGTACGCCCCCTCGGCAGCGAAGTACAGATCGAGAGCCAGTTCGGTTTCGAGTGCCGCGTGGCGCAGCGACACCACAAGGTCGTAGCGAGGGAGGCCCGGCAGCGAACCGCGGTAGACGTTCCCCGCAAACGAGTACCTGCTGCTCACAGTGACGCCCCCCAAAGGGACTCCGCTGAGCCCCACCTCGTCCAGTCGGATCCCCGTGATCGCAGGACTGGTCGAACTCAGGGTCGACGGAACCAAACTGCAGGAGAGGTAGATCTCCGACCCTGTCCCGGGGAGGATGAGCCGCGGGGTGACCCGCAGCTCGCGGTCCGCGGCCGTGAACACGAGCGTGGCGGCTGCGGTGATCCACGCCTCGGCCAGCGTGAACGTGTAGGCCGTCGCGATGCGAGCGGATTCGAACCCCGCCTTCGTCAGTTGCACGGTCGCGTCCAGGCTGAGGCAGCACAGGGAGAACACCCCCGCGGCGAGCGTGGTGCCCCGGTAGTCGAACATCTCCCCGCCCACCTGGCCGAGGGAAACGGCCCGGACCAACGCGCCCCGATCGGTGGTCAGTCCGAACTGCGACGTGATGCTCAGCGCCAGGCCCCAGAGGGTCGTTCCCGAGAACCCAAGTTCCATGCCCGACCCCACCGCAGCATCGGCCCGGCCCACCGACAGCTTGAGGTTCAGCGCGACCCCGGCGTAGTGGACCCACCCGCACGCCCACAGGTAGTGCCGCCGCCCATCCCAGGAGAACGCGAGCTCCGACACCCCGCCCGCCACCCCGACCGGCCAATCGATCACGATGTCCTCTTTGAGGTAGCCGAACAGCTGGACGAACGCGGTCGGCGCCGGCGAGGGCACCACGATCTGGAACCCTGATCCCGTCGCGACGAGGGTGTTCTCGGCCAGGCCCGGGATCGAGGACAGGGACGAGCTCGGCAGCTCGGCCACGAGCCCGGTGAAGTAGCTCAGCTGGAACGCGGCCTCGGAGGTCGTGGCCAGCGGGGTGAGCACAAGCCGGCTGGTCAGGCTGCCAAATGACCTTCCCGCTCCCACTCCCGTCACGACAGCGCAGCCCAACGCGACCCCCAGGAGGGCAAGGCCCCACCACCGACGGCTCCTCGCCGACCCCACGCTACGCATGGCGCAACGCCTCCACTGGACGGAGCCGCGCCGCCCGCAGCGCGGGGAGTGCCCCGGCCACCGCCCCCAGCAGGGCCGATCCCCCCAACGCGGCGAGGATGAGCCACGGCTCGAAGCGGGGGAGGATGCCTCCCGCGAGCGACGTGAGCTCGCTCGCTCCCTGCAGCGTCCGCCCCACGCCGGCGGCGGCAACCCCGCTCATCACCGCCCCGGCCAGGGTCCCGATCGCCCCGCCCAGGAGCCCGAGGAGACCGGACTCCACGAGGAACAACCCCAAGACGTGGCGGTCCTTGGCGCCCACCGCCTTCATGATCCCGATGTGTCGGGTCCGCTCCAGAACCGAGGTGTACATCGTGTTCATGACCCCAATCCCTCCCGCGAGCAGGGCCACCGCGGCGATCGCCGCCAGCGTGGTCTGCAGGTCGCCGAGCACCGCGGTGATCCGCGCGCTGAGTTCCTTCGTCGACACCGCGGTCACGGGGATCCCGCTCCGGGCGAACACCGTGCGCACCGCGGCGGCAACTCCGTTCACGTCCTCTCCCGGGCGCGCCTCCACCAGCCCGAGGCTGATCCGATCGGGGTTCCCGTACAGAAGCGCCACCGTTTCGATCGGCGCGAACAGCGCGAGGTTCAGGTTGCCGAACGTGACCCCCACCCCGCCGGTGGTCGTCCGGGCGAGGATCCCAACCACCGTGAACTCCTGATCCTCCACCCGAACGACGCTTCCGACGGACGCCCCGAGATCGCGAGCGACGTCCGCCCCGAGGACGAGCGACAGCTCGTCTGGGGAGCGGAAGCACCGCCCTTCGGCAACCGCGAACCCCGGAAAGTAGCCAGGGAAGTCCTCGAAGATCCCGGAGCTCACGCCGGTCACGTGGAGGACGCCCAGGCCGGCCATCCCAGCCGAGGTGACGAACGCGATCTCGGTGCGGATCACCCCGGCCCGGGCCACCTCCGGCAAGGCGCGGACCTCGTCCAGGGCGGAGGACACCGGGCGCCGAACCGCTTCGCGGAACGGCGCGGCCCGCCCGCCCGTGGCCTCGGGTTGGGCCTGGATGAACCGCCCCACCAACGCCTCGAGCGCCAGGGCGTCAGACCCCGCGTCGCCGGAGGCCAGCCCGGGAGTCACCACCACCGTGTTGTAGCCAATGGCCCGGAACTCCTCGTGGACGGACCGCTGCAGGCCCTGACCGATGGAGACGAGGGCGACCACCGCGGCCACCCCGACCACCACCCCGAGCACGGTCAGCCCGGCCCGGGCAGGTCGGGTGCGAAGGTTGTGGACGGACCACAACAGGTGATCCCAGATCATCGGCCCCCCCCGTGTCCGTCTCCGGTGTCCGACACGACCTGTCCATCCCGCATCAGGACGCAACGCCGGGCGAATGCGGCGATCTCGGGCTCATGGGTGACGAGGATCACCGTGATTCGCCGCTCCCGGTTGAGCTCGGCGAGGAGGCCCATGATCTGCTGTCCGGAGGCCGAGTCGAGGTTCCCCGTCGGCTCATCGCACAGGAGCACCTCCGGGCCGGTGACGAGCGCCCGCGCGATCGCGACCCGTTGCTGCTCTCCCCCCGAGAGCTCGGTCGGCCGGTGGTGACCCCGGTCGGCGAGACCCACGCTGTCCAGCATCTCCCGAGCCCGGCGGTGGCGGTCGCGGCGGGGCACGCCTTGGTAGGCAAGGGGTAGCTCGACGTTGCCCAGTGCCGTGAGCGTGGGGATGAGGTTGAACATCTGGAACACGAACCCCACCTTCCGGCTCCTGAACTCGGCGAGGGCATCGCGCGACTGGCGGGAGATCGCGAGCCCACGGTACGCGACGTGTCCCCCGTCGGGGACGTCCAACCCTCCCAGGAGGTGGAGGAGGGTGCTCTTGCCCGAGCCCGACGGGCCCATGATGGCCACGAACTCGCCTTCGGCGATCCGGAGATCCACACCCCGCAGCGCGGGGACGGTGCTGCGGCCGAGGCGGTAGTCCCGGGCGAGCCCGGAGACCTCGATCAGGGTGTCCGGGGTCACGGGGTGTGGCTGAACTCGACGAGGATGACCTTGCTCCGGATCTCGCCGCTCGCCTCGGTCACGCTCAGGGGCGGGAACGGGAGCAGCCCGCTGATCTCGGGCTTCGTGAACGCCATCTCGACCCTCTGCCCGGGGAACCCCGGGTGGACGTAGACCCCGATCACCACGTCGATCCCCGCGATGACGCTCGGATCCCCGGTCACGAGCCTCGCGCCGTCGGGAAGGTAGTAGCTCTGGTTCGGCTCGACGACCACCCCACGTTCCTCGAGGACCTGCAGCGGACTGAGGTCGATGTTCCCTCCGCGGAACCGCTCGAAGCGGGCCGCCATCGCGGCCGCGGCCCCGGACGGGCCGAACCCGATCGCGACCTGGCCCAGGACGACATCGAACAACGTTGTGCTCTCGATGACATCGTACCGGTCCCCGCTCTGAATCACCTCGAGGGTGTACAAATGGGGGTTGGTCTGGCCAGCCTGCCAGATCTCGTAGACGACCTTCGTCGTCCCCCCGGGGTAGTTCATCAGCCCCAGTCCGAACGAACGCTGGACGAACGTCCGCATCGCTGTGCCCGCCTGGGCGAACGCCGTCCCCTGGCCCACGAGAACCGCGACCAACGCCAGCGCCAGTCCACGCGCAACCCCGCTTCGCCAACCGATTCGCACCATCAAGCTCCCCTCCTGTTCTGCAACCACTTCAGCACGGCCACAGTGTCGGCCGAGTGTGGAAGAGCCACGGCCCCGTTGTGGCAGGATCGTGGAGAGGGTGTGGAGAACGCACGATCCCCCGTCATCCTCGGTCCTGCCACAACCGTGCCGCAGGGTCTTCATCGCCACGCCCACCATTGGGCGAGAGAGCCGATCGAGGCTAGACTCGGGAAGAGCGTGCCGCCAAAGAGGATCCTTCTCGTGGACGATGACCCGTGGGTGCGCAACCTCGTGCGGGGGTACCTCGAGCGAGCGGGGTTCGCGGTGACGGTCGCCGCGACGGGCGAGGAGGCCCTCGCCGAGTTCCGCGCCCGCCCGCCTGATCTCATCGTCCTCGACCTCATGCTCCCCGAGATGGACGGTCTCGAGGTCGCCCGCGAGATTCGGAGGTCATCGGCCGTGCCCATCATCATGCTCACCGCTCGGTCCACCGAAGAGGACCGCGTGCTGGGGCTGGAACTGGGAGCGGACGACTACGTGGTGAAGCCGTTCAGCGCCCGCGAACTGGAAGCGCGGGTGCGGGCCGTGTTCCGGCGCGCGGAGAGCGGGTCAAGCGAGCGGAGGGTGGTGGAAGCAGCGGGGATCCGGATGGACGTCGAACGTCGCGAGGCCTGGGTCGACGGGAAGGCGGTGGAGCTAACGGCGCTCGAGTTCGACCTGCTGGCATTCCTCGTCCAGCATCCCGGGCGCGCGTTCACGCGCCTGGAGCTGCTGGATGCCGTGCGCGGCCCTGCCTCGACCTCGTTCGAGCGCGCGATCGATTCCCACATCAAGCGCCTGCGGAAGAAGATCGAACCGGTGCCGGACAGTCCCACCCGGATCGTGACCGTGTATGGGGTGGGGTACAAGCTGGCCACGGAGACAGGCGATGCGATTCCCTAGGAGGATCTCGTTTCAGACGAAGCTCGTGGTGGTGCTCCTCGGGGTGGTCCTCCTCGTGACCACGCTCGGCCTGACCCTCGTGCGGATCTCCATCAACCGGGCGTTTGCCGACTTGGCCCAGCGCGAGGGGCGGGCCTACGATCAATGGGTGCGGACGCTCATCATCCGTTACCCTGGCCATAGGGGGGATCTCGCCGGGATCGGGCGGTTCCTCGAGGGGATCCCGCGTTCGCCCGCATTCCTCCTCGTGAGCCCTCAAGGGGAAATCGTCCTCGCCCAGGACCCCTCCCTTGTGGGGCAGGTCCTCTCCCCAACCGAGGTGGCGCGGGGGACCCAGATCGAACTGCCCGACGGGACGCAATGGACCGTCGTCCCCATTGAGGACGCCCCGCCCCATCCCCTCTACACGGCGTTCCTCCGGACGGTGGATCGCTCACTCGGGATCGCAGCGGCGGTTGTGGCGGGAGTCGCCTTGATCCTCGCCCTGCTCCTCGTCCGTCACTTCACCGGGCCCCTGCGCAACCTGGCGGGAGCGGCGCACCGCATCGCCGCGGGCGACCTCAGCGCCCGGGTGAAGGAGACAGGCCAGGACGAGCTGGGCCGGCTCGCCCGGTCGTTCAACGCGATGGCCGAGAGCTTGGAGAGGGCCGAGCGCTCCAAGCGACAGCTGATCGCCGATGTCGCCCACGAGCTGCGGACTCCGATCACCGTCCTGCGCACGGCGGTGGAGGGGTTCGCCGACGGGGTGCTCGAGCCCACGCCGGAGAACCTGTCCGCGCTCGCCGACAAGATCCACCTCACGGCCCGGCTCATCGATGACCTCCAGCAGCTGGCCCTGGCCGACATGGGCCGCCTCTCCCTCCGTCAGGAGCCGTTCCCGCTGGAACGGGTCGTCGCCGATATTGCGGCGATGATCGGCCCCCAGATCGAGGACGGGGGCATCCGCCTCTTCCTCGACCTCCCCCCGGACCTCCCCCCCGCGCTCGGCGACCGCCAGCGGATCCAGCAGGTGCTCCTCAACCTGCTCGCCAACGCCCTCCGCCACACCCCCGCTGGGGGGGAGATCCACGTGGCCGCCCGCGCTGAGCGAGACTCCACGATCCGGGTGAGCGTGTGCGACAGCGGGCCCGGAATCGACCCCGAGGATGCCCCCCACCTCTTCGAGCGGTTCTACCGTGGGCGAGCGGCGCGCGCGATCTCGACGGGGACCGGCCTCGGCCTATCGGTGGCCAAGGCGATTGTGGAGGCCCACGGCGGAAGGATCTGGGCCGAGAACCAACCCGGCAGCGGGGCCTGCTTCCACTTTACGCTGTCTCGGGCCTCAACGGCCTGATCGCGCCTTGGCGGTTGACGGGACGGCCGCCTCTGCTATAATGCGAATCACAATCATGAGCAAGCGCGGGTTGACCGCCAAACAACGGGAAGTCCTGGACGTGATCCAAGGCCGCACCGACCACCCGACGGCGGAGGAGCTGTATCGCACCCTCCGCGAACAGGGAAGCCGGACCAGCCTCGCCACGGTGTACCGCGCCCTGCGGACGTTGGCCGAGGATGGACTGGTGGCCGAGGTACGCGGCCTGGGAGCGGATCGGTTCGACCCGGTCCCGAGCGCCCACTACCACTTCGTGTGCACACAGTGCGATCGGGTCTACGACGCTGACATCCCGTACCAAGACGGGCTCGACCTCCTCCTGCACCAGACAGGATTCCAGGTCTCCGGGCACGAGGTCACGTTCTTCGGGACCTGCTCGGCTTGCTCGAATCCCAAGGAGGAGAAAGCATGGCCAAGGTAGCACGGGAGATGGTGGAGAAGGCAGGAGTCAACGTCGATCAGCTCCTGGAACTCTTGGTGAAGAATGCGGCCGCGGAGCTGACAACCTACTACTACTACACGATCCTGCGGGTGAACCTCATCGGTCTCGACGGGGAGGGGATCAAGGAGATCGCCGAGGTCGCGCGGATCGAGGATCGCAACCACTTCGAGGCGCTCGTGCCCCGCATCTACGAGCTCGGGGGGAAGTTGCCGGAGTGCATGAAGGCCTTTCACGACACGTCGGCCTGTCCCCCAGCACGCCTGCCCGAGGACCCGCGGGACATCCGGGCGATGCTCCAGATGCTCGTCGAAGCCGAGCGGTGCGCGGTGCGCGGCTACACCCACATCTGCAACATGACCGCCGGCAAGGACCACCGGACCTACGACCTCGCGTTGGCGATCCTGAACGAGGAGATCGAGCACGAGTCGTGGTTCTCGGAGTTCCTCGGCGAGGGCCCGTCGGGGCACTTCATGCGCCGCGGGGAGACCTCGCCGTTCGTGTCGAAGTTTCTGAAGTAGGGATGCGGGAGATCACCCTCGACGAGCTCCGCGCGGCCGATGGCCAAGAGGGCCGTCCGGCGTGGATCGGCTACGCAGGTCGCGTCTACGATGTCACAGGAAGCTTTCTCTGGCAGCGGGGATCGCATCAAGCGCTGCACAAGGCGGGACGCGACCTGACCGTTGAACTGGAGGCGGCTCCCCACGGAGCGGAGTTCGTCGAGCGATTCCCCGTGGTCGGGCAGCTCATCCCACGGAGTACAGGAGGCAGCACATGCGGAAGATGACGGAAGCGAACCTGAAGGCCGCCTTCGCCGGCGAGTCCCAGGCCCACATGCGGTACCTGATCTTCGCCGAGGTGGCGGAGGAGGAGAAGCGGCCGAACCTCGCCCGCCTGTTCCGGGCGATCGCCTACGCGGAGCAGGTCCACGCCACGAACCACCTGAAAGAACTGGGACTGGTCCGCACGAGCCCCGACAACCTCCAAGAGGCGATCGGGGGGGAGACGTTCGAGGTCGGGGAGATGTACCCCGCCTACCACGCTGTGGCCGAGCTGCAGGGGGAGAAGGGGGCGATGCGCTCCACCCACTACGCCCTCGAGGCCGAGAAGATCCACGCCGCGATGTACACGAAGGCGCGAGAGAGCGCCCTCGCCGGGAAGGACGTGCAGGTCGGGCGGATCCAGATCTGCGCCGTCTGCGGGCACACCGTGGAGGGGGAGGCGCCGGAGCGGTGCCCGATCTGCCAGGCCCCCCGGGCGAAGTTCAAGTCGTTCTGAAGGAGGTTCCAGTGGAGAGACGCATGCCGTTGATCGGTGATCCCGCCCCCGCGTTCGTCGCCCAGACGACCCGGGGGAAGATCGAGTTCCCGAAGGACTACCAGGGGAAGTGGGTCGTCCTGTTCTCACATCCGGCGGACTTCACGCCCGTCTGCACGACGGAGTTCGTGGCGTTCGCCCAGCGCTACCCGGAGTTCCAGAGGATGGGGGCCGAGCTCATCGGGCTCTCCGTGGACCACGTGTTCTCCCACATCAAGTGGACGGAGTGGATCGCGGAGAAACTCAAGGTGGAGATCCCGTTCCCCATCATCGCCGACACAACAGGGAAGATCGCCGAGCTGTACGGGATGATCCACCCCGGTGCCTCGGAGGCGGCCGCGGTGCGGGCGGTGTTCCTGGTCTGCCCGCAGGGGATCGTGCGGGCGATCGTGTACTACCCGATGAACATCGGCCGGAACATGGACGAGATCGTCCGGCTCCTCAGGGCGTTCCAGACCGCGGTGAGGGAGAAGGTGGCCCTGCCCGCCGATTGGCCGAAGAACGGGCTCATCGGCGATCACGGGATCGTCCCCCCGCCGGACACGGAGGACGGGGCGAAGAAGCGCCTCGCGGAGGCCAAGGCCGGCGGGGTCGAATGCTACGACTGGTGGTTCTGCCATCGGAAGCTCAAGGAGAACGCATGATCACGAAAAAGATGGAAGCGGCGCTGAACGAGCAGATCAAGGAGGAGCTCGGCTCGGCCTACCTGTACCTGTCCATGGTGGGGTACTTTGCTCACGAGGGCTGGGACGGGATGGCGGGTTGGATGCGGGTCCAAGCCCAGGAGGAGCTGGGACACGCGATGCGCCTGTTCGACCACGTCGTGGAGCGCGGGGGAAGGGTGAAGCTCCACTCCCTCGCTGAGCCCACGGCGAAGTGGGCGTCGCCCCTCGCCGCGTTCCAGGCCGCCTACAAGCACGAACAGCACATCACGAGTTGCATCCACGCCCTCGTCGAGCTCGCCCACACGGAGAAGGACCACGCCGCGGCGGCGATGCTCCAGTGGTTCGTCACGGAGCAGGTCGAGGAAGAGGACCACACGATGAAGGCGGTCCAGCTTCTGGAGCGGATGGGCAAGGAGGGCCGTGGCTTGGTCATGGCCGACCGCGAGCTCGGGCGCCGGGCAACGCAGAAGGACTAGGAGGTACGGATGAGCATTGCAGCCAAGATTCAGACTGCCGACTGGAGGGCGGAGAAGCACGTTCCGGCGATCGAGGCGCCGGACCGGGTGAAGGCAGGGGAGTGGGCCACGGTCAAGGTGAGCCTCGGCAAAGCCGCGGCCCATCCGAACACGACCGAGCACCACATCCGCTGGATCGGGGCCTACTTCGCTCCCGACGGGGAGAAGTTCGTCTACGACCTGGGCCGATTCGAGTTCAACGCCCACGGGGAGGCCGTCGCCGGCCCGAACCAGGGCCCGGTGCATACGCACCACGAGGTGACGTTCGCGTTCAAAACGGCAAAACCGGGCACGCTGCACGCGCTGGCGTACTGCAACATCCACGGGCTGTGGGAAGCGGAGAAGCGGATCGAGCTCGGGTAGAGGTGACCTTCGCCCGCCCGCGGGTCGTCGTCTCCCGATGCCTCGGGTTCGCCCATTGCCGGTACGACGGGAGCACGATCTCCGCGCCCGAGGTGCGGGCGTTGGAGGGCGAGGTCGAGTTCCACACCGTGTGCCCGGAGATGGGGATCGGGCTCCCGGCCCCCCGGCAGCCCCTGCGGCTCGTCGGGGAGCGGGAGCCCCGCCTCGTCCAGCCCGCCACGGGCAACGACTTCACCGACCCGATGCGACGGTTCGCCGAGCGATTCCTCTCCTCGCTCCCCCCGGTGGACGGGTTCATCCTCAAGAACCGCTCACCGTCGTGCGGGATCGCTGATGCGAAGGTCTACTCCTCGACCGAGAGGGGGACGGCGATCGCCCGCCGGGCGGGGATGTTCGGAGGCGCGGTCCGGGAGCGGTTCCCCGACCTCCCGACCGAGGACGAGGGTCGCCTCACGAACCGCCCCCTCCGCGAGGCATTCCTGACCGCGATCTTCGCCCTGGCGACCCTCCGCGAGGCGGAGGCGTCCGGACGCATGAAGGATCTGGTCGCGTTCCACGCCTGGTACAAGCTCCTCCTGATGGCGCTCGGTCAGGCGCGGCTCGCGGAGCTGGGGCGGATCGTGGCCAACGCGGAACGCCTTCCGGTCCCCGACGCCTTCCGCCGGTACCGGGTGGCGTTCCAGGCCGCGCTGGCCCGGCCCCTGCGCCGACCGTCGGCGGCCAACGCCCTCCTCCACGCGTTCGGCTACGTCACGGACGGGCTGTCACCCGGGGAGCGGGCGTACTTCCTGGAGACCCTCGCCGAGTACCGGGCCGGGCACGTTCCGCTGTCGGCCCCGGTGGGCGTCCTCCGGGCGTGGATCGTCCGGTTCGACGTCGCGTACCTCGCCGACCAACGCCTGTTCTTCCCGTTTCCGTCCTCGCTCCTCTCCCCGGCGGACTCGGGCCAGGGGCGGGAGCCCCCGTGAGGATCGGTTACCCATGCATCAACCTCGGGCTCGCGTGCCGCCCGAGCCGCACGTTCCGCCTCGCGTCCCTCACCGTGGACCGGCTCCACGCCACGGTGGACGGAAACCTCCGCTGCCTGGAGGAGATCGTGCGCTGGAACGCGGCGCACGGGCTTCTCTTCCTTCGCATCACGTCCGATCTCATTCCACTCGCGTCCCACCCGGAGAACCGGTTTCCGTGGGGCGAGGCGTTCGCCCCACGCTTCGCGGAGATCGGGGCCCTCATCCGCCGATCCGGGATGAGGATTTCGATGCACCCCGGGCAGTACACAGTGCTCTCTTCCCCGCGGCCGGAGGTGACGGAAGCAGCGCGGGCCGACCTCGCTTACCACGCCCAGGTCCTCGACCTCCTCGGGCTCGACCGGACGGCGAAGGTCCAGATCCACGGGGGCGGGGTGTACGGGGACAGGAGAGCAGCGGTGAAGCGGTTTGCGGCCGCGGTCGACGCCCTCGAGCCCGGGGTGCGGGAGCGGCTCGTCGTGGAGAACGACGAGCGGCTGTACACGTTCAGCGACGTCCTCGGCCTCCACGCGATGACGGGGCTCCCGGTCGTGTTCGACGCGTTCCACCACGCCCTGCACGGGGATGGGCGGTCCCTCGGGGAGGCCCTCGCCGCACAGGCGGAGACCTGGGGGCGGGAGGACGGGCTCCCACTCGTCGACTACTCGTCACCCCTCCCTAGCGGCCGCCCGGGCCGCCACGCCCAGACCCTCGACGAGGGGGACTTCGCCCGGTTCCTCGCGGGGAGCCGCCCCCACGACTTCGACCTCATGCTCGAGGTCAAGGACAAGGAACGGAGCGCCCTCCGTGCGCTCGCCCTCGCCCGGGGCGATCCCCGACTGGTGGCGGAGGCCGGCTGATGGCCGCCGTAGGGATCGCCGTCGGGTTGCTGGTCGTCTTCCTCGCGGTCGCCCCGCTCGTGGTGCCCCTTCCTCCCCTTCGCGAGACGGTCCCGCCGGAGGAACTCGCCGATCCCAACAGCCGGTTCGTCCGCCTGAACGGTGTTCAGGTCCACTACAAGACGGCCGGGTCCGGGAAGCCGGGGTTCGTCCTCCTCCACGGGTTCGGCGCGAGCACCTTCTCCTGGCGCGAGGTCGTGCCGGCCTTTGCCGAGTGGGGGACGACGGTCGGGTTCGATCGGCCGGGGTTCGGGCTCACCGAGCGCCCGCTGGCCTGGACGGGCGAGAACCCGTACGCGGCGCAGAGCCAGGTCGCCCTCACCCTCGGCTTGATGGACAGCCTGGGCATCGACAAGGCGGTGCTCGTCGGCCACTCCGCGGGAGGGGAGATCGCCCTCCTGACCGCGCTGATCCATCCGGAGCGCGTCGCGGCGCTGGTCCTCGTCGCGCCGGCCGTGGGAGCTGGGGGGGGACTCCCCGCTTGGCTCCGTTCCCTCCTCGCCACACCCCAGGCGCGCCGCCTGGGGCCCCTCCTCGTCAGGAGAATCCGCGATCAAGGCCGCACCATCCTGCAGCAGTCGTGGCACGATCCCCATCTCCTCACCCCCGAGGTGATCGCTGGGTACGAGATCCCCCTCCGCGCGGAGAACTGGGACCGCGGGCTGTGGGAGTTCACCCTCGCCGCCGGCCCGACCGGGGTGAGCGATCGGCTGGCGGAGATCCGGGTCCCAACCCTGGTCGTGACGTGCGACGATGACCGGATCGTCCCCATGCAGCGGGCCGCAGAGCTCGCGAACACGGTCCCGGACGCCGAGCTCGTTGTCCTCGCCGCGTGTGGACACCTTCCCCACGAGGAGCGCCCCCAGGCGTTCCTCGACGCCGTCGCCTCCTTTCTCGCCCGCCACGGCCTCATCTCGACGGCAGAACCGAGCGACCCATGAACACCCCCGTAGAGCGAGAACGGGTGCAGGTAAGGAACACCCGCCCACTGCGCCCGGGAAGGTACGTCCTCTACTGGATGCAGGCCTCCCAGCGGGCAGGGTGGAACCCGGCCCTCGAGCACGCCCGGTCCCTCGCCGACGAGCTCGACCTGCCCCTCCTCGCCGCGTTCGCGCTTGCCCCCCAGTACCCCGAGGCGACCCTCCGGCCGTACGCGTTCATGGTCGCCGGCCTCCGGGCGACGGAGCGGGATCTTCGCGACCGGGGAATCGCGCTCGTCGTTCGAATCGGCGACCCACCGGCGGTCGCCCTCGACCTCGCCCGGGACGCGGCAGCGGTCGTCGTGGACCGTGGGTACCTCCGCCCCGGCCGGGCGTGGCGGGCCGCGGTCGCCGCGGGGGCACCGTGCCCAGTGATCGAGGTCGAGGGCGATGCGGTGGTCCCCGTCGAGCTCGCCTACGACCGCGCCGCGTGGAGCGCGGCCGTCCTCCGGCGGCGGATCGTGCCCCTCCTCGACCGGTTCCTCCGGCCCCTCGCCGAGGGCGCCCCCCGCCGCCCGTCTCTCGGGCTCGACATCCCCGGCCTCGACCTCGACGACGACCGGCTCCTGGACGGACTCGACCTCGATCCGTCCGTCCCCCCGGTCGACCTCCCCGCGGGCCCGACCGCCGCTCGGGCGCGGCTCGCGTCGTTCCTCGAGGAGAGCCTCTCCCGCTACGCCGATCGGCGGAGCGATCCCAGCGCCAACGCGACGTCCGGCCTGAGCCCGTACCTCCACTTCGGCCAGATCTCCCCAGTCGAGGTGGCGTGGCGGGTCCGCGCCGCCGGGGGCGCGGGGGCGGAGGCGTTCGTCGAGGAGCTCGTCGTGCGGCGGGAGCTCGCCCTGAACTTCACCCTCTACAACGCCCACTACGACCGGTTCGACGGCCTCCCCGCCTGGGCCCGGGAGACGCTTGCCGCCCACGCCGCCGACCCCCGCCCGGCGACCTACGACCCCGCGGCCCTCGACGGGGCGCAGACCGACGACCCGGTCTGGAACGCCGCCCAACAGGAGCTCCGCTGCACCGGGACGATCCACGGCTACCTCCGGATGTACTGGGGGAAGCAGATCCTCCTCTGGACGCCCGACCCGGAGCGCGCGTTCCGCCTCGCCCTGCACCTCAACAACCGCTACGGGCTCGACGGCCGCGACCCGTCGAGCTACGCCGGGGTCGGGTGGTGCTTCGGCCTCCACGACCGGCCGTTCCCGGAGCGGCCGGTG
Source organism: Candidatus Bipolaricaulota bacterium (assembly GCA_014361015.1). Classification (GTDB taxonomy): domain Bacteria; phylum Bipolaricaulota; class Bipolaricaulia; order Bipolaricaulales; family Bipolaricaulaceae; genus Bipolaricaulis. Next base: position 9,588 of record JACIWJ010000016.1, on the reverse strand, counting down.
TGGGGAAAGGTTCGTCCGATGACGCGGCGCGGGCTCGCGGCCAAGTTCGACCTCCGGCCGTACCTCGCCCGGATCGCGTCGTTGGCACGCCACAAGGAGTAGACCATGCGCACATCTGCCGTTGTCGTAGCCATGATCGTTGGGCTCGGCGCCCTGGGCGCGGAGCAACCGCTCCCCGGTCCGTTCCCAACGCGAGCGACCGAGTTCAGGCTCGTCGACCCCAGCCACGGCCGCCGGGTGGAGGTCGTGCTCGTCGCCCCTGAGGGAGACGGACCGTTCCCGTTCGTCGCCTTCAGCCCGGGGTTCCTCCTCTCGGGCCGGGAGTACCGGTCCACCGGAGTCCTCCTCGCGTCCCACGGGATCGCGGTGGCCCTCCTCACCTACGACGTGAACCTGTTCACGGCGGACCATCGCCTGCTCGCCGGGGACCTCCGGTTCGTCCTGGGGGCGCTTCCCCCTGCCGCGGCCGAACGGGGCGTGTCACTCGATCCCGAACGGATCGCGCTCGCCGGGCACTCGCTGGGGGGCAAGCTCTCGTTCCTCGTCGCCGCAGAGGTGCCTACCGTGCGTGCGGTGGCTGGTCTCGACCCGGTGGACGGAGGCGCACCGGGGACCGACGACCCCATCCGCTTTCCCCGGGCTGCAGATCGCATGGCCGAGATCACAGTCCCCAAGCTCGTCCTCGGTGCCGAGCGAGGCGGAGAGGCCCGGTTCGGGATGCCCTGCGCACCCCGCGACGCCAACTACGCGCGCCTGTTCGAGAGCGCGACCTCCCAAGCGTGGGAGATCACCCAGCTTGGGGCGGGCCACATGGACTACCTTGACGACCCGAACTGCGGGCTGGCGTGCGCCGTATGCGTCCCGGGGGACGATCCCGCGCTCGCCCGAACGATGGCCCACGGCTATCTTGTCCTCTTCTTCCGCGCCCACCTCCGCGGCGAGGTCGAGGCACGGGATGACCTGGAAGCGCGGCTGCAGGAGGACGAGGCAGCCGGCCGGGTGCGCGTGCGAAGGAAATGAAAGGGGCGGGCAGACGCCCGCCCCCCGATGGATTCCGCGCCCGAAGCTACCCGATGATGTCCCCGTACCAGACGATGATCTTCACCTTGGCGCTCATCGTCACGGTGATCGAGTAGTACTCCCGCCGCGCGTCCCACGTCCCGTTCTTCCGGGTGGGGGACGTGGCGTCTCCCACCCACTCCTCGTAGTAGAGGGGACCCCGGCCGTACGCTCCGCCGGCGATGCGCGCTGGGAACCTCAGGGTGACCGTTGAACCCGCCGCGAAGGTGCCGCTGAACGGGGTCACCCGGTCCGTCTCCTCCCCGATCACCCGCACCGGCACCCTCAGCTCCTCGTACCCCGGCGTCTGCATCACTTGCCGCCGCGCGTACACCTCGAGGGTGTACCCCAACGGACGGACGATGATCGGCCCGATGATGGTCCCTATCGGGGCGCAGGCTTCGAGGTCGACGGTCCGCTCCGCGGTCTGGGTCCTCCCCGCCGAGTCGTTGGCCTGGACACGAACCTTGACCGTGCCGCCGTCAGAGAGGTTGGCGCGGATGCCAGCCGAACCCGAGGCGGGGAAGGTCCCGACGAGGGCCTGCGTCGTCCCGTTGGGGTAGACAAGGCTGATCGGTCCCACGTAGATGGGCGCGGTGCCGCCACTTGCCTGCCAGTACACGGTGACGAGGTGGCTGTAGTCCTTCTCGCACACCTTGTCCACCCCGACCCGCACGATCTGCACTGTGAGGTCAGGGACCCGCGCAGCCGCAGCGGTCCGCAGTGAGACCGAATAGCGGAACAGCTCACAGTTCCGGGCGTCGAACAGGCCGAACAACACCTCGTAGCTCGCCCCGGCCGTGGGCAGCGTCCCGGTTAGGATGCCGAGGCCCTGGTTCAGATCCAAGTTCAGGGCCGCCCCGCTCGGGAGGTTGGACGCGATCGTCGTCACCCGGGTGATGCCCGCGGACCGGAACCGGGCCAGATCCGCGCTCGGAATGGCCCTTGTGGTGAGCAGGTGCTGGCCAGTCGCGACCTCGCCGAAGTCCCACTTCAGTCCGGTGAACGGGGGGCACCCGGTCGTGGTCGCCGCGGTGTAGATGCTGATCGTGAGTCGGACGACAACGCACTGGTTCCGGTCGAGGAGGTTGTACACGACCGTCCATTCCCCGCCCTCGCGGGGCACGGTCCCCGAGAGGCGGCCTTGCCGCTGGGCGAGGATGAGATCGAAAGACAGGCTGGATGGAAGGGTAGAACTGACCCGCGTCGCCGACACGACGCCGAGCGAGGAGACCGCGCTGGCGACGTTCGTGGGGAACGACTTCGTGGAGTTGACGTTGCTCCCCGCTGTCACCTGCCCGAAATCCCATCCCATCTCCTGCGTGGGAGGGCAGCCCGTCGGAGTGGTCGGCACGTACTCCTCACAAGTCGGTCGGAGGCACTCCGGATCGATGAACGTCTGAACCGAGGTTTCGATGTTGGGAACGATCTCGACCGATGTGGAGGCCGTTGCCGCGGCCTGGGCGCACGCCTGGGCCATCGCCTCGGCCTGAGCACGCGCCTCCGCACAGGCTTCGGCGAACGCCGCTGCCCGCACACGGGCCTCGGCGACCGCGGTCGCGCTCGCCTCCGCGCTGGCCACCGCGAGGGCACACGCCTGAGCGGCCGCGTAGGCTTCGGCCTCCGCGGACGCGATGGCCTGGACACAAGCGAACGCCGACGCCTGGGCGCCAGCGAACGCCGCCGCTGAGGCATACGCAGCTGCGGCTGCAGTGGCGAACGCCTCCGCCGCGGCCTGGACGGCCACCGCGACCTCAGCCTCGGCCTGAGCCTGGGCGAGCGCGGCGGCATGGGCATGGGCCCACGCCTCGGCCTGGGCACTCGCGTAGACGTCGACACAGGCCACCGCCTCCGCGTAGGCGGATACGGCGGCCTCCGCCGCGGCGAACGCCTCCGCCTGCGCTTCGGCCAACGCCTGCGCCATGACCTGAACCCCCGTGGCGACCTCGGCTTCCGCCTGAGCGTAGGCTGATGCACACGCCATCGCCTCAGCCTGGGCCTCCGCCGCCGCTTCCGCCACCGCCTGGACCCCGGAGGCCGCAGCCGCTTCGGCGCGCGCGTACGCGCTCGCTGCCGCTTCGGCTGCTGCCTGGGCCTGGGCCGCCGCCTGGGCGCACGCCTGGGCCCTTGCCAACACCGCCGCCGCCGCGAACCCCTCGGCCTGGGCGTACGCCCTGGCGTAGGCCTCGCCCGTCCCCGCCGCCTGGGCCGATGCCTGGGCGGAAGCGGAGGCCGACGCTACGGCCTGGGCGACCGCCGCCGCCTCGGCCTGGGCCGTGGCCGCTGCGCTCGCTGCAGCCTGGGCTTGCGCCTGGGCTTCCGCGACAGCTTGGGCCACAGCGGCCGACATCGAGTCCGCCGCCCCTTGCGCCCTGGCGGAGGCCCTTGCTGCCGCCGCGGCGCTTGCCTCCGCCGAAGCCCGGGCCGACGCCACCGCCCGCGCCATCGCCTGGGCTTGCGCATCGGCCTGGGCACACGCTTGGGCCACGGCCTGGGCATGCGCCTCCGCGCTCGCCTGCGCCGTGGCGATCGCGCGTGCCATCGCCTGGGCCTCGGCCCCAGCGGTCGCGCACGCGCTTGATGCCGCAGTCCCTTCCGCCTCAGCGGCCGCCTTCGCCTGGGCAATGGCCCGGGCCGCGGCGGCCGCCACCGCCTGCGCTTCGGCGTAGGCCGCGGCGCACGCCTTGGCTTGCGCCTCAGCAGCCGCGAACGCAACAGCGATCGCCCTCGCCGCGGCTTGGGCCTCCGCCTCCGCCCGAGCCCGCGCGCGGGCCACCGCCTGGGCGTGGGCGCGAGCCTCGGCATAGGCGAACGCGCACGCCTCGGCCTGGGCCTCAGCGTGGGCTTGGGCAGCGGCTGCCGCCTGGGCCTGAGCTGACGCCCAGGCCTCGGCCCGCGCCGCGGCCTGGGCCGCGGCGGCCGCCGCGGCGCTTGCTTGCGCCACCGCAGTCACCGCGGCGTCGATCGTCCCCCCGATCTCCGTCACGACTGACCCGCAGGGAACGGTGGTCCTGATCCGTTCGCTCACGAGCCGTGCCGTGTCCTGGGCCCGGGAGTAGGCCTGGGCCGACGTCGCGGCCTGAGCGGCGGCGTAGGCGCGGGCCGTGGCCACCGCCTTCGCGTGCGAGGAGGCCTCGGCCGCGGCCTCCGCACAGGCCGTAGCTTCAGCCTTCGCCGACGCAAGCGCGGCAGCCGCGGCTTGGGCCTCGGCGTTCGCCTCGGCCTCAGCCTGAGCGAGGGCCTCCGCCACCGCCCGCGCGTGCGCGCTCACCTCCGCCGCGGAAGCCGCACACGCTGCTGCCCCCGCTTCGGCCTCGGCCACCGCGACCGCGCAAGCCTTGACAATCGCCGCCACGGCGGCCGCGGCCTCAGCATCGGCGGCGGCACAGGCGCTGGCCGAAGCCCCTGCCTCAGCCTGGGCTTCCGCGCACGCGGTGGCGAACGCCTTCGCGCTCGCTTCGACCTCGGCTTGGGCCGCAGCACACGCCGCGGCGCTCGCCCTGGCTTGGGCCACCGCCTCCGCGCACGCCGCGGCCAGTGCCCTCGCCTCCGCATCGGCCGAGGCGGCAGCATGGGCGATCGCCTGGACCGCAGCCTGGGCTTGGGCGCTCGCGGACGCTGCCGCATCGACGAGCGTCCCTACGCTGAGTTCCTCGAGGAGCTTCTGGGCGGACGCGGCCACCGCCTGGGCTTGGGCCGCGGCTTGCGCCGCGGCCTGGGCCTGGGCTTGGGCCAGGGCCGCGATGTCTTGAAGGAACGGTTGGTGCGTGGTCTGGCCGAAGACGGGGAGAAGAATCCCCCCCACAAGCAGGACCAGCGCGACGAGACGGGCAGACGTGCTCTTCATGAGAACCGCCCCCTTCCCTCGCGGGAAAAAGAATGGTGCCACTATAGCGCTGGCTATAGGGTACGGCAAGATATACACCGCTGCGCCGGGATCGGTTTCACACGGTCACGGCAAATCCCCCCCGAGGAGGAGAGGCCCGCCTGCCGGGGCCGCCACGGGAAGCTCCGCGGCGCTGACCTTCCCCTTCCCCCCACCATCTGCTACGATCGAGGCGGAGGTGATGCCGATGCGCCTGGCAAAGTATCACTTTGGGAGGATCGAGGTCGACGGCGTCGCCTACGAGCACGATCTCGTCATCACCCCGACGGAGGTCCAGGAGTGGCGACGGCGGGAAGGGCACCGCGTCCACCCGGAGGACCTCGAACCGGCCCTCGCTCCCGCTCCCGAAGTCGTGATCGTGGGGACGGGGTTCTCCGGCCTCCTCAGGTTGACGCAGGAGGCGGAAGCGCATCTCTCGCACCGGAAGATCGAGCTCGTCGCCGTGCGCACGGGGGAAGCGGTGGAGGCGTACAACGACCTCTCCCCCCGCCGTCGGACGTGTGCCCTCCTCCACCTCACTTGCTAGCCACGCGAAGTCCGGGGGCAACCGAGGAGGATTCGAGGACGGGCCCGCTGCGCCTCGCGGAAGCTCCGCTAGGGCACGCCATCCAGGAGCCCCAGCGTGCGCAGCGTCCGTGCCAACTCACTCGGATCGCGGAACTGGAACGCAGTTATCCCGATCCCCTGAGCCGCCCGAACGTTCTCCGGAACATCGTCAAAGAACACAGCCTCCGAGGGATCGCAGCTTTCCTCCCGCAGGATCGTCAAGAAGAACTGCGGATCCGGTTTCACGAGACCCATCACGTGGGACGCGTACACCGCGTCGAACAAGGCCGGCAGGCCGGACCTCTGAAGCGCGGGCCAGTGGGGATCCATCGTGTTCGTCCCGGCCACCACTCGAACGCGCCGACGGACCCGGGCGAGCAGCGCCAGCACGGCGGGGTTCAGCGCCGGGCGGAACTCCTTCGCCCACAGCTCCTCCTCGACTCGCCGCCCTGTCTTCTGCCAGAACCGCTCCCAGAACGCCTGGGCGGTGATCTGTCCCCCCAGGAGGCGGCGGGTGTCATCCGCCGTCACTTGGCGGAACGCATCCGCCGTCATCCCCAGCCTCTCTGCCATCGCCGGTACGGGGTCCGCGTGATCCACGACAACCCCGCCCCAATCAACGATCGCCAGCTTCACCGCTCACCCCTTGTGCGCTGAGAACAGGCGCGCCCCCCCGACGAAGTAGCGGGAGAGCCCGAAGAACAGGATCACGATCGGCAGCGAGGCGAGCACTGCCGCGGCCATCATCGCCCCCTCGTCCGTGTACTTCTCCTCGGTGAACAGGGTGATGTACTGGGGGATCGTCTGCATCTCGCGGCTCTGGGCAATGAGGAGGGGCCAGATCAGGTTGTCCCATTGGGAACGGAAGGTGAGGATCGCCAATGTCGCCATCGCCGGCCAGCTGCTGGGAAACACGATGCGACGCAGGATCTGGAGTTCGCTCGCCCCGTCGATCCGCGCCGCATCGAGGATCTCGTTGGGGAAAGTGAGCAGGTACTGCCGCATCAGGAACACCCCGAACGCGTTGACCAACAAGGGCACGATGAGCCCCGCGTAGGAGTCCTGCATCCCCATTCGCGTGGCGATGAGGTAGAGGGGAATCATGATCACCTGGAACGGGATCATCATCGTGGCGACGATGAGGAGCATCACCGCCCTCCGGCCCCGGAACTCGAACTTGGCGAGCCCGTACCCGGCCATCGTGGACAGGATCACCGTGCTCAACGTGATCACCGTGGCCACGACCACCGAGTTGATCATGTTGCGAACGAAGTAGAACCGTCCGTCGTTCCCGCGGATTGCCCGCCAAAAGTTCTGCCAGTAGAAGCTCTGGGGGATCCAGCGGTACGGAATACGTGTGATCTCGATTGCCGGCATGAAGGACGCGGTGACCATGAACACGAGCGGACCCAGGATGTAGGCGAGCACCACCCCGAGGACGAGCCAGACCGCGACCGTGGCCACCCGCGAGCGCCCTCGAGCAGGGCCGCGGCGCCCCATCACAGGTAGCTCACCTCCTCCGAGCGCGCCACGCGAAACTGGAGCCAGCTCAGAAAGAGCATGATTGCGAACAGGATGATGCTCAGCGCGCTCGCCCTCCCGATCTGGAACGTCCGCACGGCCGTGTAGTACACGTTCAACGTGATCACGTCGATCGGGCTACGTGGGGAGCCAGCCTGGGTGAACAGGTACTGGGTACTGAACGTGCGCAGACATTGGATCATCGCCACCACGGACACGAGCAGGGTCGTCGGCCTGAGGAGGGGAAAGGTGATGCGCGAGAAGACCTGCCATGCGTTCGCCCCGTCCACGCGCGCCGCCTCGTAGAGGGAACGTGGGATCGTCCCGATCCCGGCGATGAAGATGATCGTGAAGTAGCCGACGTACTTCCACACGTAGACGAGCATCGTCGCCAGCTGGAGCCTCCCCGGCTCGACGAGCCACCTGTGATCCACCCCCGGCGTGCCAGCGAGGGCGTTGACGAGCTGATTGGCGATCCCCCGTGGGTCGAAGATGAGGAGCCAGATCGCCGCAGCGACCACCGTGGAGACGACAGCGGGTGAGAAGAACGCAAGCTGCAGGAACCGCTGGAACCTCTGGCGCGAGCTGATGAGCACGGCGAGAAGGAGGCTCATCCCGACGAGCATCGCGAACGCCCCGCCGGCGAAGATCGCCGTCGCCGTGAGCGAGTTCCAAAACGTGGGCGAGCGGAAGAGGTACGTGTAGTTCCCGAACCCGATGAACTTCGGGGGCGCGTTGGAGAGGAGGTGCTTCTGGAAGAAGCTCAGGTAGAACGCGTTGACCACCGGGTACACGCTGAACAGGCCGAGCAACACGAGGGTGGGCAGGACGAACGCCCACCCCCACCGCCCTCGACGAGCGAGGATTCCCTTGCTTCCCCGCTTCCGCCGCACGCTCCCCCCGCTCCTTTCCTAGAGAACACGAGGGCCCGATGCCCCATCGATCGGGCCCTCGTCATCCGCTCGCTTCGGCATGGTGCCGCCGCGGGTTACCTGTACTCCTCCAGGACCTCGTTCGCCCTCTGCTTGAGCGTGGCCAACGCTTCCTCCGGCGTCACCCCCGACAGCATCACGGCCTTGACCGCATCGTCGAGAAGCTGCTTGAACTCCGGATTCGCGACGTGCAGCTGCACGAGGCTCGACCGGGCCATGTCCCCAGCGAACACGTCCCCGTACGGGACCGACGCGTACGCCTCCGAAGCTAGAAGGTCCTTGCGCGGCTGGATGAGCCCGACCTGGAGGAGGTACTCCTCGGGGTGAGACAGCATGTAGGCGATGAACCGCCACGCCCACTCCTGCGTCTCGGGCGAGCTCTCCGCGTTCACCATGTAGTAGTGCCCGTAGTAGTGGGCAGCCACGTCCCTGACCGCACCCTCAAACACCGGGAACGGAATGACCATCCACTCCCCGCTCTCGTAGAACGCTTCGTTGTCTGCACGGATCCGGGCGATCTGATAGAAGCCGGTGAGGCACATCGCGACCTCGTTGCGATCGTAGTTGAAGAGCTTTCGGGCCGCGGTGTAGGTCGGCGACCCGAGGTTCTTTCCGGACGGGCCCCACTGTTGCATGAACCGGAGCACGTGCAGCCAAGCGTCATCGTTGACGATCGCCGTCTGGCCGTCCGGGCTGAGGAACGCCCCGCCCATCTGCTCCACCATTGGCAGCAACCACTCCAGGTAGTACGGGTAACGGAAGTCAAACCCGCGGCGCTTGAGGATCTCCCCATCCCGGATCACGAGCTGCTCAGACACAGCCATCATCTGCTCCCAAGTCCGGGGGTAGTCCCGGTCCGGGTCCAGCCCGACCTCGCGGAAGTACTTCTTGTTCACAAACACGGACCAGATCGTGAGTTCCAGGGGTAGCCCGTACAGCTTGCCGTCCCGGTACACGGCGTCGAGCGTCCCCTCGAGGTACGCCCCGAGGATCGACTCCACGCTGTCGTAGCACACCCATTCCGGCTTGAGCGGGGCAACCCGCCCGAGCTCGAGGTAGGGATAGGCGTCGTTGATCTCCAGGTTGAAGATGTCCGGCCCCCGCCGCGCGGCGAACGCCGTCAACAGAACCTCAGCGATCTTCGCTGAAGGGTAGGTCACACGCTCGATCGTGACGTGAGGGTACATCGCCTGAAATCCCCGGATGTACGCCTCCTCCAGGGGCGTCCGATTCGGATCTTCATGCGTCCAGAACGTGATCGTGACCGGACTCTGCGCCACCGCAACCACGCCCGCGACCAGCACGGCCACCAGCACCCACGCGCCTCGCTTCATGTCGGTCACCTCCGAGTAATTCCCCAACTGCCGTTTCCGATTGGCAACCCTCCCCCGCGCCCATGCACGTGCCCTGGCTCTACCCCGCTCTCACCCCCATCGAGGGACTCGGGAAGCCCTCCGGGCCGCAGTATACCGCGCCGGGCCCCGGGGCCAAAGGACTGCGTTCCTACCTCCACTCGGAGCGTTCGCCCCCCGCGTGGTAGACTCCTCCATCCTGCGATGGGAAGGAGACGGGATGCACAAGAACAAGTTCACGTTCCTGGAGCGGTTCCTCACCACGATCAGCCCCTCGGGGTTTGAGGTCGAT